>JALVKT010000139.1 GCA_027027675.1 Thermofilaceae archaeon | reverse complement strand
CACGCTGAACACGTCCTCCGGCAGCGTGACGCTTACCCTCCTCAACCCCGACCACCCCTGCGCGGCACGTCGACGACCCGGGCCCCGGTGAGGGCGACGATGTCGGAGGGCCTTATCCTGAGCAGGTGCCTCTCGCTGCCCCCGCCCGCGTACACCCACCGCCTCCCCAGGAGCGCCCTGTCAACGACGACGCTCACCCCGCCCCTGTGGCCGACCGGCGGCACGGCGCCCGGCCTGTAGCCGGTGGCTGCCTCCACCTCCTCCGGCCTGGCGAGCCTGAGCCTCCTATAGCCGAGGAGCCTCGCAAGCCTCTTCTGGTCAACCCTCGCGTCGCCGGGGAGGACGACGAGCACCACTCCACCGTCGCCCACGAAGACCACGGTCTTGGCGACTTCGCCGAGGGAGACGCCCATGCTCCTCGCCGCCTCCGCGGAGCTCCAGGCCTCGCCGGCCTCCACTATCTCCGCCTCCACACCCTTCTCCTCGAGGAACCGCCTGAGGTCGTCGACGCCCAGCGCCACAGGGGTTATGATGGCCGGGTATAATATATCTCCAAGCCCCATAATCCTCCGTGTCATCCAGGCTGGCCGCCCAGACCCTGACGGAGCTAGGGTCAACGCTGCTCTACGTGCTCGCCGCAGCCGACCTCGTGAGGGCAGCAGCCCTGCTACTAGCGGTGAGCGGCGTGGCGGCGCTTACCCAAGTCTTGCCGCCGCCCCTCCCATCCCTGGCCTGGCCCCTCCTCGCCGCCCTCGGAGCCGCCATGGCCGCAGCGGCGGCCTACTCCCTCTACATCGCGCGGGCAGCGTCGAGGCTCCACAGGGCCGTGGGGGAGGGGAGGCTCGGGTGCGGCGAGGCCAGGAGGCTTCTCCGCGCCGCGGCCCTCGACATGCTGCTATCCCTGGTCTCAGGCGCGTGGCTGTCGCTCGCAGGCCTAGCCCTGCTCTCACTCGGCCTCGCGCTGTACTGCCAGGCCCAGCCGTGATACTGGGGCTACGGCAAGCTTTTTAGCCGTGGCGCAGTTGGGGGCGTGATGGGAAGCCTCTTCGTAGCCGTACTGGTGGGCTCCGTGCTCGGAGCCCTGCTGGGCGGCATGCCCATAGTGGGGAACCTTATCGCAGGCCTCGTCGCAGGCTACATCGCCGGCGGCTCGCCTGGCCGCGGCGCCCTCGCCGGGCTGATAGCCGGCCTCCTAGGCGGGCTTCTGCTCGGCGCCCTGATACTAGCGTTTATACCCGTGCTCTCGCCACTCATAGGCCCCTGGAGCTTCCTCCTCACAGTGGCGGCCGCGATACCCGTGCTCTTCGCCCTCAAGGGGGCGGTGGTGATGGCGGCCGGCGGCGCCCTGGGCGCCCTCGTGAGGCGGTACGTCGAGGAGCACGGCGAGGAGGTAGTGGAGGCCATAAAAAACCAGGACTACAGGCCCCTGGAGGGCTAGCCGGTAACCTCTATCTCTATCTTCGAGGGCTTCTCGGGGACGCCCTTAAGCGTCGCCACAACGCCCCTAACAACGTTCGCTATGACGTCCTGGACGAACGGGTTGAGCGCTATCTCCTCCCCGTCCACGCGCAGCCTCACCGGCGACGCGAGCACCGTGCACTCCCTGATCGTCGCCTCCCCCCTAGCAATCGCCGTTGCGAGGCCTATACAGCTCTTATACTTGCAGAAGCCACAGTCAAGGGCCGGCGGCACCTCAAACGCCCTCTCCTCCACCAGGTCGGCGAGCCTCCCAGGCTCCCCCAGGGCGTCCACGACGGGCGCTGGCAGCTCGGGCCTCGGCCTTAGCGAGGCGACGGGGCCGCTGTAGGCGAGGACGAGGGGCCCCTTAAACTTCAACGCCTCCTCCACAGTCCTGGCGGCGACGATCCTCATGCCCGGAAAGGCGGACTTGAAGCCCTCCACCACGACGTAGTCGTAGCCCCTCAGCAGGCTAAGCGCCTCCCAAAGCTGCTTGCCCCTAGACGCGACGTGCTCCGTCTCGCCGGGGGACACCGCTATGACCTCAGCGGCGCCAGCCCTGTAGAGCCGCGTAGAGTCCGCCTCGGGCAGGGTTAGCCCGCCGTGCGCGTGCTTCACCGCCGCAACCCTGTAGCCACGCCTGGCCAGCTCCCTGACAAGGGCCTCGGCCACGGTAGTCTTCCCGGACTTCTTAAGCCCAATCACAGCTACGCCCTTCATGACACGCGGATAACGCCGGCGCAGCTGATAAGCGTAGCGGGCCACTTTTAACCCAAGCCGCCCAATACCTAGACGTGCGCCCCCTAACCCTCGCGTTGGCAGCCATCATCGCGGCCGCCGCCTTCACGACCGGCTACTACGCGGCCTACGCCCCACTCACGGGGCGCGCCGCAGCGCTGGAGGCCAAGCTGCAGGCGGCGCTCGACAACGCCTCACTCCTCGCCGACAGGCTGGCCCAGACAAGGGCCGAGGCCAGCAGGCTCTCACAGAGGCTCGAGAAGCTGGAGGCGGGCTACGCAGAGGCTAACAGGACCTGCGCGGAGCTGCGCCGCAACTACACGAGGCTCCTCCGCGACTACACCGACCTCTCCGAGCACGTGAAGGCCCTGAGCTACGAGAGGGAGGAGTTCTACAGGCAGGTGGGCGACGTGTACCTCTACAGGGGCTTCACCCTCTACCTCTACAGGGGCGGGGGAGAGGCCACGGTGAACGTGTACGTGCCGGCCCCACAGTACTTCAGGCTACGCCTAAACAACACCGCCCACACAAGGGCCACCATAGAGAACAGGTTCACAAAGGACTACATCAGGGACGCGGTCTACAGCTACCTCGGCCCCCGCGGCGCCCCAGTGAGGAGCATAGCCGCCCAGCTCGAGGAGCTGAGCCGCGGAGACCCCGAGCTCTACGCCACCCTCGCCCTCCAGCTCGTCCACCAGCTGGCCTACACGCCCACCCTCTACACAAAGTACCCCCTCGAAACCCTCGTGGAGGGCAGCGGCGACTGCGACAACCTAGCCGTCCTCCTAGCCAGCATCTACGCCGCAGGCGGCTACGACACACTAGTAATCCTCGTAAAGTACTCGTGGCCCAACGGCACAGCAGCCTACCACGCGGTGACCGCGGTAGCCCTCCCCCAGCCGCCGAGAGACATCCAACGCCTAGGCCTCCGCCCCGCACACATCACCCTCTACGGCGAAGACTTCTACTACACCGAGGCCACCTGGGGCAGGCCGGGCGAGCCCGGCTACCTGCCGCCAAACACGCCGCAGGCCTACAGCTACCCCGAGGCCTACGTGGGCGCCTTCACCGCGCCCCCAGGGGC
>JALVKT010000138.1 GCA_027027675.1 Thermofilaceae archaeon | reverse complement strand
GCCAAAAACCCTCTCCTGCACCCAGCCGACCTATACCTTAACGTAGTGGAGGAGCTTGAACGCCGCGGATTTTATGCCGGCCTTGTAACGGAGAAGAGGGTTTGGCGGGTGTACGAGGAAATGGTGAGGAGGGGGGAGATGTACGACGTTTTAGACGTGGTTACGCGTAAAAGATAAGTGATAAGCTACTTTTCCACTAGAGGTGGTAGTTATTGCTAACAAACGGCCTGCAGGGCAGGCTCTCCCAGAGGCGGATCCTGACAGGCTTAGTAGAATACTGGAAATAGAGAGGAAGTGGCAGCGCAGATGGGCTGAAGACAGGATTTTCGAGGCTGACCCAGACCCTTCGAGGAAGAAATTCTTTGTAACCTTCCCCTACCCCTATATCAACGCGTTCCCACACTTAGGCTCCGCATACACCGTCCTGCGCGTAGACATTATGGCGCGTTACAAGAGGATGAACGGATTCAACGTTCTCTTCCCCCAGGGCTGGCACGCAACCGGTGGACCCATAGTCGCCGCCGCGCTCAGAATACGCGAAGGGGACGAGAAGCAGATACAGACCCTCAAGATGATGGGGATACCCGACGAGGAAATACCGAAATTCAAGGATCCCGAGTACTGGGTTAAGTTCTTCAGCAAGGGTTTTAGGGAGGACTTTCAGCGTTACGGGCTTAGCATAGACTGGCGCCGCGAATTCCACACCACATACCTCAACCCTCCCTACAACAGTTTTATCCAGTGGCAGTACCTGGTGCTCAGGGAGAGAGGCTACGTAACCAGGGGGAGCCACCCCGTCGTGTGGTGCCCCAAGGAGAAAAAGGTTGTCGGGGACCATGACAGGCCCGACGAGTATGCTGGGATAAGCCCTGAGGAGATAGTGATAATCAAGTTCCGCGGCGAAGACGGCCTCGTATATCCCTGCGCCACCTATAGGCCCGAAACGGTGTACGGCGCAATAAACATCTGGGTAAACCCCGAGGCGACCTACCTCATAGCCGAGGTGGACGGTGAAAAATGGGTTCTCGGACGTTACGGCGCCGAGGAACTCGCCGACCAGAAACACGAGGTCAAGGTGGTGGGCGAGGTTAAGGGCGCCGACCTAATAGGCCGTTTCGCCACAAACCCCGTTACCGGGTGGCGCGTACCAGTGCTTCCGGCGAGCTTCGTAGACCCTGAGACCGGCACGGGCGTAGTCATGTCTGTCCCGGCGCACGCGCCCTACGACTATGCGGCGCTGGAGGACCTTAGAAAGGACGTGTATCTCCTCGACCGCTACGGTCTAGACCCCTCTCTTATCGACGCGTTAAGGCCTGTGCCCCTGATAAAGCTGGAGGGCTACAGCGAGCTTCCTGCACGAGACGCGGTGGAAAAACTCGGTGTGGAGAGCCAGCTTGACTCTAAGAAGCTGGAGAAGGCTACCAAGGAGATATATACGAAGGAGTTCCATAAGGGGAGGCTTCGCCCCGAGATTTACGGTGAGAAGTGGGGGAACCGTACAGTAGCCGAAGTGAAAGAAGAAATCATAGACTACCTTGTCTCCGAGGGGCACGCTATTAGACACTACACTCTTCCCTCACCCGTATACTGCCGCTGTGGCGCACGCACCCACGTAAAGATTGTTGAAAACCAGTGGTTCCTCCGGTACAGCGACCCGGCGTGGAAGAGTAAGGCTCACAAATGCGTCGATAACATGCGGTTTTTGCCGGAGGATGTAAGGCAGCACTTCCACGCAGTCATAGACTGGTACAAGGACTGGGCCTGTACCCATCAGCACGAGCTGGGCACGCCGCTTCCCTGGGACCCTGAATGGGTGCTGGAGAGCCTCAGCGACTCCACGATATACATGGCCTACTATACGGTAGCCAAGTACCTTCAGCACCCCGAAAAGTACGGGATAGACTGGGGCAAGATTAAGCGCAGCCTTTTCGACTATGTATTCCTAGGTAACGGGGATCCCGAAGAAGTTGCTAAGGAAAACGGTGTATCCAGGGAGCTGCTCGAGGAGATGAGGCGGGAATTCCTCTACTGGTACCCGGTCGACCTCAGGGTTTCAGGGAAAGACCTTATGCAAAACCACCTCGTCTTCTTCATATTCCACCACACAGCGATCTTCCCGGAGCAGCACTGGCCCCGCGGCATAGGAATAAACGGGTGGATAATGGTTGGCGGAGAAAAAATGAGCAAGCACAAGGGGAACTTCATACTTCTCCGCGAGGCACTTGCAAGGTGGGGGGCTGACGCCACAAGGTTCGCTGAAGCATACGCGGGCAACAGCGGCGTGGATGACGGCAACTTTGAACCAGAGCTTGCCGCGCGCGCAGTATCCCTTCTCACGAACTGGCTGGACTTTGTAGAGAAAAACTATGGGAGGGGAGACGAAGAGTGGAGGCTCATAGACGACTGGTTCAGGAGCGTTCTCCACAGGACTATTAAGCGGGTTACAGAGGAGATGGAGAAGCTTAACACGAAGAACGTGGTCATAGAGGGGTTCTTTGGTCTGCAAAACGCCTACAAGTGGTATATTAAGAGACGGGGCACGCCCAACAAGCACCTCCTCAAGGAGTTTATCGAAGTACAGACGCTCATAATGGCGCCTATAACTCCGCACACAGCCGAGGAGGCCTGGAGACTCATGGGTAAGGATGGCTACGTGTCATTCGCCGAGTGGCCTAAACCCGTGGCGGAGGCAATCAGGCCTGAACTGGAAAAGGCTGAAGATATTGTACGCTTAGTCCTCGAAGACATGAGGGGTATCGTCGCGCTGATGAAGGGTAACGTGAAAAGGATAACCCTTGTACTCCCGGCGAAGTGGAAGTACGAGTTCGTAGGGAGAGTCAAAGACCTGGTTGAAGAGGGTAGAAGCCTTAGGGAAGCGCTTAAAGAGGCCATGAAAGAGGTTCCTCCCGAATACAAAAGGGTTGCTGGACGCCTGGTATCTATACTGTCAAAGAACCCGAGGCCTATACAGTTCCTCATAGAGCCTGAAGTCGAAGAAAAGGCTCTCAGAGAGGCCTCAGGCTTCTATTCCTCAACACTCGGGATTCCGGTAGACGTTGCTAGAGAAGAAGATATCGATAGCCCCAAAGCGTCCCTCTCACTGCCGGCCCGCCCGGCTATAATCGTGGAAAGGTAGCCTTTTTTACTCCAGCAAGAAAGTTCCTAGTAAATGCCGTGGCAGTGGCGTAGAAGGAGGAGGGGGCGGCCACCTAAACCCAGGAGAATAGAGGCGCCTCCGCCAAAAATAGTATTTTCCCCCCTCCCGCCGGGAGCGCCTCTAGTGGGAGACCCCATATATCTTGGCCATGACGAGTACGAGGCGCTAAGGCTATCCTACTACCTGGGGTTAACACAGGAGGAAGCCGCGCAACGCATGGGGGTGTCTCGCGGCACTTACTGGCGCATTCTCTACAGTGCCCGGAGAAAGCTTGTAAAGGCACTTGTGGAGGCGAGACCCATAGTTATATCGTAGAGTTGCCCGGAGATATTGGGCGGCGGATGAGGAGGGCGTTGATTGCGGAGCAGTGAAGAAAAGGAGGTGACGCGACGCCGCCCGCCCTGAACTCATGGACTAGCTATATATCGGACACATAACGAAAGATGTATAATGTCAAGTAGGAGTGAGGGGTTATTCCTCGGGTTCAAGGTTGACCCAGCCTCTATGGAAGAAACTAGTGAACGCTTCCTCCTAAAGTCTTCCCATCTGACAACACATGGAGTAATAATAGGCATGACAGGATCCGGAAAAACGGGGGCAGCCATCGTCCTCATAGAGGAACTGCTCCTACAAGGCGTACCCGTCATAGCGATAGACCCTAAGGGTGACCTGGCAAACCTTGCACTGCGATTCCCCAACCTCTCGCCTGGAGACTTTGCCAAGTGGGTCGACCCCTCCGCTGCTAGGGCTAAGGGGCTCTCCACCGAGGAGTACGCGGCCCGCGTGGCGGAGATGTGGCGGAAAGGGCTTCTCTCCTCCGGGATAGGGTCGGAGCGGCTTAGGAAGCTTGCGGATAGCAGTGAAGTGCTCATACTTACTCCTGGCAGTGACGCCGGCACTCCGGTATCCATTCTGGGCGAACTGGAGGCTCCAAAGGACGCTAACGATGAAGTGCTTGAGGAAAAATCCCGTACGATGGCCGCTGCACTCCTCAGACTTATGGATGTTGAAGAGGGAGGAGACGAGGAAGTTTTTCTAGCTAACCTCATGTTGTGGGCTTGGAGGCGAGGTGAAAAACTCACTTTCGAAAAAATTGTGCGCTATACGATGCAGCCTCCCTTCGATAAGATAGGTGTTCTCGACATAGACATGGTTCTTCCCGAGAAGAAGAGGAGAGAATTGGCGATACGGCTTAACAGAATCCTTGCCTCCCCGGGCTTCGAGGACTGGCTTAAGGGGCTTCCCTTAGACATAGACTCTTTGCTCTGGAGCCCGGAGGGGAAGCCGAGGGCAGTCGTTCTATACCTGGCCCATCTCGACGACAAGCTTAAGATGTTCGCCGCAACACTTATGCTCCAAGCCGTATATGCCTGGATGTACAGGAAAGGCGGCACCGATAGGCTGCGAACCCTAATCTATTTCGACGAGGTCTACGGCTTCATACCTCCATATCCGGCAAACCCTCCCAGCAAAAGGCTGCTAATGCTTCTCACCAAGCAGGGGAGGGCTTTCGGGGTAGGCGTCGTCCTGGCAACACAGAACCCCGTGGACATAGACTATAAGGTTCTCACCAACGCTGGCGTGTGGATGATAGGACGCCTACAGACAGAGAACGACATAGAGAGGGTGGCTGAGGGGCTTAGAGTAGCCACGGGTAGCGGCGAAGAAGCTAGGAAGCTTATACCAAGGCTCCCTAAAAGAACGTTTGTTGTTAAAAACGTTAAAGCGCGGGGGCTCTCGCTCTTTAAGACTAGATGGGCGATGACCTACCTGAGAGGCCCGATGACGCTACAGGAGCTCCGGAGGCTTCCTCGGCGAGCGGAAGAGAAGACTCGGGCGATCCCCCAGTCCTCCGTGCCGCAAGAGGCCGATATCGGGGAGAAGCTGCTTCACGCCCCTCCACTAGTATACAGGGATTTTGACCAGGCCTTCCTTGGGAAAACGGGGCCCGGTGTAGCTCGCTACAAGCCCGTGCTCTACGGCAAGGCATCAGTCTACATTTCAAAATCACGCCCGCCGATAAGTTTAGAGACATCTGTTACAGCCGCTTCGAAACCTTCGACAGGTCCCTTATCCTTTAAGGAGCCTTCTCAGCTAGGCCTGCCCAAAGACGCACTCCAGAAGGCCTCGACGACGCCCCCAGAGAACTCCCTTTTCGAAAACCTGCCCTCAACGTTCACCAAGAGGACAACATATACAAAGGTGAAAGCAGCATTCACGAGATACGTTATAGAAAAGTCCACTATAACTCTCCTCTACCATCCCAAGCTAAAAATATACAGCAATCCCGGCGAAACTGAGCAGGAATTCAGGCAGCGCATAGCAAGAATCCTCAACGAGAAGCTAGCGGAGCTTTCCGAGAAAATAGCGTCAAAGTACGACTCAAAGCTTGAAAGAATTAAGAGACGAGTCGAGTCAAAGAAGGCCCGTATAGAGCGGCTCCGCGGAGAAATAAGCAACCTTAAGGCGGAGCTGGGGTTAGCGGGTGCATCGGCACTGGCCTCTCTAACGAGACTTTCGTCCATAGCATCAAAGATCTCCAGGGCTCAGAGCCTCAGAAGACGCATAGCTTCAAAGGAGGCCACGCTTAGACAGTACCAGCAGGAGCTAGAGTCACTCGAAAGGGAATACCAGAGGATACAGGAAGAAAAACGAGAAGCCCTAGCAAAACTAAAGAAACAGCTAGAATCAGTAAATCTAAGAAGAGTGACTGTAAAGCCCTCCCGGAAAAATGTCGACATAGAATTCCTCGGAATACTCTGGGTGCCCGACCAGAGCCAGGAGAGCTACACATAGCCTAGCCGGAGTCAGAGACCAGAAACCTCGTCATCCCCTAGCGGGTCAGGCGGGGAGTTCAAACATCACCCTCCAGAGGACTCTTTTCGGGGCTACAAATATTTTCTCCCGTAAAAAGCTGGTGGGCCCGCCGGGACTTGAACCCGGGACCACCGCCGATCTTAGGGCTCGAACCCCTGGTTTTCCCGTGTAAGGGCGGCTTGAAGCGCCCCTTCGGGCGTATCCTTCCAGCTAGACTACGGGCCCCGGAGAATTAGTGAGCGCGTAGGTTAAAATGTTACTCTCTCGGGCAGAAGAGTTTACCATCTAGCTTCGCCTCCACCGGCTAGCTGGGCGTGTCCTCCGAGAAACACGCGAAGATGGTGCGGGGGCCGGGATTCGAACCCGGGCAGGCCATCGCCAGCGGAGATCTGACTCCGCGGTGCTCGGAGACCTCAGTCCGCCCCCTTTGACCTAGCTCGGGCACCCCCGCGCCATACTACTTTCTCACCCGGGTAATTATAAATTCTATGCTTCACGCTTGTTTTGATTTACACCATGATATAGCGTAATAATCTATATATTTTAGAAATTTGTTTATGTATATGGTGGTTGAAATGGTGAAGCGCGTGAAGTCCGGAATTCCAGGGCTCGACGAGATACTCCACGGCGGCATCCCTGCGAGGAACGTTGTGCTACTCTCCGGCGGCCCTGGAACGGGCAAGTCCATCTTCGGCCAGCAATTCCTATACTACGGGCTAACACAGGGCGAGCCGGGCGTTCTGGTGGCCCTTGAGGAGCACCCCGTACAGGTTAGGATAAATATGAGCCAGTTCGGCTGGGACCCGAGGCCTTACGAGGAGCAGGGCCTGTTCGCAATAGTCGACGCGTTCACCGGGGGCATAGGCGAAGCTGCGAAGAGGGAGAAGTACGTCGTCAGGGACCTAGACGACCTGCCCAGCTTTGTAGATGTTCTCAGGCAGGCTGTAAAGGATATTGGCGCTAAAAGGGTTGTCATAGACTCCGTGACAACTCTGTACATAACGAAGCCCGCCATAGCGAGAGGGGTCGTCATGAGGCTTAAGCGCGTGCTTGCCGGGCTCGGCTGCACCTCTATACTCGTGTCCCAGATTAGCGTTGGCGAGAGAGGGTTTGGCGGGCCTGGTGTGGAGCACGCCGCTGACGGTATTATAAGGTTGGACCTCGACGAGATTGAGGGGGAGCTTAAGAGGAGCATGATTGTATGGAAGATGCGTGGCACAAGTCATAGCATGAAGAGGCACCCATTCGAGATCACGGATAAGGGTATAGTGATCTACCCGGACAAGGTGTTTAAGATATACCGTGGCACATATAGAATAGAGGAGGCGTGAGGGGTGATAGCCATGCCGGAGCTGGAGATCCCCCTTAACCCTGTTTCCAGGGAGGATATTCATAGGCTTGAGGCAGCGTTGATGGTTGCTACTCTCTTGAGGGAGGATGTGCTTGAGAAGATACGCGAGAGCAGTGAGAGGCTTACGTGGATTGACTCGCTGGCTGTTGCTGCTGGCGCGTTGGCCAGGCATAAGGCTGGGATGAGCATCAGCGAGATTGCGGAGGATCTGGGTAGGAGTGAGGCGACCATTAGGAGGCACTTGCAGGGTAAGACTGAGGCTGGCCGTCTCGTACAGGAAACGTATGAGGGATTCCTTAGGGAGGGCGTAAAGGTGGAGCTGCCGCGGATACTTGCTGAGAGGAGCCGCGAGGTAGAGGCGGAGCTTGAGGAGGAGAGGCGGAGGAGGATGGAGCTTGAGGAGAAGCTTAAGCGCGTAAAAGAGGCTCTTGAGAAGATTCTTGCGGAGCTTTGAGTGCTGGTGAAATGAGGTACAGAGTGTTTAATTTTTCTCCTAAAAGAGGTTTTCTCCTCTCTCCCTTCTCTGCGCGCGGCATTTTGGAGGGGAGGAGTGAGGTTCCTGTTAATGTTGGATTGGAAATAGCTAGGGTCTACCTGGAGGGGGATAGGGCTAAGGTTGAGGGGAGGGGGATTGGCGGGTATGTTGATCTGTCGCTTGTTGAGCGGTTGGCGGGGAGCGATCGTTTCGTCTTTGTGCATGAGGGGGGTTCCTATTTTGTTGAGAGACGGGAGGGGGGCCGCTATTATAAGTTGAGGTATCTGGGCGAGAGGGTTAGCCCTACTCTGGAGATAGATGGTGTGCACATGCATAACATTGTGGGCGTTGATCCTTGGAGTGACGCTTTGCGCAAGATTTCTCTTGCCAAGGTGAGGAGGGGGGATAGGGTTCTGGATATTTGTACCGGTCTTGGCTATACTGCTATTGCCTCGTTGAAGAGGGGGGCTAGTGTCACTACTGTCGAGGTTAGCTGGGATGTCCTGTGGATTGCCGAGCATAACCCCTTTAGTTGGGGGCTTGCCGGGGCGAAAGTGTTGCTTGGAGATGCGTGGGATGTACTGGATGAGTTGGGGGAAGTGTATGACAGGATAATACATGACCCACCGGTTTTTTCCCATGCAGGTATGCTGTACAGCGGCGATTTTTACAAGAAACTTTATCGGCGCTTAAAGCCAGGCGGGGTTCTTTTTCACTATACAGGGGCTCCTGGACGGAGGAGGGGTGTAAAGTTTCAGAGAGGTGTTGTGGAGAGGCTTAGGCGGGCCGGGTTTAGAATCTTAAGGGTGGTGGAGGGTTACGGCGTTGTTGCTAGGCGGATTTGACGTGTTCCATGACTATTCCCACGTGGAAGAGCCTTTTCCAGCCGGATTTTATTAGGGCTGTTTCGAGTTCTCGTAAGTGGCGGGGCTTGAATGAAGCTATTGCAGCATAGGATACTTTTCCGTTGTCTATGTAGGCTCTTAGGATGAACGTTGTTTTCCCTGTTTCGCTTGTTGTGCGTCCTACATAGTCTATGTGTTTGAGGTTTTCAACGGGGAAGCCGTATTCTTTGGCCATACGCGAGAGGGTGCGGAAGTATCTTGAGTAGCGGTTGTTGGTGTTTCTCAACTCTACTCCTGCCACTTCAAGGTCTATGAGGAATACGTCGAAGTCTTTTTCCACGCGGTACATGGAGAAGGATTTGAGGCCTCTTGTGACCCTCAACTAATCACCACTAGCAAGGGAGGAGGCTCGGGGAAATAATCTTTTTGTTCGTGTATGGAGCGGGGCTCTCTTTCCGACCTTTATTAGTATCTTAAAATAGAGCTGGGGCTTGTTTTGCCGAGAAACGTTGTTCTAGAGGTTTTTCGTAAAGCGGGATTGGAGCCGCGTAGGGGGCAGTTGGAGGCTGCTGAGGCTATTGCTTCTGTGCTGGCTGGTGGTGGGAGTGTGGCGTTTGTGGCGCCTACGGGGTTTGGGAAGACCATTGCTGTTTTGGCTGGGCTTGTGGCCTCGGAGAGGCTTCCCGTGGTTTGGAGGGTGCGCAGCTTGGCTTTGGGTTCGAGGGTGCTGGGTGACGCTGCGCTGCTCGACCTGGCAGGCTTTGTGGCTGCTGGCAGGGAGAGGACGTGCCCCCTCGCCAG
>JALVKT010000137.1 GCA_027027675.1 Thermofilaceae archaeon | reverse complement strand
TTTTCTTGAGATATATTCCATTGTTTTTACTATGAATAAGAGCTGTGTTGGCCATTTTTTCCAATAAAGTATCTTGAAATCTTTACGCCTATGAAGCGATATGAATAGTTTATTAGCCTTTAAACCATCTTGAGCTATCGCCATAAGGCCGGCTAGCTCTAAAGCATTAATGATTGTTAGAATTTTCGTCTGTCTAGAATCTATAATTTTCTCGGCTAGGGGGAGTCTATTGTCCCATCTAAAAATATAGTAAATAGCTAAAACATCGGTGTCAACCGCCATCAATCTATTTTTCGCCTCATTTTAGCGATTACCTTTTCAGTTTCACTCGTACCAAAAAACTTCTCTAAATTTTTTCTTGCCTCATTCTCGTCGATTTCAATTATATCGCCGGGCCCTAGGTTCCTTTCAAGTCTTCCCGAGAAATATAGGGCTACTGTCAAAGAAATATCGTCCTTCGCAGCTGAATATTCGAGAAACAGCCGTCTTAAAGCTTCTGTAACGACTTCTGAACGTGACCTAAACAATCCCTTTCTAACTAATTCGTCTATTTTCTCGGAAAGCTCCTTAGGCACCCGTACCTGTAAAAGCCTAGTTTTCCGCATCTATCCATAATCTTCCTAGAGATGTATTAAAGGTGAACTGCTTTTAGACGGGTTATCCAGGCGTTACCTAGCGGAGAATAACCGGTATCCGTTATCGGATATCCGATAACGATTTAAGTGGAGGAGGCGTGTAGCTTCCCGATGCAGTACGGGAAAGTGCTCGCGCTTCTCGTGGTCGCAGTGATTATTGCCGCTGCCGCCTACCTAGCGTTTAAGCCGGCCGTGGGGGGCGGAAGGACTACCCTTAAGATATTTCACGCGGGGAGCCTCTCGCTGGCCCTCGCTGAGGCGGAGAAGATTTACGAGGCGGGCCATCCCGGCGTTGACGTTGTGAGGGAGCCCTCGGGGAGCGTCGCCGCTGTAAGGAAGATATCGGATCTGGGCAAGAGGGCCGACATAGTTATGGTTGCGGACTACAAGGTGATTGACAAGTACCTTGTCCCCCGCTATGCGAGGTGGAGCATAGTATTTGCGTCCAACGAGGTCGTCCTCGTGTACTCCGACAAGAGCAGGTATGCGGGCGAGATAAACTCGGGGAACTGGTACAGGATACTGGAGAGGCCGGGCGTAAAGGTGGGCGTCGCGAACCCCAACGTCGACCCCTGCGGGTACAGGGCCTTCTCGGTGCTCTACATGGCGTCCAAGTACTATGGTGACGAGGCGCTCTGGAGAGAAGTGGTGGCCAGCTACATACCCAACGTTAGGGTGGAGGTCAACGGAAGCGGAAGCTACATCTACTTCCCCGCCGACCTGGCCTACAGGTCCGGGGGCAAGCTCGTCTTGCGCGACAAGAGCGTGGACCTTGTAAGCATGGTCGAGGCAGGCATAATCGACTATGCCTTCGAGTACAGGAACGTGGCCGAGGAGCACGGCCTCAAATACGTGAGGCTGCCCGCCCAGCTGAGCCTGAGGCAGCCCCCAGCCTACAGTGTCTACGTGGTGCTCTACGCGGGCGCCCCGGGGAAGGAGAAGGCGGTAAAGATAGGTGAGATAAGGTACGGCTTGACTATACCGTCTAACGCCGAGCACCCCGGGGAGGCGGTGGAGTTCCTCAAGTGGTTCCTCTACGGGGACGGCAAAGAGGTGCTGGAGAAGCACGGCTTCGTGCCGATACCCTACGTCTATGAGGGAGACGTGCCCCCCGAGCTGAGGGGTTAGGCTTGAGGGACGGGGCTCTCCTTTTCTCCGCTGTGGGCTCGCTTCTCGTACTCTTCCTCATGGTACCGCTTGTGCTGAGCCTCGTTGCCGGCGCCCCCACCCTCCCCTCCGTCCTCCACGACAGGGAGGCCCTCAACGCCGTGTACCTGAGCTTCAACGCGGGGGTGGTGGCGAGCCTCATAGTGGCGGCCCTTGGCACGCCCCTGGGCTACCTGTTCTCCCGGCGCAGGGGCTTCATCGCGAAGGTTACTGAGAGCTTCCTGGAGCTCCCGCTCGCGATACCCCACAGCGTGGCCGGCATAATGGTTCTCCTAGCCTACAACTCCAGGGCCCCCATAGGCTCGCTCCTCTCACGGCTCGGGGTGGTGATTGAGGACCACTACTGGGGCATAGTCTTCGTGATGGCCTTCGTCTCCTCCCCCATCTATATAACAGCGGTTAGGGCCGGCTTCGACTCGATAGACGTGGAGCTCGAGAACGTGGCCCGCACCCTGGGCGCCTCCTTCACCAAGACCTTCTATACGGTGACACTGCCCCTCGCCCTGAGGCACATAGCCGCGGGCTTTATACTCTCCCTTGCACGCGCGATAAGCGAGGTCGGCGCCGTAATGGTTGTCGCGTACTACCCGAAGGTGGCCGCCACCCTGGTGGTGGAGCGCTACCTCGGCTACGGCCTGCAGGCGGCCCTCTCCCTCTCAGCCTTCCTGCTCCTCCTAAGCCTCGCGATATTCGTCGCGCTAAGGTTCCTGGTAAAGGAGGGTTGACGCATGGGGCATCTTCTAAGCCTCAGGGGGGTGTACAAGAGCCTCGGCGAGTTCCGCCTCGAAGACGTCTCCCTGGACGTGGGGGAGGGGGAGTACTTCGTCGTCCTCGGCCCCTCCGGCGCCGGCAAGACGATCCTCCTCCAGGTGGTGGCGGGGATACTTAGGCCCGACAGGGGCCGCGTCTACATCGGCGGCGTCGACGTGACCTCGGAGCCGCCTGAGAAGAGGAACGTCGGCTACCTGCCCCAGAGCTACGCCCTCTTCCCCCACCTCTCAGTCGCCGATAACATCGCGTACGGCCTGAGGGTCAGGGGCGTGCCCAGGGGCGAGGCCTTGGAGAGGGCCCGCGAGATAGCCGTGCGCCTGGGCATAGAGCACCTCCTCCACAGGAAGCCGAGGACTCTGAGCGGCGGCGAGCAGCAGCGCGTCGCCCTGGCCAGGGCCCTCGCCGTGAACCCTAGGCTTCTCCTGCTCGACGAGCCCCTCTCAGCCGTGGACCCTGTGCTCCGGACCGAGCTGCGGGACTACCTCAGGGAGCTTCACAGGAGCCTCTCACTCACCTTCGTGCACGTGACGCATGACTTCTCGGAGGCGCTGAGCATGGCGGACCGCATAGCGGTGCTGAACAGGGGCCGCGTAGAGCAGGTGGGCACGCCCCACGAGGTCTTCTACAGGCCGGCCACGGAGTTCGTGGCAAGGTTTACGGGGGCGATGAACATCTTCCCCGGAGTCGCGGAGCCGGGCGAGGGCTACAGCATGGTTGACGTGGGCG
>JALVKT010000136.1 GCA_027027675.1 Thermofilaceae archaeon | reverse complement strand
TGGATTGTGCGTGGGGGTATTTGGGGTTTTCGTGAAGCGGTTTTTTGTTAGGAACAAGTTTAAATATGACGCCGGTATACAAGTAAACGGTGGAAACATGGGCATGCCACTTATAGGCGAGAAGTTCCCCGAAATGGAGGTCGTAACAACCCACGGCAAGATAAAGCTGCCGGACGCTTTCGCGGGCAAATGGTTCGTTCTCTTCAGCCACCCCGCCGACTTCACGCCCGTGTGCACGACGGAGTTCGTGGCCTTCGCTAAGCGCTACGAGGACTTCAAGAGGCTTAACACTGAGCTCATAGGGCTAAGCGTCGACAGCACTTGGAGCCACATAAAGTGGACCGAGTGGATAAAGGAGAACCTTGGCGTCGAGATACCCTTCCCGATAATAGCTGACCCGAGGGGCTTCGTGGCGGAGAAGCTGGGTCTCCTCCACGCCGCCAGTGCGACCCACACTGTCAGGGCGGTGTTCATCGTCGACCCCAACGGCGTGATAAGGGCGATCCTCTACTACCCCGCGGAGCTGGGCCGCAACATGGACGAGATCCTGCGCATGATAAAGGGCTTCCAGGTGAGCGACAAGTACGGCGTCGCCCTGCCGGCTAACTGGCCGAACAACGAGATCATAGGCGACAACGCGATAGTGCCCCCGGCCACGACTGTGGAGGAGGCGGCTGAGAGGCCCAAGAAGTACAAGTGCTTCGACTGGTGGCTCTGCTACAAGTCCGTGCCCAAGGAGGAGGCCGAGGAGGCCAGGAAGTTCCTGGAGCGCGTGGCTAAGCCGAAGAGCGGCCAGTAAATCCCGTTTTTCGGGGGAGGGTAAACTCTTTTTATCGCGTTTTTCTCCCCATATGTAGTGGCTGTTTATGGAGGAGACTCGCAGCGGCTTTCTACGCGTGGTCTCGCGGATCAAGAACTCGGTGCTCCTCGACAAGAAGGAGGTAGACGCGGTTATAAGGGAGCTCCAGAGGGCCCTGCTGCGGGCGGACGTTGACGTCAAGCTCGTCTTCCAGGTGTCCCAGCGGGTCAGGGAGCGCTTCTTCTCCGAGAAGGTTCCGCCGGGCTTCTCCAAGAGGGAGGTGCTGCTTAAGATACTCTACGAGGAGCTCGTGCGCCTGCTGGGCGGAGAGGAGCCCTACGAGTTCCGCGTGGACAAGAGGCCCAAGGTCGTCATGCTCGTAGGCATCCAGGGGTCCGGGAAGACCACCACCGCGGCGAAGCTGGCCGCCTACCTTCAGAAGAGGGGCTTCCGCGTGGGCCTCGTCGCGGCCGACACGTACAGGCCCGGCGCGTACGAGCAGCTGAAGCAGCTTAGCGAGGCGGTGGGCGCCGGCTTCTACGGGGAGCCCGGCGCTAGGGACGCTGTTGGCGTGGCCCGTAGGGGGCTGGACTACTTCCGGAGGCGCGGCTACGACGTGGTGATAATAGACACTGCGGGGCGGCACAAGGACGAGGCGGGGCTCATAGAGGAGATGCGTGAGATAGCTGCGGGCGTGAAGCCGGACGAGACGATACTCGTAATAGACTCCACCATTGGGAAGGCGGCTGGGAGGCAGGCCGCGGCCTTCCACGAGGCGGCCCCGATAGGCTCTATAATACTGACTAAGATGGACGGCAGCGCGAAGGGCGGCGGCGCCCTCTCAGCGGTCGCGGCGACGGGCGCGAGGGTCGCGTTCATAGGCGTCGGCGAGAAGGTGGGCGACCTCAGGCCCTTCGACGCGCGGGAGTACGTGTCGCGCCTCCTCGGCATGCCCGACCTGCGCGGCCTCCTGGAGCGTTTCGACAAGCTCGAGAGGATTGAGAGGGAGCGCGCAAAGGCTATAGCGGCCGGCAAGCTGACGCTCCTCGACCTGAGGGACCAGCTTAAAAGGGTGAGGTCGATGGGCCCCCTCTCCAGCGTCCTCGAAATGCTGGGCGGCTCCGCCCTCCCGCCCGGGGTGGCCGAGCAGGGCGAGAAGAACATCCGTAAGTGGCTCGTCATAATGGACTCCATGACCGTGGAGGAGCTCCTCAACCCCTCCATAATTGACAGGCACAGGGTCGAGAGGATAGCTAGGGGCTCGGGGACGACGCCCCGCGACGTCAGGGAGCTTCTCGCCGCCTACAAGAGGACTAAGAAGCTCATGCGCCAGCTCTCAAAGTCCCGGCGTAAGCTCCGGGGCCTCGGCTTCTAGGTGCAGCCGCTTGGCCTTGGAGAGGAGCTTCATAGTGTGCCTCCCGGGGCTGGCCGCGCTCGACGCCCCCCTCTTCGCGAGGATAGTGTCCTCCTCATTCTACCTGTCACACGACATCAGGAGGAACGTGGAGCTAGCCATAATACTCCTCGAGGAGCGCGCGGCGGTGCGCCTCCAAGGCCCGAGGCTGAGGCACGTACACGTAGACGAGGCGTCCCTCACCGGCATCTACAGGAAGGCCGTGCGCGGCGTAAGGGAAGGCGTAAAGCGCAGCGTCCACTGGGGCGTCAAGGTGGAGCCCCTCAGGCGCGGCTTCAAACCACCCACCGGCTACACGCCCTCGCCGAGGGGCGCCCCCCTCACACGGGACACCTGCAAGCCCCCTCTACGCTTCCTAATCGGCTGCAGAGGCGAGCCGCTAAGGATCACAGCCCGCCCCAAGCCAGCAGACGTGACCATAAGCCTCCTCAACATAGCCCTAGACCGGCTCGAGGCGGGCCTGCAGCCGCTACCAGCCTAGCCCAGCAGCGCCGCCAGCGAGAGGAGAAGCGGCGCCAAAACAGTCATCACAGCCCCGTTCACAAGGGAGTCCACCGCCGCCTCCTCGCCGTACACCGACACAAAAGCCGGCAACGTGTTATCCATCGTCGTAGCGCCTCCCAGACACAAAAGCCCCACATACGGGCGCCCCACAAGGGGCACCAAGAGATAAGTCAACTGCTCCCTAACCATGTTCGCCAGAAAAACCGCGAGCCCAACGCCAGCCCCGAAACGGGCGGCGGCGTAGGGCCCCGCGAGGCTATACCACCCCATACCCCACGTAAACATCAGGGAAGCGCCAACCCCCATCCCCGTGACGAGAGACCCCAAGAGGCCCGCAACCCCTCCCCCAACAACCGCGGCCACAACACTCCGCAAAACAAGCCCGCCACTCCTCCTAACACTCCCCCACGACACACCCCCAGCCCCCTCAAGGCCCGCCAACACGATTATAGCCACAACCTCCACCCTCACAGCCAGCTCAACAAGCCACACAGGAACAACACGGCCAACAGCCAAGCCAACACCCAGACCTGCAACCAGCCCCAAAAGCACCGCGCCCCCACGCACCCCAGGCCGACCCCCACAGCCAGCC
>JALVKT010000135.1 GCA_027027675.1 Thermofilaceae archaeon | reverse complement strand
CGCGTAACCATTGACGCGCTCCTCGAGAGCAGCGTGTACACCGCCACCCTAGTCCTGGGGAGGGGGGAGGACGGCGGCGAGAAGCTCTACTACGTGGACGCGAGGCCGAGCGACGCGGTGGCGGTGGCTTTGAGGGCTGGGGCGCCCATATACGTGGCGGAGAGGCTTAGGAAGTACGCGAGGGCTCCCGAGGGTAGGCTGCAGTATGGCGGGGAGGACACGGTCTGGGTCGAGTAGGCCCCGGCCTGAGGGGGGCAACTGGGAGCTTGTGGAGCTGTACCTTTCCCACCTGGAGGCGAGGAACAGGTCCCCCAGGACTATACAGTACTTTAGGAGCATCCTGGGCCTCTACGTGCGTTTCCTGGGGGACAAGGGGGTCTCCGAGGCGTCCACGTACGACGTCGACGGCTTCCTGGCGTGGCTTAGGAGGAAGGGGTGGGGGCCGGACAGCATATACACCGCGGCGGTGGCCGTGAAGAGGTTCATGGAGTACCTGGGCCTCGACGACAACCTTGAGGGCTTCGAGCTGCCGAAGAGGAGGCGGCGGCTGCCCCGCTTCCTGGAGCCCTGGGAGGTCGACGCGATGGCCGCGGCGGCCGAGAATGAGAGGGACAGGCTCATCATAAGGCTCCTCTACGCCACGGGCCTCAGGGTGAGCGAGCTGGTGGGCCTGAGGAAGGACGACGTCGACCTGGAGGGGAGGAGCCTCCGCGTAATGGGGAAGGGCGGCAAGGAGAGGATTGTGTACTTCCCCGCCTCCCTCGTGGGGCCCTTGAGGAGGCAGATGGAGTCGTCGCGGGGGCCGTGGCTCTTCCCGTCGAGGCGTGGGGGGCACCTGCACTACACGACCGTGGAGAAGATCGTGAAGAGGGCTGCGAGGCGGGCCGGGATAAAAAAGAGGGTTACGCCCCACGTTTTGAGGCACAGCTTCGCTACCCGGAGCCTCGAGGCGGGGATGGACATCAGGGAGATACAGGAGCTCCTGGGGCACGCTAACCTCAACACCACCCAGGTCTACGCCCACGTGTCGAGGAGGCGGCTTAAGAGGGACTATGAGAGGATATGGGAGTCCTAGACGGGCGTGATCGCCGACTTCTTCTCGTGTTCAAGCCTCTTTATGAGCTCCTCGCTGTTCACGAGCTCCGCGCCGGCGAACTCCTCCATGTACTCTAGGCCGCGGCGGTGCCACTCCTCGCTGGCGGCGGCGACGCAGTCGACGGGGACGATTATGCGGTAGCCCCTGTAGAAGGCGCCCATCACGGTCTGCTGCACGCATATGTGGGTGTGGATCCCGGTTACGATGACGGTGTCCACGCCCAGCTCCCTGAGTAGGAGGTCGAGGTCCGTGTAGACGAAGCCGTCGTACCTGCGCTTGTTAACGACGAAGTCGCCCTCCTTGGGCCCCAGCTCCTCCACTATCCTGGCCTCGGGGCTTCCGGCGACTGCGTGGGGCCCCCAGAGCCTGAACTCGGCGTCTATGCCGGGGTAGTGGGTGTCTACGACGTGTATCACCGGCACGCCGAGGCGCCTGGCCGCGTCCAGCAGCCTTGCGAGGCGGGGCACTATGTCCTCCGCCTGCTTGGCCTTGAGGCGGCCGCGCACGAACTCCTCGAGCATGTCGACTACGAGGACCGCGGGCTTCACCCGGGCACCACCAATACTATAAGGCGTGGCTGGCGTGAAAAAGGGTTTCCCCGCGGGGCCGGGGGGCTACTCTGGCTCGAGCACGTATATCTTCGGCCTGACCTCCTCCTCGAGGGCCCTTAGTATGCGGGCCACCTTCCTGCCCTTCTCCGTGAGGCGGAGTATGCGTGTGCCGGGCACCTTCTCCCGGTCCTCCTCGACGAGGCCGCTCCTGAGCAGCCTGTCAACGTTGTGGTATATGGAGGTTGTGGATAGGCCCGTCGCGGGCCGCAGGTCGGTTATCTTCTTCTCCCCCTTGAGTAGGGCGAGGAGTATGAGGTCGGCCTCGGTTAGGAGGAGCTTCCTGTCTACGCCCGGCAACCAGCGCACCTATCCATATTCGCCGCCGGCCAGATTTAAAGGCCCCGCGCCCCTAGAGGGGGAAACAGTTATCACGCCGCCCCAGGCAGCTATTATTGCAATGGAGACGGTGAGCTTCAACGAGTTTAAGAGGCTGGACCTCAGGGTGGCAAGGATAGTCTCCGCGGAGAGGATAAAGAGGAGCAACAAGCTCATACTCCTCGAGATAGACCTTGGCAGCGAGAAGCGCCAGCTCGTAGCCGGCCTCTACCCCCACTACAAGCCCGAGGACCTCGTGGGCAGGGAGATAGTGGTAGTCACAAACCTGGAGCCAAAGGTCTTCATGGGCTACAAGAGCCAGGGAATGCTCCTCGCAGCCGTCGTCGACGGGAAGCCCGTGCTCCTGCAGCCGGAGAAGGAGGTGCCGCCCGGCACGCCCATCTCGTAGCCGTGGGCGCAAACAAATTGTTTGTTTTAGCGGGGCGCCCGCCAAGCCGGGGCGGACGCCGGCCCGGTTTTACCCGGGGGGCTGGCTACCTGAACCCGACGAAAAACCTCTGGTCGAGCATGTTGCTGTTGTAGTTCTGGTAGTTGCTGAGCAGCCTGCGTATGGCCTCCCTTATCGCGTCGCTCCTATTCTGGAAGTATCCTCGGCTTATGAGCTCGTCCAGCGCTGTGATCAGCGCTACGGGGAGCTTCACGCTAACCACCTTTGTGGTGGAGACGTAGCCGTTGCGGCGGGTCGTGTAGTAGCCTCCCCCGGGAGGCGGGTTTCCGTTTTTCATACCGTTAAACCATACCTGTGGCGTGGGTATTTATCGTGTCCAACTATAGGCGTAGTGTGGGGTGTAGGACGGATTTAAAATAGCCGCGCCCCGGGGAAGCGTGCGCCCGGGAAAGAGATATGTGGCCCCCAGGGGATTTAAGGCTGATAAGCTATGAGACGCTTCTCCCCCACGGACAGGGCCAAGGCCAGGATTAGGAGGGAGGTCTGGTCGCGCCTGGAACGCCTGGAGATCGCGACGACGCCCCGCCCATGCTACGGGAAGATACCGAACTTCGTGGGCAGCCTCAACGCGGCCAGGAAGATAACGAGGCTCGCCGCCTTCAGGGAGGCCCGCGTAATCTACTCGACGCCCGACCTCCCCCAGAAGCCGATCAGGGAGGAGGCGCTCAGGAGGGGCAAGGTGGTGGTCACCGCGCTCCCCAGGCTCAACGGCTACCTCCTCCTAGACCCCGCTGAGATCCCGAGGGACATGGTGTCCTACGCCACGACGGTTAGGGGGAGCCTCAAGATGGGGAGACGCGTCCCTGTACTGGAGGACGTCAAGGTTGACCTCGTGGTCCTCGGCAGCGTAGCCGCCGGCAGGGACGGGGCGCGGCTGGGCAAGGGGGACGGCCGCTACGACCTCGAGTACGCGCTCCTCAGGGAGCTGAACGTGATAGACGAGTCCACGCCCGTGGCTACGACGATCCACGACGTCCAGCTCGTCGACGGGATACCCATGGAGAGGCACGACGTCCCAGCCGACTACGTGGCGACGCCGAAGGAGCTCATAGTCGCCGAGGGACGCTACGAGAAGCCGCCCGGGGTCTTCTGGGAGCTCCTCACGATAGACGAGATAAAGGCGAGCCCCATTCTCAGGAGGCTCTTCGGCATCCCGGAGCCGGCCTAGCGGAGGAGGCCGGGCTGCAGGAACTCCAGCTCGGCCCTGCAGTGGGGGCAGAACCTCGCCGGCTTCCTGTCCACGTCGTACACGGAGTTGCTGTACCTCATCACGCAGTCCCTCCTGCAGTGCCTGAGGCCGTAGCTGTGCCCCAGCTCGTGGAGAGCCTCCTTGAGGAGCCTCGCCCTGAAGAGCCCGGGGCTCGGGGGCTGGCCGTAGAACTGGGGGTCCAGGTGCTCCGTGAACACTATGCCGCCCCAGCCCGGCATCGCCACTCCGAAGACGAAGTTGAGGCCCTCGACGTAGCCGTCCCCCTTCACGACGACGAGTATGCGGCCCTGGGGGCCCGGGACCACGCGCCTGGATAGGTGCTCGAGGAGTGCGGCCGCGTCGACCTGCTCCCTCTCTGGCCTGTAGAAGCGGAGAACCTCGCCCAGGGGGATGCCCCTGGGGTCGACTGTTATCTCGGCGTTGAAGATGTCGCCCAGGGAGAGGGCGAGCCACTCGAGGACTTCCCTGTCCACCCCGACGCCGTATATCCTTATCGTGTACACAGCGCCGATCCCCAGTGTTAGGGGGAGGGGTCACTACTATCCTTGCCGCTACGGCTGTAATACGGCTGTGCGCCGCCCGGCTTCCCGGGGGGCCTGGGCGCGCCCCATGTATCGCCGCGCGGGGCGTTGTGTAACCGGGGTTTGAAGTGAGGGAGCTGCTCGAAGACCTTATGGACTACGCGGTTATAGAGGCTGAGAGGAGCATAAACGTGCTCCTGGCCCTCTTCATAGCGGTTGGCGTTGCAGGCCTCTACCTCCACGTGGAGGGGCTCTACCTGCTGCCGCCTGCGGCCGCCGCCTCCTACTTCCTCGGCTCCCTCGTCTACAGGTTTTCGAGGCTCTACTCGAGGGGCGAGGTGAGGGGAACCTATTCCCTCGTGCTCCTCCCCGCGTACGCCCTCGCCTCCACGATAGGCTTCGGCGTGTTCGACGCGGTGCTCCGGCCCGCGGTCTCTGTGGCCGCCGCGGGGGTGATGGCCGCGGTGCTCGCGCTGAGGGTTTACGGCGAGATGAGGGACTTCGAGGTCGTCGCCTAGGATAGACAGGAGTCGAAGCCAGGGTTTATGTGTCCATCACGGGTAGATATCTGGAAGGCTGATGAGGGAGGAGTACAGCGTGCTCCCCCTCCTAATAGAGCTTGGCAGGAGGGGGTGTCTCTACACGCCCGTCAGGATAAGCAGGACGGAGCTCGCCAAGAGCCTGGGCGTCTCCGCGTGGAAGCTTAGACGCCTGCTAGAGCTGGCCGTTGAGGAGGGCTACCTCCTGACGAACAGGGTGGGCAACAGCACCTACTACAAGCTCTCGGCGCGTGGGAGGCGCCTCCTCGAGGCCGTGTACCGGGACCTGAGGAGCCTTTTCGAGGACAAGACGGTCGTCCTCAAGGGGGTTGTGACCAAGGGGCTTGGAGAAGGGGCTGTGTACATGAGCATCCCCGAGTACAGGGCCCGCTTCGCCGAGATACTCGGCTACGAGCCGTTCGCGGGCACGCTTAACGTGAAGCTGCACGACGAGTACGTGCCGGCCAGGAAGGCGCTGAGGGACATGCAGGGCTACAGGATTGAGGGCTTCACGCTCAACGGGAGGAGGTACGGCGGCGTCACCGTCTACAGGGCTGTGATAAGGGGCCGCGACAAGAGCGCAAACTGCGCCCTACTAGACCTCGAGGTTACCAGGCACGGGGACGACGTGGTGGAGCTCATAGCCCCCGTTAGGCTCCGGGACGAGCTGGGCCTCAAGGACGGCGACCCTGTCGAGATCTACGTCTTCGTCTGAGAAGCTCCTCCTCAAACCTTGAGGGGAGGCGGCCCCACCGCCTGTAAAGCGAGGCCCTGTAGGCGGCCAGGGGCTCGGCCCCCGCGCCACGGAGCCCCGAGGCCTCCTCGCCGTGCCACAGCGTAGAGTCTACCGCGTAGAGGCCGGGGAGCGCCCTCGCGAACACGCCGGCGATTACGCCGCGGAGGTAGGAGCCGGGGTACACCTCGCCGCCCAGGCCTATGATGCTGTCCTCTACGTAGCCTGCCACCCAGGAGTTCCTGGAGACGTAGCTCCTCTTCACAACCCCCTCTATCACCGCGTCCCCCTCCACAATGCTGTCCACCACCACCGCGCCGGGGGCCACCCTTGCCCCGGGGCCTATGTAGCTGCCTCCCTCCTTGGAGGCCTCCGCTACAAGCCCTGCTAGGAGCTCCCTGGGCCCCAGGAGCGCCTCGCCCGGGTCGAGCATCTCCTCCTCGAACATCCCCATGTTCCCGTACACGAGCTCCGGCTCAACGACGCCGGTGAACGCGTCGAGGAGCCCCCTGCTGGCCGAGGAGACCTTCACGGCCACCACCCTGCGGCCCGCGTACACCGCGCTGCTTCCGAGCCCGGCCATGCCGCGGAGCAGGCTTACAAGCTTCCCGGAGAAGGGGGAGGCGCAGGCGTTGAGGAGGAGCGCGTCGCCCCTCGGGGCTACTGGCCTGAGCCTGCCCCCAGTGAGCCACTCAACGCTTTCGCCGAGGAAGCCCCTCGTTGCAAGCCCGTACTCCTCCACGCCGAGCCGCTCGGCCCACAGGTCTGCGAGGAGGCGGCCGCCCACGTCCAGCGCGGGGGGCACGGTGTAGTCGCTGAGGGGCTCGTAGTCCTCGAGGCACTCCCTGTCGACGAAGAAGAGCAGCATCACCTGGCGCCTCTCAGCCTTAGCCTATAGGTCTTCGCCGATTTACGCCCCGCGTAGGGGCACACGGAGGCTAGGGGGCACTTGCCGCAGTCGCACTCCTCCGGGACTAGCAGGCCCCTCTCAACGAGGTGGTCGACAACCCTCTTCGCGGCCGCAGGGGGCACGCCAAGCCTCCGGGAGAGGAAGTCATAATCTATATAGCCCTTCTCCCTTATCAGCTGGAGCGCCCGCTCCTCAATCCTCAACAGTTTCGCCACGAGTATAAGGCGCCGCCTCCCCCTTATCACGTTTCCCCAGCCCCGCCTGGCGGAGCACCAGCCTCAGCACGGGCTCCGCCTCCCTGAGCCACCTCTCAGGGACGAGCGGCGCCATGGGGCAGTAGGGGTCGGCGACGGGCCGCCCCTCCTCCGCGTCAAACACCACCGGGTACACGGAGCAGCCTAGGGGGCGGTAAGGGTATATCCTGCAGCCCCTCCCCTCCTCGTAGAAGAAGCACCTGCCGTCGACGTTCCGCAGGTACCTGACGCCGCCCCGCTCCACAGAGAACTCCTCCCTCCCGTAGCCCAGGGCCTCTATCCTCTCAACGTCTCGGGGGGTCAGCGGCATCTCCGTGTCCCTGCAGCAGAGGCCGCAGGCCGCGCAGAAGGCCCACCCCCTGGCCACCGGGGGAGTACGCCTTACTCCCTGTACACCCTTATCCTGACCCTGCAGCCCTCCTCCCCCTTAACGCCGAACCGCTCCCCATCCCTTAGGGGCACGGCGGCGGCCCCAGCGGCGACCCGCACCGCGGCCGCGAGGTAGAAGGCTACGGGGCACATTTCCTCGCCCGGGCACTCGCCGCACCCCTTCACTAGGAACTCGTACCCGCCGAGGTGCACGGCTTCGAGGCCGACCCTCCTGGCCGCCTCCTCCACGGCCTCGAGGGGCGTCCCGGCCCTGAAGTCCTGGAGCAGCTCCCTCGCCAGCAGGTCGGCTGCCGCCGCGACCTGGCCCCTGCTCAGGCTTAGCCTCTCGTACAGCTTCCTCAGAATCAGGCAGCACATCAAGGCTTCACACCCAGGGAGACTAGCAGGAAGAGGGCGAACACCGCCAGGGCGGCCACTGTGAGCAGCACGGCAAGCCTGGCCGTCTCCTTGTCGCTCGCCACGAGTATCGGGAACGGCCCTATAATCACGACGCCGGCGCCCCGTACCTCGCGGCCCCTCCTCCCCGAGAGGGCGAAGAGTATCACGCCTGCAACGAGGAGTATCACGCCCAGCGCTAGCAGCGCCGTGGCGACTAGGACGAGCATCATCGAAGCCTACATAGGGCGCCGCCGGGAAAAACTTTGCTATGGGCGTGGTCGTCTACGACGTCGACGGCGTCCTCGTCGACGCGTCGGAGAGGATGAGGAGGGCCAGGGGCAGCGGGGACTTCTGGGAGGCCTTCCTCGACCCGAAGCTCCTAGCCCTCGACAAGCCGGTGCGGGAAATGATTGAGAAGGCTAACAGGGACATAGCCTCCGGCCGCCGCGTAGTGCTCCTCACGGGGAGGCCCGAGAGGCTCAGGGAGGCCACCCTCGAGGAGCTGAGGCGCTTCGGCCTAAACGTGGACGGCGTGGAGGCGCTCCTCATGCGCGGGGACGGGGACAGGAGGCCGGCCTACCTGGTGAAGCCCGCCCTCCTCTCAGGGTACCTCGCGAGGACCGGCGGCCGGGTAGAGGAGGTCTACGAGGACGACGAAAAAGTTGCGAGGGAGCTCCGCGCAAGGCACCCGGAGGCGAAGGTGTACCTCGTGTCCAGGGGCAAGGCGAGGCCTCTGAGGGGGCTTGACGAGTGGCTTGGCTAGCCGCCCCCCATGTGCGGCAGCACGGCCACGACGTCGCCGCTCCTAACCCTGGAGTCGAGGCTCCCCGGCAGGCCGTTAACGAGCACGACTAGGTCGCCCTTGGACGCCTCCAGCACGCGGGGGTCTACGAGCTCCCTAACCGTAGCCTCCGCGAGGTCGAAGGTCTTCTCGGAAGCGCCGGCTAGCTCGGAGAAAAAGCCCAGGTATTTCACCCTTATCATGGCCGGCACGCTAGGGGAGGAGGCCGACCCGGGCGTCGAGCTCCTCGGCCGCGAAGCCGAGGCCCAGCCTTTCAAGGGTGGAGCGCCTGGGGACGCCCCTGTAGTCCCAGCCCATGAGCCCGTAGTAGTCGCCGAGGAGCCTGTCGTACTTGAGCGGGTCGAGCCTGGCGCCCCTCAGCGGCCCCCTGGTGAGGGGCCTCTCAAACCACTTCCTGGGCGGCGTGTCCATCCTCCTGCTCCACTGTCTGCCCTCGGCGGCGTACTCGCGCACCCAGAAGGCCCTCACGAGGTTGAGCACGCGGTCGGCCACGCGGAAGTGGTCGTCGAGGCTCCAGGAGAGCCCGGTGGCGTGGTTGAAGAGCCTCACGTACCAGTCCAGCTCGAGGCCGAGCTCAACCCAGGGGAGCCTGCAGGCCACCATTGTCTCGAAGAAGCCTCCCCTTATGCGCTGCAGCTCCAGGACCTTCGCGGCCTTCTCCCAGGAGTACTCGAACCTCCCGTGCTGGGTCTCCCAGCTTATAACCCACGCGTCCTTGTGGTGCGCCCCTATCGGGCTGACCCCGTAGGACAGCGCCATCCCCGGGGCGGCGTGGCAGTCATAGCCGGTTATGCTCAGCCCCTTAACGTGCATCGCGAACTCCTCCCCGCCCACCTTCTCGGCCGCGTAGGCGAGCCCCATGGCCAGCGTGTCGCCCAGCCCCTCCCGCCTCTCAACGATCGCCCTCGCAAGGTCGAGCGCCGCGTCGAAGTCGCCCCACTCCAGCCTCTCCCCGATCAGGCCCCGCTCGCTAGCCTCCATCGCGAACCCTATCGCGGCGCCGAGGCCTATCGTGTCGACGCCCCACATGTCGGCGAGCCTGTTCAGGCGGGCCACCTTGGCGAGGTCCCCTATGCCGAGGTTGGAGCCTAGCAGCGCGACGTTCTCGTAGTCGAGCTCCGCCTTGAAGCCCTCGTCGTCGAGGACAACGTTGCCGCAGGGCATGGTGCAGTTGGGGCAGCCCCTCTGCTCAACCTTTGCCATCTCCATGGCGAACCCGTTTATCTTGTCCGCCTCCTCGAAGACGCCCTCGCTGAAGTTCCTCGTGGGCAGGACGCTGTTCTCCTGGCTCCACTGGATAGC
>JALVKT010000134.1 GCA_027027675.1 Thermofilaceae archaeon | reverse complement strand
GTGAACCCCATCAACGGCGGCGGGATATTCACCGCCATGGCCCTCGGCGTGCTCGCAGCAGAGGCGGTGTGGCTCGGAAACCCCGGCCTCTACGCGCCGAGGGCGTGGAGCGAGGTCGGATGGGCGCTCGAGGTGGGCAGGAGGTACAGGAGGGTTGTAGACTTCCTCTACAGCCACTGGCGGCTAGGCTCAGCGCTCATGAGGCTCGTGCCCACACGGCTCATGGAGAAGGTGGTTAAGGGGGAGGAGACCCCTCTCGCCCCTCTCCTGGGAATAGGAACGAGAAGATACGGTCTATCTCGTCAGGGTCAAGCTTCTCATACTTCTCCGTAGAGCCCACGTCGTACCAGAACGCGTCCGTGAGGTAGCCGCTCACCCGGAGGCTCCTCGAGAGGAGTAGTGGTATAAGGTCCCCCATGATGTCCGCCTCACCCTTCGCCTCCACTATCTCGCCCAGGTAGTCGAGTAGGCCGCCCCGGAGCACGAGTATCCCTATCGTCACCGGCTTGCCCAGAGGCGGCTTCTCCTCTATCCTCACAACGTCGCCGCCCCTAAGCTCCACAACGCCCACAGAGACCCTATAGTTCTTCGAAAGGGCCAGGGTGGCCGCGGCGTTCCTCGACGCGTGGTAGCCGAGCAGCTCCCGCAGGTTTATGTTGGAGAGAATGTCCCCGTAGTAGACGAGGAGCTCGTCGTCCTGCCTAAGGGCGCCCTCTAGGTACGCGTGGTAAAGGCTGCCCCCGTTGCCGCCGTAGCCGGGGTCGTCCCACACGTACCTGATCCTAACCCCGAACCTCTTCCCATTGTTGAAGTAGTTGACGACCTGCTGGCCCTTGTAGCCGACGAGCATGACGATGTCCTCCACGCCGTGGTACTTCATCAGCCGGACAATGTACTCCAGCAGGGGCTTCTGCTTAGTCCCTATGGGTATCATGGACTTCTGGAAGTAGTAGGTGAGCGGCCGCAGCCTCTTCCCCTCACCCCCGCAGAGCACAACGCCCACAGTCCTGCTCATCGCCCTCGGGGAGAGAGGTTGACGCGGCGGTATATATTTCACCCGCCAGATGTTATGAACAATACATAATAATACTGTGCAGGCCGCAACAAGGATAAAGAAAATAAGGCCACGCCCCCGCTAACCCCCTGAGTGAAAAGGGATGCTCACGTATAACGACGACTTCGTAATATCAAACATCCGGGGCAGGTGGATTCTAGACTCCAGGGGCAACCCCACCGTCGAGGCCGACCTCTTCACCCTCGGCGGCGGCTTCGGCCGCGCAGCCGTCCCCAGCGGAGCCTCCACGGGCAGCCACGAGGCCCTCGAGCTCCGCGACGGGGGCAAAAAGTTCCACGGGAAAGGCGTCGAGAAGGCCGTCCGCAACATCAACGAGATAATAGCCAAGGAGCTCATAGGGCTCGACAGCCGCAACCAGGCCCTCGTGGACGCGACAATGATAAGGCTCGACGGCACCCCCAACAAGTCCAGGCTGGGCGCGAACGCTATACTAGCCGTCTCCCTGGCAAACGCGAAGGCGGCGGCCGACACCTACGGCCTAATGCTCTTCCAGTACCTAGGCGGGACGAGGGCCCGCACCATGCCCGTCCCGCTAATGAACATCATTAACGGCGGCAAGCACGCTGGCAACAGGCTCGCCATACAGGAGTTCCTAATAGTGCCCGTCGGCGCCGACAGGTTCTCCGACGCCCTCAGGATAGGCAGCGAGGTCTACCACTCCCTAAAGGCCTACCTCAAGGAGAAGTACGGCCCAACAGCGATAAACGTTGGAGACGAGGGAGGCTTCGCACCGCCCATGGAGAAGACGCGGGAAGCACTGGACGCCCTCGTGGCAGCGATAAAGGCCGCGGGCTACGAGCCCGGCGAGGACGTCATGCTCGCCCTCGACGCCGCCGCCACCGAGTTCTTCGACAAGGAGAAGCAGGTCTACCGCATCGACGGCCAGGAGATGACTAGGGAGCAGCTCCTCGAGTTCTACAGGAAGCTGGTAGAGGAGTACCCCATAGTCTCCCTCGAGGACCCCTTCCACGAGGAGGACTTCGAGGGCTTCGCTCTCGCCACCAGGGAGCTGCCGATACAGATCATAGGCGACGACATCTTCGTCACAAACGTCGAGAGGCTCAAGAAGGGCATAGAGATGGGCGCGGCCAACGCCCTCCTCCTAAAGGTGAACCAGATCGGAAGCCTCACAGAGGCCATGGAGGCGGCGAGGCTCGCCATGGAGAACAAGTACGCGGTCGTCGTGAGCCACAGGAGCGGCGAGACGGAGGACGCGACCATAGCCCACATAGCCGTGGCCCTCAACTGCGGCCAGATAAAGACCGGCGCGCCGGCCAGGGGAGAGCGCACCGCGAAGTACAACGAGCTCCTAAGGATAGAGGAGTTCCTCGGCCGCTCCGCCTACTTCCCCGGGATAAAGGCGTTCAGACAGTATAGGAGGTAAGAAGCCACACCACAACCACCGTGCTGAGGGCCGACAGGAGGGCCCCGGCCACGAGCTGGGCGTCCGTGTGGGCCCTCAGCTTTTTCCTCGCCGCGTACACGGGTATCAGGAGGAGGTAGAGGACCGCGAAGACGGCCCCCAGGGTGGCGACGAGGAACGTCGTCGGCCCAGCTATCCCGGCGCTGTGGATGCTTATCTTCCACCTAGTGTTCACGGCCATGTGGAGCAGAGTCTCCACAAGGTACGTGGCGAACAGCAGGTAGAGGAGCTCCTCCCCCCTCAGGTAGTACAGCGCCGTCGCAGCCGCGTAGACGAGGGCGGTCGCGGCGAAGTACTTCGTCCTCTTCCTCCTCTCGGAGATGAATATGTCCGTCCGCCCCCGCCACCTGTCGTAGAGTATCGGCGCCAGGGGGGCCAGGGAGAGCAGCGACGCAGCCTCTAGGAACTCGAGTAGCCCGTACCCCTGCCAGGCGCAGATTATGGCGAGCACCACCACGCCGTAGAGGTGCGGGGAGAGCAGCAGAGACGTCACGTACGCCCAGTCCCTCATGGCGAGCGTTTCAAAGCCCCCGGGAGTGCTATAAAAGGGTGCCTCGCCCCCCGGGGAAACCGTTTTTAACTTTAAGCCCTAGAGTAATTGGTTTTATCCATGCTGGCAGAAGAGACCGTGATTTCGAAGCACATACTCTCAAAGTGGGTTGAGAGGGACCCCTTTGTCGCCCGCCTCGTAGACGCGGTCGAGGGGGACGAGGAGGTCTCCGAGCTACTCAGGATGAGCAACATAAACGCCGTCCTGAGGCTCGGCTACAACGACCACGGCCCAGTCCACGCGAGGATAGTCGCCGGCACCGCGCTCGAACTCTTCAGCCTCCTCCTGGCGGCCGACGTGGAGCC
>JALVKT010000133.1 GCA_027027675.1 Thermofilaceae archaeon | reverse complement strand
ATTCTACCGTGCTCCTCAAGCGTCATTATCCGCACCGGGCTCCACTTCTCCACCGCGAAGTCGTGGGACACTATGCGTGCGCCCGGCGGCAGCGCCTCTTCTAGGCGGGGGCGGAGCTTCTCGTTTATACTGGAGAGGAGGTAGAGGAATACAACGTTTGCCCTGGGCACCTGGTACCTCATGAAGCTCCCGTGGAGAAGCAGCACCTTGTCCTCCACGCCCGCCATCGCCACGTTTCTGACGGCGCGCTCGAAGAGGTCTCTCCTGATCTCTACCCCAACCGCTCGGGCCCCGAACTCCTTTGCGGCTACCACTAGCGTTCTGCCGTCGCCGCACCCGGGGTCGTAGACGAGTTCGCCGCTTTTTAGGCCGGCGAGCTGGAAGGCCTTTCTAACGACGCTGAGGGGCGTGGGGACGAAGGGCACGCTTATGTGGACTGGATCTACGGGCTCGGCCATCGGGGTTCACCGCGGCGAAGACCACTATACGTTTTCGCCGCTAAAAGCGCTCCTATGAGGGCCGCTCAACGCTCCAGGACGTGTGGGGGAGAAATTGTGGCGGGCCGGCCGGGATTCGAACCCGGGGCTTCCGCGAGGCGGCGTCTAGGCGCCGCCTTCTACGGGTTAAGAGCCTCGGCCCACCCTTGGGCCGGGGGTGACCGCCGCTCTACCGGGCTGAGCTACCGGCCCGCGGCTCGCCGAAACATATTGCGGTGGTTCACAGCTATATATATTACTCTTCCCGGGGCTGGAGGGGCTTGAAGTCCCAGTTCCACATTTTGCTTGCGAGTTTGCCGTCGTACATCATGCGGCGCGCCTTTTTCTCGGCGTCTTTTAGTCTGCGCTGGTGCTGTTCTAGGAACCTCTTTACTCTCTGGGCGAGTTCTCTCTTGCAGGGGCCGCAGAGGAGTCTTCCGTGGAGGCAGTCGTCCCGCCTCTTCTGGAGTGCTTTTTCGTCTTCCTCGAAGAGGAGCGAGTACCAGTGGTAGACCACGCATATGTCGGGGTTTCCCCCCAGCCTCCTCTGCTCCTCCTTGGTGGCCCTGCCGCCGGTGAAGGCGTTCATTATCTTCTTCGCCGCCTCATCGGGGTCCTCGTTTAGTAGGATCGCTGTTTCAGGCTCGCTCGCCGACATCTTGGTGCCTGGGCCTAGGAGGCCCCAGACGAACTTGGAGAGCAGCTCGGCCGTCTTGTAGTAGCCCAGCTTGGGGGCCACGTCTCTCTGGAGCCTGAAGTAGGGGTCCTGGTCTATGGCGCAGGGTATGAGTGGGCGGCGGTGCTCGAAGAGGGTTGGGACTATCTGTAGCGCCGGGTAGAATATTAGGCCGATGCTCGTCTCCCCGTGGAAGCCGAAGACCGCCTTGGCTGTCGAGAAGTTTATGTGTCTCGCGACGTGGACGGCTGCCTTGTACATGTGGCCGATGTACTCTGTGTCTCTGAAGATGAAGGTCTTGTCTTCGTCGAAGCCGAGGGCGGCTATGTTGAGTATGTCCTGCCTGACGTAGGGCTCCACCTCGTCGAGGCTTTCCACCTTTTTTGCCAGGTATTTTTCCTCGTCGGGGATCATTATGTAGGCGTTTACGCCGAACCTTTCCTGGAGCCACCGGGTCATGAGGAAGGGTATGAGGTGCCCGATGTGCATGGGGGACTTGCTGGGCGCGCGCCCCGTGTAGAGGAAGAAGCCCCTCCCCTCCTCGTAGTCCCGGAGCACGGCGTCGAGGTCTCTGTGCGCGAAGAAGAAGCCCCTCTCCAAGAGGGGGTGTAGCCCCCCTGCAAGCCTCCTAAGCTTCCCGAGGAGCTCGGGCGTTATCCTTGAGACGCCGAACTCCTTGATGAGCCGGTCATAGTCGACCTTGCCGCTTACCTCCCAGGGAGTAACCTCGTAGGACATCGCTGCACCCCCTCAATCAACGCCGGGAGCTTTATGAGTTATTCCCGGAACTCGCGCCGCCCCCCGGGGCCGCTGGGGGCCTGGGCCGGCGGACTCAAGAAAAATATATCCCCGCGGTGGAATCAAGATTGGCGCCCCGGTGGTGTAGCCCGGTCAAGCCAGCCCTGCACGGGTGCCGAGAGCATCTCGGCCTTTCGGGCCGCGACGGCGAGGAGAGCCGAGGACCCCGGGTTCAAATCCCGGCCGGGGCACCACGCCTCCTCAAGTTTAAATGCCCGGTTCCCGGCTTAGAGGTGGGAGGGCCTGCCGGCCCCGCCGCTGGTGTCCGCGATGGATGTGAAAGGCTTGCTGAGGCGCGCCGCCGACTGGCTCGCGCTGGAACGCGACGTCGCCGTCATGGTGGTTGCGGTTCTCCTCATAACGGCTGGGACGCAGCTGTGGTCTAAGTACATGCCGAAGTACCTGGAGTACCTCGGCGCAAGCGTCGCCGTGATCGCGCTCTACGGCTTCCTCGAGCAGCTGCTCGGCGCGGTCTACCAGTACCCGGGCGGGGCGCTCGCCGACCGCCTGGGGGCTAAGAACGCGCTCGTCCTCTTCGCGCTGATCTCTATAGCCGGCTACGCGCTGTGCATATTCGCGGAGAACTGGGTTGTGCTGCTCCTAGCCGTCCCCCTGATACTCGTGTGGGACTCCATGTCCTCCCCCGCCATATTCACGCTGATAGGGGACGCGCTGGGCAAGCGTAAGAGGGCCATGGGTTTCAGTGTGCAGTCAATACTAAAGAGGATACCCATAGTCGTCGCTCCCCCAATAGGGGGCTACCTGATAGAGACCCTCGGGTTCAAGGGGGGCATGAGGCTCGGGTTCGCGGCATCAATAGTGGCGGCGGCTGCGGCGGCGCTTCTCCAGAGAAAGTTCTACACTCCCCGCGAGAGAAGGTCGAGCGCGAAGGCTGGGGCCTCCCGGCTCTGGCGCGTCATGGACCCGCGCCTCAAGAGGCTGCTCGTATCCGACATACTGGCTAGGACTGCGAGCTACATGGTGAAGGTGTTCATAGTGCTCTACGTGATAGACGTGCTGGGGGCCTCCCCCCTAACATACGGCCTCCTAGTCTCACTGCAAATGACGACGAGCATACTCACGTACCTGCCCGCGGCGAAGCTCGCCGACATATACGGCCGCAGACCCTTCGTAGCAGCCACCTTCACCTTCTTCGGCCTCTTCCCCCTAGCCTTCGCCCTCACCACCACGCCCGCGCTCCTCCCAGTACCCTTCATCATCGCCGGGCTCAGAGAGATAGGCGAGCCCGCCAGGAAGGCCCTGATAGTCGACCTGGCAGGCGAGGAGTACCGGGGCCGCATAATAGGCCTCTACTACCTCTTACGGGAGAGCATAACCATGGCCGCCCCCCTCATAGGAGGCGCCCTATGGCTCCTAGGCCCCCGCACACCCTTCTACACAGCAGGCCT
>JALVKT010000132.1 GCA_027027675.1 Thermofilaceae archaeon | reverse complement strand
CCCGCCTACCTGGCCCTGCGGCGCCTCAAAAGCAGCTATCAGCTCTTATTTGTAGACGGCAACGGCCGTCTACACCCATACCTTGCAGGCTTTGCATGCCAGCTTGGAGTAACGCTGGGCATGCCCACGGTAGGTGTCGCAAAGAAGCTTCTTGTAGGTGAGGTCGGAGAGTGGCAGGACGACTGGGCACCCGTAATATACAAAAGCCGGGTTATAGGCGCCGCAGTAGCCACTCGAAAAGGCGCGAAGCCCATCTATGTGAGCGTGGGCCACATGGTGTCGCTGAGAACGGCTATCCGCCTGGTAAAGGCGTTTACGAGGAGAGGGCTTAAGCTGCCAGAGCCGATAAGGCAGGCGCATATAGCCGCAAACGAGGCAAAGAGGCTGCTGAAAAGCGGAAAACTCAGATGTGTTTAAGGCCGCGCAGCCTTGAGGTGCTGTAGTTCCCCATTCTCCGCTGAAGCATCATTACCTCAACGTCCAACCCGAGCTTTTTAGCCGCCTTCTCCACGAGAGGCTTCAGCCAGCCTTGGTCTGGTCCCAGAAAAACTATGTCCGGCTTTACCCGGCGGAGAGGAGCTTCGAAGCTTGGCGGGTCAGAGCCCAGAAACGCCTCTTTAACCCATTTCACGGAGTTCAGCACTTCTACCCTCGCGTTTTCGTCGAGCACAGGCCGCCTCCCCTTGTTTTTCTCAACGGTAGCGTCCCTCGCAACAACAACGTATACGTCGCCAAGCTCGGAGGCTTTTCTCAGAAAATATACGTGGCCCGGATGTAAGATGTCGAAGACCCCGCCTACAAGCACCTTTTTCCTAGGCTCTAGCACCGGCTTGGGCCACTCAAAGTCCACGGCGCCCATCCTTTTCAGCGAGTCGAGGAGCCCCTCAGCGTATGACACGCATGAGAGGGCCGTGCACACGTCTCCGCGTGCGAGGTAGTACTCCGCATCCTTCATGTAGTACTCGGCTAGATCCCTTATTTCTCGCAGCTTTCCTTCGAGTCTTTCGAGCTGGCTTAGCGCGTACCTGATATACCCTATATAGACATGTACTTTGTCTTTACAGTCGAGTTCCACGAGGAAAACACCTCTTTCACAACACCCCATCGTGCTGATAAGTATTCAGCCTCACTGTCGTGCAGGAGGCCTGGGACGATTAGCGTGTGCGGCGGAGGCCCCGCGTCCACATTCCTCATCCTGGAGAGAGGCTCCACGTAGACCCTGCTGTCGGGGGCCGTCGCCCTCGCAACTCCTATGAGGAGTGTTTCGTTGTCGAAGACATTTTCCCCGACTTTTTCTTCAAGTTCGAGGAGAAGCTTGGCCGCGTCTCCAAGGCCCATGTATACGTTCTCTTCAACCTTAAGGTCTAGGAGAAGTATCGTGTGCAAGCCGCGCTTCAGGTTCTCCTTAACGGCTTCGTATGTGCTGTAGGGGTAGAAGCCTAGGCTAGGCTGAGGGTACACGAGGGTTGCCGTCTTGCCGATCTTGTATATGTGGAGGCCTGTCTCAAGTATTATACCGTCGATGACCGAGGCGGCAGGTAGCAAGATCGCGTCGATGCCCCGCCTCTTAGCCTCTACGACCAGGGCCGAGTGGGTTGTCGCGAGCAGGGGATTCCCTATAGTTACCAGTACGGCTAGGCCTCTAGCGGCCTCTGCGAGAACTTTTTCCCCATTCTCATCCTCCAGATCCCTACGCGAGAGGATGACTGGTGTCTTGCCGAAACGCGATTTGAAACCTTCGAGGCTGAAACCCGGTAGGACACTGGTGTATGGTTCTAGAAAAACCGCGTCCGCATCCCTAATGTAGCGTTCAAGGCCGTAACTTACGTCTCTGAAACCGTAAAGGCCGAGGCCTCCTATAACCAGCACAAGAGGAGAAAATCAGGGGCAGATAAAAGGTTCCGGGTGGGGGCCGCGGCATCTGCCCCCTTACCCCTCGGGCACCCCGGCTCCTCGGGGCCACTGGCCCCGAAGATGAGGGCCTGGAACACAGATATATGCCTTACTTCTTTATGGGCAGCTTTATGCCCAGCTTTCTCACAAGCTCCTTATACCTGTTCCTCACGGTTACCTCGGTGACCCGCGCCGCCCTAGCGACCTCCTTCTGAGTCCTCATTTCACCGTTCAGCATGGCTGCGATGTAGATAGCGGCAGCCGCAAGCCCTGCAGGGTCTTTTCCAGCGGTGAGACCCATTTCGCGTGCCTTCTCTATGATCTCAATGGCCTTGCGGATCGTCGGCCCAGAAAGCTTAAGCATGGAGCCGATCCTGGGGACAAAGTCGGCGGCGTTCGGCAGCGGAACCTTGATCGCAGCCTCCCTTAGCAGGAGCCTGTAGCAGCGGGCTACATCCTTCCTGCCAGCTCTCGTGTACATCGCGATTTCGTCCAGCGTGCGTGGAAGCCTCATTTCACGGCACGCCGCGTATACTGCAGCGGCCATCACGCTCTCTATTGACCGGCCCCTGACAAGGCTGCTGTCAAGGGCTTTCCTGTATATTTCGAGGGCCCTGTCCAGCACCGCGCGGGGTAGGCCAAGCTGCGCCCCGAGCCTTTCAAGTTCCATGGCGGCCTGGGTAAGGTTGCGTTCGATAGAGCTCTGGGCCCTCGCCCTTACATGCCACTTGCGAAGCCTGAGCATCTCTATCTTCTTTCTCAGGCTTATCTCGCGCCCGGAGGCGTCTTTGCTCCGCCAGTCAATGTCGGTGCTTATACTGTCGGGTGTGAGCCTGGATATGGGGGCTCCTACACGGCTTCTCCGCTCACGCTCCTCAGGGGTAAACGCCCTCCACTCGGGGCCCCTGTCGATCTCCCTCTCACTTATAACGTAGCCACAGTCTGCGCAGATGATCTCTCCCCTTGAAGGGTCATAGATGAGCCTGTTGCTGCCACACTGGGGGCATGTTAGGGGTATCTCGCCTTCAGTGAAGGATTTTAGCATCCGCGCCTCTCTTAGGGTTTCGTCTTCCTCCATACGATCGCCCGAAACTTTTTTAAACATTTCAATGAAAACCTTATATCGACTATATTTAAACATTTCTCTTAAGCGAGCGCTTTTCCGGCTTTAGACGATACAGGCGAGTACGCCTCGACACCCATCCTCCTCGCCCTACGTTTCAGCTCAGCATCAGCGGTTAGCAGTACATAGCCGCATTTGGCGGCAAGAGCAAGAAGAGCATTATCCACTGACTCCTCCGCCTCACACCCAATGATTCTGACGCGCTTGCCAGCCACCGTGTCCACGTATTTTAAAGCGGCTGCCGCTAGCCTACCCCTCCTCCCCCTATACCTGCTAATTATTGACAGCTCCCTTATCACACAGAGTGGTATATTTACTTCTGAGACTCCTTCAACCTTTAGGGACGCGGCATAGGGGTCCACGTGCTCTTGCATGCAGTACATGAGCATGCTTGTGTCCAGTAGTGCCCTCTTCACAGTGGTGAAATTTTATGTTACACATTGATAAGTAGGTTGTTATAGCAAAACACTCTAGCCTGGATAAATATTTTTTAGTAAAACACGGCGCCGACAAAACGTGGTGTATAATATGCGAAGTTTGACTAATGTAACTGTAGGGCATATTTTTCTACTAACCTATCCACTACTAGTCGACCAGTAATGCAACGCTATAAGCGGAGAAAAATAATTATCATGGGTGCTGCTGGACGCGACTTCCACAACTTTAACGTGCTCTTCCGCGACAACCCGGACTACGAGGTAGTAGCGTTCACTGCGGGCCAGCTTCCAAACATTGCTGGACGCCGCTATCCCCCAGAGCTCGCAGGCAGCCTCTACCCGGAAGGTATACCTATTTACCCCGAGGAGGAGATAAGCCGCCTCATAAGGGAGTACGGCGTCGAAGAGGTGATCCTCTCTTACAGTGATTTGAAGGCTGAAGACATCGTGTGGAAGGACGCGGTCGTAAACACTGCAGGGGCGGACTTTACGCTCCTCGGCGTAGAGAAGACGATGTTAAAGTCTAGGAAGGCGGTCATAGCTGTTACCGCTTCTAGGACAGGCGCCGGGAAGAGCACTGTGAGCCGGTATATTGCACGGCTCCTCCGCGAAAGAAGAGTCCCCTACGTGGTGGTTAGGCACCCGATGCCCTATGGAGACCTGAGGGAGATGATAGTTCAGAGATTCTCTAGCCTCGAGGACCTTGAGCGCTACAAGCCTACGATAGAGGAGAGGGAGGAGTATGAGCCGCACCTTAGGGAGGGAAGCATTGTCTATGCCGGCGTGGATTATGGAAAGATTCTTGAATCCGCTGAGAAGGAGGCAGAGGTTATACTCTGGGATGGCGGTAACAACGACTGGCCCTTTTATGTCCCCGACCTTTACATCACTGTTCTCGACCCTACCAGGCCTGGCGATGAACTCGCCTCGTATCCTGGCCTGATAAACCTGATGAAAGCTGACGTCATCGTCGTCAATAAGGTCAATATTGCTAGAAAGGAGGATATCGACAAGGTTGTGGAGAACGCTAAGAGGGTCAACGGGAAAGCCAAGCTCGTCCTTGCAGCCTCGGAGATAACGGTTGACAACCCGGAGCTTATCAGGGGGAAGCGGGTCCTGGTCGTCGAGGACGGGCCCACCGTCACGCATGGATCGCTGGGCACGGCAGCCGGGTATGAGGCCGCCAAGAAGTACGGCGCAGCTGAAATAGTTGACCCGAGAAGGTACGCGGTAGGCAGCATCCGTGAGGCATATGAGAAGTACCCGCAGCTCGGCCCCGTGCTTCCAGCCATGGGCTATGGTGAGCAGCAGATAAGGGAGCTGGAGGAGAGTATAAACAGGGTTCCAGCCGACGTAGTGGTTCTTGGAACCCCGGCCGACCTTTCAAGGCTTATGAAGCTGAATAAGCCCGCAGTACACGTGAGGTATGAGCTCCGAGAAGTCGGAGGAGAGAAGCTTAAGGGCATAGTAGAAGAGTTCCTGAGAAACAAGGGGCTTCTTTAAGTACCACTATATATTTTGGCCGCCCGCCTACAATATACTCGTCTCTTCAAGGGTTGGAGCGGAGATGAGTAGGCCGGGCAAGGTGTTAGTGCTCTGCGTAGACAGGGATAACGATGTAGGCGCACTACTAGGCATTAAAACCCCTATTATCGGCGAGGAGGCCGTCCTCAAGACGGCCCTCGAGTACATACTAAGACGGCCAGACGACTCCGACGCCAACGCGATGTTCGCCGCCATTCAGACGCTCCGCGAAATGAGAAGGATGCGCGGCCATGACAGCGTCGAGGTCGCCGTGATTGCCGGTCTCGAGGAGGAGGGTATAAAGGCGGACATCAAGATATTGAAGGAGCTGGACGAGATACTCTCCAAGATCGACGTTTCAGGCGTTATCCTTGTCTCTGACGGGCCTACCGACGAGGCCGTGGCCCCCCTCATACAGTCCCGGGTCCCTATAATTTCGATCAGGAGAGTTATTGTGCAGCAAGCGAGAGGCGTTGAAGAGACGTTTGTTCTCCTTCTCCGCTACGCGAAAAAGCTTGTGGAGGAGGAGAAGTATAGGAAATACACCCTAGGCGTGCCGGGAATATTCGCCGTGACATATATTCTACTCTCCTACGCGGTTCCAAACTTTGTCTGGCCTATACTCACCCTCTTCTTCGGAATACTTTTAGCAATTAAAGGGTTCAATATAGACGAGAAGGCAAAGATGATTTATAGGACTAGGCCCGTCACCTTCGCCTCCCTCGTACTCGCCGGCATAATATTCGCGGTAGCACTCCTCCAGGGCTATGAGAGCGTGAGAGGACTCAGGGCCACAGCGCTCACCGAGGCGCTGGGATACCTGCTCCTTGCACCAGTTGGCAGCCAATTCATAGTCTCCGACCTGCTAGCTATAGGGACAACATTCCCCCTACTCGGGAAGATCCTCGACGACCTAATAGCTGGGAGGAGGGTGGAACTCTTCGACCCCGCGGCTGTAGGCATTATTTTGATCTCGCGGCAAGTGGTTGTTGAGACAGCGAAGTTCCTAACCGGCTACGGTAGTGTCAGAAATCTCCTCACGTGGCTCTTCATAATGCTCGGCGCTATCATAATCGCGGTGCTAGCGGTTTCGCTTTCCAAGGAGAAGAAGTAATGGGCGAGACAGAGTATGTTCTCTCCATAACGTTTCTCCACGGCCCGTGTAGCCTAAAGGAGGCCCTGACGGTTCTGGGAGAGCTGGGAGTCAGAGTTTCCGAGGTGCTGAGCAATAGGAGAATAGTTTTTTCCTCCAGCCTGCCCGTGGAGAAGCTTGCTGATAGGCTCTTCTACCTCCCCTCCGCCGTCGCCCTCTACAGGCTTGCCGGGGGACTGAGGCATCTATACGGTCTAGGCCGTGTACATATAGAGTTTGAAGGGGTTCGGGGCGAGGAAAAGGCTTCGCTTATAGAGAAGCTTAAGGAGAAAGGCGTGTTCCTGAGCGAGAAGGGCGTTAGGGTTCTCCTCCTTAAAAAAGGGGATTTAACAAAGGTGTATGAGGCTGTGGTCGAGTATCGACGGGACAGGTTTAAGCCTAGGTCTCCGGAAAAACGGGTGTTTTTCCAGTCTTCAGCGCTTAATCCGCCTACAGCGCTTCTCTTGCTAAACATGGCTTGTGGCTTTGGTAAAAAAGTGTTGGACCCCTTTGCTGGTACGGGGAGTGTAGTGATAGAGGCGGCGCTTTCGGGCTCATACAGTGTAGGGGTTGAAATAGACTATCGCCAGGTTAGGGGGGCGTTGCGTAACCTGCGTCAATATGGGGTTCACGCGTATGTTGACCTTGTGTTGGGGGACAGCCTTTTTCCGCCGTTTAGGGAGGGGTGTTTTGACGCTATAGCAACCGATCCCCCCTACGGGAGGTATGCCTCGACAAAGGGTAGGAGTGTGGAGGAGGTTTATGGCGGTCTTTTAAGGCTGGCAAAGACCGTTTTGAAGAGTGGGAGGGCAGCGTTTTTCTCTCCCGGCAACGTTGAAATAAGGGAGGAGAAGGTTAGGGAGGAATGTAGCATATATGTGCATTCAGGTTTAACGCGGAGGTTATGGGTTTACGATGCCGGATGTCGAAGTGATGTTTGGGGGCGTGGGGGCGACCCAGCCGAGGTATGAGAGGGGACTTCCCTGCATTTTGGTTAGGGTAGGGGGCTGTATAGTAGTCTTCGACATGGGCGAGGGGTGCCAGGAATCCTTTATGAAATTTGGCTTAGGCTTTAACAGGCCGTTATACGTGTTCTTGACGCACGGTCATGGAGACCACGTACTGGGGGTGCAGCCCTTCCTCCAGAGCCTCGAGTTGAATGGAAGGGAGAGGAGTGTTCACATATTTGCTCCTCTGGGGACAAGGGATTACGTCCTGCCCCCTAGGGTTGGGTACGGGTACCCCGTTTATTACACGGAGATCGCAGGGGAGCGTGGTGTCGTGCCTCTAAGCGAGTGCGGCGTGCACGTGTTTTATCGCCGCGTACCCCACACCCTTTTCTCATATGCTTACTCGCTTGTAACGCGGGGTAAGGTGAAGCTGGACTCCGAGAAGCTTGAGCGGGACGGTATCCCCGGCTTTGCGAGGAAAAGGATGCTGGATGAGGGCGTCGTTGTCGTCGGGGATCGTGAAAGACTGTTGGACGTGTATGTTAAAGCGCGTATACCTGGAGTAAAGGTGACTTATAGTGGCGACACCCTGCCATCTCCCTCTCTAGCCTCCCTGGCTAGGGAGAGCGACGTGTTAATTCATGAGGCAACCTTACTTGAGAAAGACTGGGAGAGGCATGCTGAGACCCCGCATAGCAGCCCCTTGGCGGCCGCGAAAACGGCGCTGTTATCTAGGAGCAAGCTCTTGGTGCTTTTCCACATAGGCAGTAGATACGCGGATTCTTCCCCGCTTAGAGATGAGGCGGCGAGGGTGTTCCCACGGGTAGTAGTTGCCGAGAAAGGCATGAGCATTTTTGTACGTGAATCTTGTCCCAGGGTCTTTATGTTCGGCTACGGGTTTAAAAGGCCCTTTTAGCACTCGAGACGCTCCACCTCGTTCACAGGCTTACCATTAACCGTGGCTGGCGCCAGCCAGTTCACAAACTTTTCAAACTCGTCCCCCACGTCCACTATAACTGTGATGGCCCCCAGGGGGCTTTCCCCATACTCCGTGGAGCAGAAGCTTACCTTTCCCACATATGCGGCCTGCTTGTTTAGGTAAAATCTCACCGCGCCGGCTTCCCTGCCGCGGTATATGTAGCTTCTCGCCGAGTCAAGTATCCTCTGCTTCCTGAGGAGCATCCGGAGGTTCTCTAGGCATTCGCTGCAGTCACATGTGCCCACTATCTCCCTAAACTTTCCCTCACCCTCTACGTGGAAACTCATTTTTGGGAAGAGCTTTTTGAGCGCTGAAACAACTTTTTCCTCGTCTTCAGTTGGGAAGAGGGGCGCCTTCACTCTAACCCGCACTTCTCATCCACCCCTCGATTATGGCATCTAGAACTCGTGAAGCTGTTTCCCTGAAGCAGTGTAAGCCTATGTCCTCGTTTATAAGTACCGTCTGGGAGAGGGCTATGACGGAGCCTAGCCCCATTTTCAACTCCCTCCGATCCCTTGCATCAAACTCCTCTCTACTATGGGGGTCGTCGTCGCGCCCCCGCGCCTTGAGCCTTTTAAACCTTGTTTCGGGGGACGCGTGCACGGCTATGAGATGCGTGTCTGTGACTCTCCTAAAATAGTCGTACTCTTCGAGGCTTCTAAGCCCCTCTACAACGACGACGCTTTTCTCATCGTTTTCGCTGATTATCTTCCTGAAAAGCCTTTTTGCAACAGCGTCCATGCCTTCTTTTTCTCTGAGTTCCAACGCTATTTTGCCTAGAAACTTGTCTTCTAGAGGCAAACCCCTCCTTCTAGCTTCTTCCCTGACAACGTCACCCATAACGTACACTTTTAGGCCCTTTTCCCTGGCTACACTGCTTACAACGCTTTTCCCCGACCCGGGCATTCCAGTAACAAGTATGAGCAGCATACCCGCCAGAACATACAACAGGGCGTATATTAAATAGGCTTTAACCCTGAAAATAAGCTGGTATTGTGGAAAAACCGGCTAGCCGGTTTTAGTCGAACTCGCTTCCCTCCTCCCCGAAGCCCTTGCCCTCCTCTTCTCCCTTCTTCTCCTCCTCGAGCTTCGAGGCCGCTATTATGTCGTCTATCCTCAGTATCATCGCTGCAGCCTCGGTCGCAATCTTAATCGCGTGCTCCTTGACGAGCGCAGGCTCGAAGACGCCCAGGGCCAGCATGTCGGCGACCTTGCCCTCTATCACGTCTACGCCGTAGCTCCACTTGCTGGGATCCTCGTGAGCAGCCCTGAGGTCGGCCATTATGTCAATGGGGTCGAGGCCGGCGTTCTCCGCCAGTGTTCTGGGGATGCTCTCAACGGCGTTGGCGAAGGCTTCGACCGCCAGCTGCTCTCTGCCGCCCACCTCGGTGGCGTATTTCCTGAGCTCCTTTGCTATCTCGATCTCGGTGGCGCCTCCGCCTGGAAGTATGTAGGGGTACCTGAGCACGTCAGCCACGGCGTAGAGAGCGTCGCGGAGGCTCCTCTCGGCCTCGTCGACCGCCCTCTCAAGGCCTCCCCTCACAAGTATGCTTACTGCTTTGGGGTTGGGGCATCCTTCTACGAAGACCATTTTCTCGTCAGC
>JALVKT010000131.1 GCA_027027675.1 Thermofilaceae archaeon | reverse complement strand
GGCAGGAAGAAAGTCCTGGTCACCGAGACCTGCACCGGCGACTGCGGCACAGTAGAGGTTGAGAAGCCGGGCAGCCGCCGCGTCACACTCAACATATACAACGTCACGGTCACCGTGAGGGACCAGCTCGGGCTCCCAGCCCCCGGCCTCACCGTCGAGATAGGGGGCAGGAGGTACACCTCAGACCTCGACGGCTTCCTCGTGCAGAGACTCATACACGGAGGCGTCCACAAGGCGACGATATACTTCGCCGGCGTAAAGGTGGGGACTGCAAAGGTCACGGTGAACGGCAACGGCAAGGTAACCGTTAAGGCAGACCTCCCAGTATACCCGGCCGCGGGCCTCGCAGCCCTGGCAGCGGTCGTCGCCGTCGCCCGCAGACTGGCGTTAAAGTAGCCCCCGGGCTAAGCTTTTTCCACCCCCACACGCTATTGTGCATGTCATGCTGGAACACGTCCTCCCCGCCCTAGCGTTTGGAGACACGTACGCCCTTGGCTGGGAGTTCTCATGGCCGCCCCCAAGGCCTAGGTGGAGGAGCGACCTCTCACTCCTAAAGCCCGTCTACCGGGGAGGCCGCGCCTGCTACAGCGACGACACCGAGATGGCGCTCATACTCGCACGCCACCTCCTCACCCACGGCCACGTAGACCAGGACTCCCTCGCCGTAGAACTTGCGCGCAACGCCAGGCTAGGAGACAAGTGCAGGTTCTACGGCTCAACAACGTCCTTCGTGCTCCACCGGGTGAGAGAGGGGGACTCCTGGAGAAACGTAGCCCCCGGCGTCAACAGCTACGGAAACGGCGCGGCCATAAGGGCCCCGCCCGTAGCCGTATACTACGGCGACGAGAATCAGGTGCTCGAAGAGGCGAAGAGGCAGGCAGAGGTTACCCACAGCCACCCCCTCGGCATCCAGGGAGCACAGATAGTGGCGCTCGCCGTCCACCTCTCCGGCGAAGGCGCGCCCCTAGAAGAGCTGCCCCTCCGCATAGCCGGCCACAGCGGGCTCAGCCTCGACAAAGTCTACAGGGACAGGCTGAAGGCCGCGGCAGGACTCCTCGACTCCTCACCCTTCGAGGCAGCCCTCAAGCTCGGCACGGGCGCCGAAGCCCCCGAGAGCGTGCCCGCCGCCCTCCTCTGCGCGGCGAGAAGCGGTGGAAGCGTTGTCGCGGCCACTCTCTGCGCAATATGCCTCGGCGGCGACACAGACAGCATAGCGTCGATGGCCTCCTCAATAGTCGCAGCCGGCCACGGCCTAGACGCCCCCCGAGAGCTGCTGGAGAAGATAGAGGGCTTCGAAGAGATACTAGAAGTCTCGAAGAGGCTGGCCGAGGCACGTGGGCGCTAGACGCCCCTCCCCTGGCTCCAGAGCCTCATAAAGTACTCCTCAACCTTCCCCGCAACCGCCGCGCCAATCACCTCGACGCTGTACTCCTCGTTCCACCGGAGCGCCGCCTCGGTCCAGTTGTGGCTCCCAACAACAGCTATCTTCCCGTCAACCACGACTATCTTCGCGTGCATCGTGGTCGCGCTGCTAGGGTCAAGCTTCACCGGAACCCCGTTCTCCTTGAGGTACTCGACCGTGTAGCGGTAGCGCTGGAAAGTATAATCGTCCACGAGAACCCTCACGTCCACGCCCCGCCTCTTAGCCTCCACGAGCAGGCCGAGCAGCTCGTCCACGGGGTCGCTCACAGCGTTCTCCCTCGTATCGTACTTGACCGCGAACACTGCGACGTAGATGCTCCTGTTAGCGTTCATTATGAGGCGCTTCACCTCAAAGTAGTACTCGCCGTTGGGGAGAACCTTCACCACCGTGGCCTCCGTGAGAATCCTCCTAATCTCCCCCCTCAGCCTCTCAGCCTCCCCCTCCAGCTCGGCCTTCTCCCGCGCCAGCGCCGACACGTTGCTCAGCGCCTCTGCAAGCCTAGCCTTAAGCCCGGCGTTCTCCGCCTCCAGGCTCCTAATCTTCTCCAAGAGCACAGAGTTCGACGCGTTAAGACCCTCAGCCTCAACCCTCCACGCCTCAGCCCTCCTAGCCTCCACCGCGTAGAGCTGCCCGTAGTAAGCCCACACGGCCAGGGAGCCTACGAGCAGCCCGACCAGGAAGGCGGCGGCGAGCACAGCCTCCCTCCTCACACGACCACCCCTAGAGCACGGAGAAACTATTATCGCCCCCTGCCGCGATAAGCGTTTCGGAATGAAAAGGGCTGCTCTCTCCGCGCTTCTCATAGCCGTGCTCCTAGCCGCCTCCGCCGCGTATGCGGAGCCGCCATGCATAGCGCTGGAGGGCCCAAGCTACGCCTCGGCAAGCATAGACGTGGACGAGGACGGGGCCCCCGAGTACATCTTAGAGCTGAACCACTGGAACCTCAAGTCGGCCAAGGGGGTCTCCAGGATCACATATTGCCCCGCAAACCAGACACTCCACTACACGCAGGACCTCTACTCCATGGAGCCGCGCCGCAGCACGGTCTACGGCTACCCCGAGATATACTACGGCTACAAGCCGTGGAACAGCCTCCAAGCAAGCGACGGGGAAGTACGGCTCCCCCTGCCGCTCCCACAGGCAAAGCCCCTCTGGGTCGCCGTAAACTACACCATAAGCCACCAGCCACGCCTCCCAATAAACCTGGCACTAGACCTCTGGCTGACGCGGGAGAAAAACCCCAGGAAAGTCGGCGGTGGAGACGCGGAGGTTATGGTCTGGCTCTACCACAGCAGCCTACGCCCCGCCGGAGCCCCCGTCGCAAGGCTCAAGTGCCCCGCATACCTGGACGGAAAACCCTACACGGCCAGCTTCACGCTCTGGGAGGCACGCTTCAACTGGCTATACCTCGCATACGTCCTCGACACACCCCTCCCAAGGGGGGCGGTGGCCGTAGACATGGCCTGCATATTATCGCACGCGGCCGCACGCCACCCGTGGATAGAGAAGCTATACCTGGAGGACGTGGAGCTCGGCACCGAGTACGGCCTCCCAGGGGTACAGAGGGCCTCCTTCCACTGGAGCCTCTACCGTTTCACGGTGACGAGGCACAACCCCGAGGAGCCGCTGGCCGTAACATTGGAAGCAGTCGATACGCGAGGAAACCCCCTGCCAGGCGTAGAGTTCACAGTAAACGAGCGGCCGGCCGGGGAGACCGGTGGCGACGGAAAACTTGTCCTGCATCTGAAGCCGGGAGACTACGTGGTCTCCGCGCCGAGCAGGCACACCTGGAACGGCACTGTATACGTCTTTAAGGGCTGGAGCAGCGGCGGCAGCAACCATTACACACTCCTCATAGCGGGGCTCGATGGAAGCCTCACCGCAATCTACACGCTGGAAGGCGCAGCCAACAAGCGCGGCGGAGAAAAGCCTGCTCCACCTGTCACGGGGG
>JALVKT010000130.1 GCA_027027675.1 Thermofilaceae archaeon | reverse complement strand
AGAGGTAGAGAGCCTTGAAGTCGCGCCAAGTATAGAGTGCAAAAAAGTATCTATAGAATTTTGAGCTTCGCCAAAGGTTATGTAGACTTTTGTCTTCTGTCAATAGAGCGTCTGCATAGTGGAGGGCAGTCGAAAATATTATCCGGTCGAAATAGTCGTTGACGCCGAGGTCCAGGAGCCTGTCTTCTTCCCTGTTTATGTTCTCGTCTAGGAGCGGCGTAAGCTCTACGAGGTTGCCGTGGAGAAGGAGGTTTAACATATCCCTATACCTCCTCCTAAGTTTCTCCCGAAGAGTGGGCTGCCCCTTGGTGCTCCCGATTATTATCCACTTAACCTCTATGAGCGAGACTGGAGAGACGAGTAGCTCGACGTCTTCCATGGAGTAGAGCTCCGAAAAGTCTTCTCTGCCGAACCGGTCGGTCTCTATGCCGGCCAGCGGCATAATATAGGTTGTGTCCAAGAGGAGCCTCAAAGCCCGTACTCCCTCTGAGCCTCTTCAGACATTCTTTCCGCTTCCTCAAAGGACATCTTCAGGAGAGGCTTTTTCTTAAGAACCTCGCTGAGCGAGGGCGGCCTCTTAATAACTATCTCGCCATCCCTAACGATGAGAAGGAGCTCCCCGGGAGCCTTTATGCCTGCAAGCTCCCGAATCTCCTTTGTAGTATATATTTCCCCCCTTTTACCCACTTTTACCCTAAATGTCCGGGGCCTAACAGTTTCCGACATATCATGGAATCTCGTACTTTCCGAGTATTTAACCTTACATCTGACCGACTAGGCGCGCAGCATTTCCTTAGCTTCTAAATAGTCTACCTGAGAGTAGCGTATCAGCCCCAGCAGCCGCACCCCCCAGAAGGGGGAGCCGAGCCCTGCGCTACACGGGTCATCTCCGCCACGCCCACAGCGTCCACATTTACACGGGTTCCGTTTACAATCACGTAGCCCCGCCACCGTATGAAAGCCCTGCCCCACGTGTAGGCTACGTTACTGCTCCACCAGGTTCCCTCGCCGCCGAGCCACCTGGGGGGCCAGTACATGAACACCCTGCCAGTGAGATTTACCTCGACCCGCCCGTCCCCCACTGTGTAGAGCCTGAAGACGCGGGGCTGAAGCCCACCGTCATCCTCCAACTTGTACTCGCTGAGCTTGTACTCGCGGCTATTCACCCAGATCCTTGCTTGGTGCTCCATGGGGCCCGGCGGCCTGAGCGGTGAGGGGTTAGTTGACTGGGAGACCGCCATCGCGAAGCCTGGGGCCCAGGCGGCCATGCACGTGAAGCTGACTGGCGCGCCACGCCTCTTCGGGATGGAGGGATACGAGCGGTGCGAGGCCCTGTCAAAGACCGCGTAACCGCTGGCCCTTACCTCGCGCCCGCCGAGTCTAAGCGTGAGGTTCGCCGGCCCAATCACCCAGAAGCCGCCCCATGCGTCGAACCCATTAGCCTTGGGGTATACGCCGTGGACTACGAGGCCCTTTTTCCAGTCGGAGATCCACATCGTATATTTTCCACGTATCACTAGTTCTAGCAGTGTGGTTCCGTTGTCGGCGACTATAGCGTGCCTCCAGAGGTGCCTGGACGGTATATAGGCTATGTACTCCGTGAACCTGCCCGTGAGGTCATGCTCATAGACTGCGGGGCCGTCGTACCTGCCGCCAGCATCGTAGTAGAGAGGGCCGGCAAACACGAGGCGCCTAGGGATACGCCACTCGCCGTCGACGTAGATGCGGGGTGTAAACGGGTGCTCTGAGGCCGAGAGGGGCAGGCGCCCCTGGTATGCGATGAGCTTTCCATCCGCGGTCTCCCCTACAGCTATTATTATGAAGCAGCTCAGCACCCATCGCCTATCGTTGCGAGGGTAGGTTAGCCAGCCCCCCGGAGCCTTGACGAACACTCTACCTAGGGGCACGAAGTCCCATGCCGACGGCTCCCTGTCGATGCCGAGTGCGCCGTCGAGGAGCGGCCAATCCGTGTCGTTGACGGGCGCCGCTAGCTCGGCCTTGATGAGCGCCTCCCAAGCCTCCCTGACCGCCTCCTCCGCATCGCTCCGCCTGTTAAGTGCGGCGTAGTACCTTGCACGCGCCGCATAATACTCGGCGAGTTCCGTAGCGTAGCCTTCGCTTTTCCGCCTAGCTATATCCTCTGCAAGTGTGTCCGGCTCTCCGCTCTGTCCCCTGCGGCCAGTGTATATGTAGCATGCTGCCAGAAGGGCTAGGAGTATGGCTGCTAAGGCGAGGGCTAGTAGCGGCTTCCGAGACATACCTTCACCTTATATATAATTTTTTACATAACACTGTCTATATATTCTTGGTAGCCCCGCTACTCTCCTCCCAGAAAAACGTTTCAGCGGCAATCCTAGAGACCTAGTGTTATACCCGCATCCCCGCGGGCCAGCGTAGAAACACAGTGTTCTCAGCCGAGGCGACGCCCTATATATTCTGGTACATGTAGTAAGTGGCAGGTGAAGAATGTGGGGTTAGACGCGCTGCTGGCGCTCCTCGAGGCAGGCCAGCTACAGACACTCCTCAAGGCGGCCGGTACGCTCTCGGCGCTCGCGCCGCTCCTAGCCGACAAGGAGACCGTGGAGGCAGCCCAGAAGGCGCTCCAGCTTCTACGCGAAGCAGAGGAGAAGGGCGTCCTCGACAGGGCCGCTGAAGCACTTGACAAGGCGCAGCCGCTCATCGAGGCGCTGGGCGAAGTGGACTACGGGGCGCTCGCCGCGGCGGTGCGCGCCCTCGCGGACCCCGAGCCTGGGGAGGCCGGCGTCAGGGAGCTTCTCGCCGCGCTGAGGGACGAGAGGTTCCGGCGGGGCCTAGCCCGGCTCATAGCGTTTGTGGAGGCCCTGGGCGGCGCCGGCGGAGAGGACAGCTAGGCTTGCCCGGCGCCCTGCAGCGCCGACCGCCGACTTCGGGTGATTTGTATCAGCCTCGTATCTTAACGTGTCCATACGCTTAAGTGTCGGATAATTGGGCGGTAAGAAATATAGTTGATAGTAAAACGTCTCTAACTGCTGGTCGAAATGAGCGCCGCAAAGGTTCTCGCGGCACTACTCTTCCTCCTAGTGGCCGGGGGCGTCGCGGCCGGCTTCTACCAGGAATACTACGCGGCCCAGCACTTGAGGGTTGAGCCCAGCATAGGCTTCTCCGGCTCCATAGGGGTGCTCGGCTACACCGTCCCGAGGCCCGTGATAGTGCTCAGGATAACAAACCCTACAAGCTACGACTTCGAGCTCGAAAACCTAGTCCTACACGTCTACGTGGAGGGCGTAGAGGTTGCTAGGGCCGAGAAGCCGCTGCTCCACGTGCCGGCCGGCCACACGGTCAACCTGGAGCTCCATGTGACAAGCGGTGCCTTGGAGGCGGCCCTGCGGTCGGCGGCGA
>JALVKT010000129.1 GCA_027027675.1 Thermofilaceae archaeon | reverse complement strand
TCCTTAGATACTTGCACGCGGTATTCTCCTGGTTTAAGAGTGAACGAGGCTACACCGTCTGCGCCTGTCTTTCCGGTGGCTACGATGCTTCCCTCCGGGTTAATCACTGTTACGCGGGCATTGGCTATGGGCCTGTTGTCGGCGACTACTTTTACTTCGAGCTTTACCTGGCGGAGCATGGTTAAAGCGACGTACATGTCGGGGCCGTACCTCGCCAGGGACACCGTATCCTTTGAGTCGACAAGCGAGGGTATGTAGTCGGGGGCCGGAACGTTGACGGGGAGCTTGTAGACTTCTCGGAAGTTGTCGGGGTCGTAGAGGAGGACGCTCGTTATCGTGTAGACTACGAGGTACCTTCCGAGGAATCCTATATCTGTTCGAAGGGGAAGTTTTAGGGAGGACGCGGGGCGCATGTACTTTGTCAGTCTGACCAGCCTGTAGCCTCCGCTCTTCTCCCTAGCCAGCACGTAGGGCTTGTCCATAAATACGAAGAGGCTTTTTGCCTGGCCGATCTCCGCTTTTCCTAGGAGCTTTAACTCGGGGAGGAGGAAGAGGTATGTCTCGTAGAGCCCGGTCAGAGAGTCTTTCTGCACCCTCTGGGCCAGCACGTAGCCCCCGCCCACGAACTTAAGTGTAAGCCCTGTCCTGTAGGCGGACACCTTTTCTATTCTCTGAGGGGAGACCGTGTAGACTTCGATGTAGTTGTCTGTAAGCTCGCAGAGCTCGCAGAGCGTGTCCAGGTCCTCTACTACGAGGTAGTTTCCGGCGAAGTCCACTGAGAAGATTTTAAAGAGCTTCTCCGGAGAGTATGGGTCTCGTATAAAAATCCTTTTTCTCTCCTCCGTGTCGTACACTATGAGTCTGTTCACAGTTATGTCTTTGTAGCGTATCTTCAGGCTCGCCGCCACAAACCTTCCGTCACTGGATACTGATGCGAGGCTTACGCCAACCTCGTCTCCCCCCTGGAGCAGCGAGAATATGTCCTCGACCTTAAGGTGTGGCAGGGAGAGCTTGTAGACGCCTCCATTCTCGAGCACGAGGTAGGCTACGCTGTCCCTAACCTCCAACGCCACGGCGAGGCTCTTAAAATCCCTGGTGTAGCGGGCCCCGCTCCTCACGTCCTTATAGATTAGGGTGCCATTGTTTAGGTAGAGTAGAATGGATGAAGGGGGCACAGCCTTCACAAGGGTTATCCTGGCGCCCCTGAGCACTCCTACGTCGTTTTTTACAAACACTGTAGGCTGGGCTGTTGCCCCCAGCGATAGGGGGATGAGCAGTAGGAGGAATAGGGCGGCGAGCCTGCGCGTCTTCATATTATTCCTCTGCCTCCTTGAGGAGTATCCTGACAGGTATGTTGAACCTTGTTTGGACTATTATGGTTAGCCCTCCAGCCTCCACGCTCGACTCGAGAGAGTCGTGGAGCTTTTTGAGGACGTCGCGAACCCTCTTAAGGGCGCTGAGGGTGTCCTCCTGAGAGGCGATGGCGTCCTCGAGTACGCGGAGCTCGTCGACGGCTCTAGCGTTTATGACTACGCGGAGCCCCATGAAGTCGACCTCGTTGAGGGTGGAGATTTTTTCTCCGACGAGCTCTTCGAGCACCTTTTCGAGCTGCCTGAGCTTCTCCGCCCTAGCCTTTACCACGTTGTATCGCTGCTTGAGCTGTGAGAGGGATTCTTCGATGGATCCTATCTGGCCGTCAATGTACCTTATGAGGTCTGCAAAGCTTGTAAAGTAGTATACGTTCGACGACAAATCACTCCCCGCGTGTACATATTATATGAGCGTTAAAAGAGTATTCTGTAAAAATTTAATCGTGAAGAATTATGCTCCGAAGCGCCTCTGTCTTTTCTGGTAAGTCCTTATGGCCCTTAAAAGGTCTATCTTCCTAAATTCTGGCCAGTATACATCTACGAAAAATAACTCGGAATATGCTATTTGCCACAAAAGAAAATTACTAATTCTAACTTCACCACTTGTACGGATAACTAAATCGGGATTTGGATGTGGTAAATCCCCTGTATAAAGATAACGTTCAAAAAGTTCCTCGTTAATTTCATGGAGAGAGATTTTGTTTCTAACGACATCCTCCGCTATTTTCTTTGCTGCATCTACTATCTCGTTTCTACCACCATATGCTATAGCAAGATTTAAATATCTCCTGTTAAAAGGAGCTGTTCTCTCTTCAAGTGCAACAAGTTTCTCTCTAAGAGACTCAGGTAGCATGTCAAGTCTCCCTATAACTTTAAAACGCACTTTTTTTCTCTCTAGCCGCCTTGTAGATAATAAATTATCAACCTTGTCCTCGATAAGACCTAAGAGGGCAGAGACCTCTTCTCTAGGCCTCCTTTTCAAGTTCTCCACGGAGAGTACATATAACGTTACAGTTTCCACGCCAAGATCGTAGCACCAGTCCAAGACCTCATCTACCTTGTCAGCACCAGCCTTATGGCCTAGCCATGGTGGAAGCTTGCGTTTCCGGGCCCACCTCCTATTGCCATCTAGTATAAAGCCTATATGTCTCGGAACATCATGTTTTTTAATATCACGCTCCAGTACATCCTCGTAAATCTTATATATCCCCAGCAGTCTCGCGATTCTTCTCCAGGCCATGGTTGGTGCTGAACTTATCAGTCTCTTCGGGTAAAAATAGCTTGGCGCTAAGCTATGTCCGGCTCAGTGGAGATTACCCGAGAAGACGTGGAGGCCATACGGAGACTTATAGACCACACAAACCTGAAGCCTCAGTCAACGCTGGAGGACCTTGAAAAGACGTGTATGGAGACTCTCAAGTACCGTTTCTATGGATGCTGTATCCCGCCCTGGTTTGTAGCCCACGCTAGGAAGATCCTAGAGAGGAAGGCAAAGGTTGTCACCGTGATAGGGTTTCCGCTAGGCTATGACCTGACGCCCGTAAAGGAAAAGGCCGTTGAGGCCGCCCTGAGGGAGGGGGCTGACGAGGTAGACGTTGTGATGAACATCTCCGCGTTTAAAAGTGGAGAACTAGGCTACGTGGAGGAGGAGACTAGGAGGCTTGCCGATAAGGCCCACGAAATGGGGGGAATACTTAAGGTTATAATAGAGACCGGCCTCCTCAGCGAGGAAGAGATTGTGAAGGCCTCGTCGCTAGTGGCCAGGGCTGGCGCCGATTTTGTGAAGACATCCACGGGCTTTGGCCCGCGGGGTGCGTGGCCCGAGGACATAGTGCTCATTAGGCGGGGCGCCCCCCAAGCTAGGATTAAAGCCGCGGGAGGCATTAGGACGGGGCTTCAAGCGCTCCTCTTCTACCGGCTGGGCGTCGACCGAATAGGAACGAGTAGTGGGCCCCGCATAATGCACCATCTCACTGAGGTAGCTGGGGGTCGCATCAAGGTTAGCCTACGAG
>JALVKT010000128.1 GCA_027027675.1 Thermofilaceae archaeon | reverse complement strand
GCCTTCTTCACAGCTGCCTCCATGGCCTCAGGCACGGGCAGGGCTGCGTTCACGGCCAGGTTAAACGCCTCCCTATGCGCCTGCGCGACGCGCTCGAAGAAGAGGTCGTGGCCGAACTCCACCTCCTCGGGCTTTACGACGCGGCCGTCGAGGTAGATCGCCTTTATGCTGAGCTTGCTTTCAATGGGCTTTATCCCAAGCTTGGCTAGTAGCTCTGCGAGCTCGGGGGACACGGTGTCGCCCGGCTTCGCGACCACGGTGTCCTTTGTAACCCAAATGCTTCCCTCCTGGATCCTCATGGGTATCTTGAGCTTGTTGAAGAGGCTTATCGTCGGCCCCGGAGGTATGCCTGTGTTCCCGGAGGGGATCACTATCTCGCTTGTGGCTATGTCTCCGGCCTTTGCCTCGCGGTATATCTTCTGCTTGTCAAGGTAGATTACAACTTCGAAGGGGTTCTCGTCAGTGAATATGGCGGCGTTCTGTCCTGTGAGTATTTCCTCGAGCTCGGGGACGTCCTTGCCCAGCTCTTTTATGGCCATGTGAAAGAGCCTGTTCTTTATGACCTTGAGAACCGTACCCCTCTCCTTTAGGAGGGCGCGTGTCTCGTGGAGCACGGGAGCCGTTATGCCGTAGATACTGGCTATTAGGAAGTACTTGTGAGACTGTATGTACTTTTTGAGTTCCTCTACAGCCTTTATCTTCCTCTCGGGTATGGGCTTGTGCCTCTTAAACTCCTTCTTATATACCATCGTCACCGCTTACCACCCTTCTTCTCCACTGGAACCGCCGGCCCCATCGTGAGCTTAAAGTATATGCGGCCAATGTTTGTGGGCTGGAACTTTTTAAGCACCTCCTTGAGAACTGCTTCGGCGTTCTCCACGAGCTCCTCTGTCGGCTGGTCCTCGGTGCCTATCCTCACCATTATCTGGGGCTCGTTGCGAACCCTCACCCTCACGGAGCGGCGGAACCTGTTTATCATAGCCTCTATCGGCGCGTTGGGCGGAACAGGCTGGGGCATCTTGCCCCTAGGGCCGAGGTAGCGTCCCAGGAAGCGGCCTATGAGGGGCATCAGGTCTGTCCCGGCCAGGAAGAAGTCGTAGGCTTTCGCAAGCTTCTTTGCCGCCTTCTTGTCTCCGCCGAGGCGTTCAATGTCCTCTCTCCCCAGCACCGCGTCGGCTCCCGCCTCCCTAGCCCTGAGGGCTAGGTCGCCGGAGGCGAATACCGCTACCTTCGCCTCCTTCCCGGGTGGCGGGTGGGGAAGAGGGACAGCTATGTTTATCCTGTTCTGGGGCTGCTTGACGTCGACGTCGCGGAGTACAATTATCATCTCTACGCTCTGCTTAAACCTCCTCTTCTTGGCTTTCCGCTTAGCCTCCTCTATGGCTCTCGCCAGGTTATCCTTCTGCAATATGGCTACGCTACTCACCGCCTACTCACCCCATATATGGAGAGAGGACGTCGTCGTAGACGCCCTCGTCAACCTCCTTTTGAACCTCCTTAGGGTTCTTACCCTCAACAGTGACACCCATACTTAAAGCAGTGCCTAGAACCGTCTTCACCGCCGCTTTAAAGTCCTTCGTACCCATATCCTTAATCTTAACCTGGGCTATCTTAGCCACCTGATCCATCGTAAGGTTGCCTATAACCTCGTGGCCCGGCTGGTGGGCGCCCTTCTGAACCCCCAGCTCCTTCACTATCAGCGCCGCCGTCGTGGGCGTGCCGACCTCTACCTCGAATGTTTTCTTCTCAATGTCGACGGTGACCTTTACGGGAACCCTCATGCCGGCGAAGTCCTTGGTAAGCTGGTTGATTCGCTGAACAACCTGCATCACGTTGAGGCCTAGAGGGCCTAGCGCCGGGCCTATCGGTGGGCCCGCGGTGGCTTTTCCACCCTCAACGAGAAAAGTGAATGTCTTCGTCTTCTCGGGCAAACCTGGTCACCTCTTACTTGAGCGCGACGAACATGGAGGACCTTGTGGCCTTGAGACCCGGCTCGCCGTGCTCTACCTTCTTTGTTGTTAGCGAGAACTCTCCTAGGTAGTGGCCAAGCTTTTCCGGCGTAATCTCCACGGGGACGAACTCTTTCCCGTTGTATACGTGTACAGTCACGCCGAGCATCTCCGGTATTATTATCATGTCGCGGACATGGGTCCTTATAACGGGGGGCTTGGCCCCCTCGGCCATCGCCTTCTTAGCCTTACGTATCTTCTCGAGCAGTTTCCGCTGCTCCTCCGTTAAGCCTCTCCTGAGGCTCCTCCTCTGCCTGGAAGGTAGTAGTTCTATAAACTTTTCTAGGGGCATCTTCTCCAGCTCCTCGACGCTATAGCCCCTGTACTGGAACTTTGCAATAGCAGCTTCCACAGAGTAGCACCCACCTTTCAACATTGGCTGTAAATATAAACTCTACGGGTTGGGGCTCAGGCTGACTGCGTTACGCCACCAGAGGCGTCTCCGCCGTAGTCTTCATTGCCCCAGGAAAGTGTGGGTGTTAGGGTATAATTGCGCTATGCCAGACATCTATGTATTAAGGGATGTTGTTAAAAAGATGGGTGGCATGGATATAGAGTATCAAGAGTATTACAGGACAATATTTAGTGCAGATTATGTACCTATATATCTAACACTTTACATGAGATGGCTGAAATAGTAGTTATAGGGGGAGGATTCGCCGGCTACAGTGCCCTCAAAACCCTACATAAACTGGGAGTCACCGACAAGCACGACGTGCTACTAGTGGACCCGTCCCCCAAGTTCGTTTATCTACCCTCACTACCCTACCTTCTCACCCATAAGAAAAGGGAAGAAGAAATCTCTGAGCCGTTTAGCAGGATCGCGGAGCGGCTCGGCGCCCAGTACTTGAAGGACGCTGCAGCCTCTGTGGACGCTGAGAAGCGCGTAGTAGCGCTGGGAAGCGGGGAGGAGATAAGCTACGATAAGCTCATAGTAACGGCGGGGGCGAAGCCCGAGTATTATGGCATAAAGGGGGCCGAGTCCGCGCTGCCTGCCTGGCGGCTTGGCCACTACTATAGGATACTCGAGAAAATAGAGGGAGGAGCTAGCTCAGCGATAGTCGTGGGGGGCGGCTTGACAGGCATTGAGGTGGCAGGCGAGCTCCTCGAAATCCTGGGGCCCGGCAACGTAACGCTCGTCGAAAAAATGGATCTCCTCCTCCCCGCTCTGCGCCACGAAAAGGCTTCCCGCCTGGCGAGGGAGTTCCTCGAGGAAAAAGGTGTCAGGATAATTCTCGGCCGGGGAGTCGCAGAAGTCGAGAACGGGAGAAGGGTTATCCTCGAGGATGGGGAGACGTTGGAGGCCGACCTGGTGATCTGGACGGTGGGCATACGTGCCATGGAGATACCATTTACGCCCCCGCCCCAGCGTTCACGGAGAGGATGGCTTCTAGTAGACGAGTATATGCGAGTGAAGGGGCTACGTGACGTGTATGCTGCCGGCGACATAACTAGCGTTAAGGTTGACGACGCGTATGCCTGTAAAATGGCGGAAGAGGCGATTCTCCAGGGGCGCGTGGCGGCCAGGAACGTTGCAGCCGAGATTTCCGGGGAGAAGCCTGTAGCGATTCACAGGCCAATATTTAGGAGCGACAGGGCTAGGACGCTGTTTAGCATGGGCTTTAACCGCGGCGTAATGGTCTGGGACAAGATAGTGCATAGGGGCAGGCTGCCCTTCACAGCCAAGATGCTCATCGAGAAAGTCGTTATGAGCGACATTAAGGGGAAGCCTCTGGGGGGAGCACTTTCAGAGCTAGAAATAGTGTTTATAAAAACGCTGGACAAGGTGCTAGGCTAGCGGCCTAGCCCTTCCTTCTACCAGTACGCCTCGCAGCTATGTGGCCAACTTTCCTACCGGGAGGCGCGTTCCTGGGCGCCGGCGTTAAGCCCTTGGGGTGATGGCCTCCACCAGCGGGGTGCGCGTAGGGCGACATTGCCTTGCCCCTCACGGTTGGATACTTGAAGGACTTCGCCTCGGACCAGTGTCTCATCTTGCCGGCCTTGAGGAAGGGCTTCTCTGTTCTTCCGCCGCCGGCGGCTATGCCTAGTGTGACCCTGGCCTCACTGTTCACCTCCTTAACTTTCTTGGAGGGGAGCTGGATCAGGGTTTTTCCCTTGGTGTGCGCTAGAACAGTGACGTAGGCGCCGTTGCTCCTGGCAAGCTTGCCCCCGTCTCCGGGCCTTATTTCGACGTTGAAGACCATGCTTCCCTCGGGGACGTTGCCTATCGAGACAATGCTTCCCAGGTGCTGGGGCGCGTTGGCGCCATAGTATATTTTCTGGCCAACCGCTAGGCCCTCGGGGGGTATCATGAGCATCTCTGTCCCGTCTTCGAACACAACCCTTGCTAGGGGGAGCCCTCTGCCCGGCTCGTGCATGAGCTCCTTTACCACGCCCACCTTAACCTTCTTCTTAAACTCCTCGGGGTTATAGGGGGGATACCTGGCGGGCCCTATCCTCTTCCATCCTGGGTTGCGGAAGACGGAGCCCCCGCGCCCCCTCCTCTGGACGAGTAGACGCTTACCCATACCTCACCGCCTCAACGCTTAGAGTATGCCCATACGAGACGCTATGTCTACGGCCGAGTATTCAGGCGAGAGCTTCACATAAGCTTTTTTCTCGCCTCTCGGCGTTATGAGCGTATTCACCTTAACCACCTTAACGTTAAGCATGTCCTCCACGGCCTTCTTTATCTGGCTCTTAGTGGCGTTCCTGTCGACTATAAACACTAGGACGTTGTTCTCCTCCATCAGCATGAGCGTTTTCTCCGTGACGTGGGGCTTCCTAATCACGCGTACATACCCTTCTCCCATCACTCACCACCCAGCCTCTCCTCAAGCTTCTTCAAAGCCGACACGGTGTATATGGCTAGCCTGCCGGGCTCGCCGCCCGGAGCCAGGTGCTCCACATTGAGCACATCGGCGGAAGCCACGTCCACGCCTGGAAGGTTCCGTGCAGCCTTTACAATCCCCTTGTCCTCCCCCACCACTATGAGGAGGCTCTTGGGAACCTTGTATCTGCGCCCCCTCATCTTGCCCTTGCCCGAGCGTACACGCTTACCCTTCTTTGCGCGCTCCACGTCACCCCACACTCCAAGCTTCTCCAGCAACTCCTTTACCTGCCTAGTCTTTTCCAGGCCCTCAAGGTCGTCGACGACAACTATGGGCAGAGCCTTTTCACCCACAACGTGACCCCTACCCTCCACGAACATCTTAGACGCCGTGGCGGCCAGCGCTGAGAGCAGCGCAAGCCTCTTCTCCTTCCTGTTTATCCTCTCGCGAATAATTTTCTCGACCTTTGGCGGGTGCGCGCGGCGCCCACCCACTGCCTGAACAACCCTTGCAGCCCTCGAGCCGCCCTTTATCCTCGCAACCCTCGCCACGCCGTGCCCGACACCCCAGCTTTCCGCGGTTGTGCGGAGGCCGGCTAGGGGGTCTGTGCCCTTTGGCTGGAGCCTCGAAGTCCTCAAAGCTAGCACGGCGCGCCTTATTAGATCCCTCCTAACAGGCGTCTCGAAGATCTTTGGCAGCTCTATCTCGCCGCTCTCCGCGCCTTCAAGGTTGTATACGGGAACCTTCACTACAGCTCACCTCTACTGTGGCCAGGGAAGCGTGCTGATATAGGTTATCCTTGGAGGCTCCCGCTCCACATCTGGCGGCCTCACGGGGAAGCGCATCTTAACAAGCCTCTTCGCGGGACCTGGCACGCTGCCCTCCAGTAGGACGTACATGGACCTTATAAGCCCGTAGTGGGGCCAGCCGCCCTTCGGGTTTATGTCGTCCTCCTTACGCCTCTCCTCGTCCATAAGGTTCCCTATCTTGAGTATACGCTTGTTGTAGTCTGTGCGCTGGTGATACCCCATCTGCCCCGGGAAGGGTGTATAGAACATTATCGACGCGGACGTGGGGCCTACGCTTCCAATCCTCCTGCTACCCTTCCTGTGCTTGTGCCAGCGCGGCATCTCCCTTACGCCGTACCTCTTGATTACTCCCTGGTAGCCCTTGCCCTTGCTCACCGAGATAACGTCTATGTACTGCCCGGGCTCAAACACCTGGTCAACGGTCAACTGTTTTCCAAGGTTCTCCTGGACAAAGCTCAGCGCAGCGTCCACGCCGCCTCCCACGCCGACCTCGAAGACCTCGGGCTTCTTCCTGTGTATCCCGGCCAGCCGGGGCTGCATAGCCACTATAGCCCTTACCTCCCTTATCTCGTCTTTAACCTCCTCGACCTTGGCTTTCTGCTCCTCAAAGTAGCCCTCCTTCTTGGGGACTGTGAACACCCTTGATATGTCCCTTGGCAGGTCCTTCATCCACACCTCGGCTAGGGAATGTAGCCCGTAGAAGTCCCTCCCGTACACCCTGTAGCCGACAAGTAGGAGCGGAGGCGTCTCTATCACTGTAGCCGGCCTTATGACCTCTTGGCCGTAGAAGGGGCTGTTCTTGTTATCCTCTATCTTAACAACGTGTAGCATGCCTACCTTGTAGCCCGCGAAGCCCAGCAGGCCTTCCCGTCCAGGATCAACCCACCGCCTGACACGGGCCACTGGGCTCCGGGCCCTTTTCCTAGGGTAATAGGCCATAGAGCCGTGGCGCGACGTATGACCCTTAGCCATTCCAGTACACCTCGAACCCGCATCAAGTTCCACTCCGGGCTTAAAAACTACTCGGTGGAACGCTACTCTAGAATCGCGTTTACCACCGCCAGTGAGGCGTGAACCGCCTCCACAGTTCTAACGGTTCTAACCCCCTGGTTGGGGATAAAGTTCACCACAGCGTCGACGACGTCCCCCAGCTCCACGCCCTCCTCGCGGGCAACCTCGTAGAGGCCCCTCGCCCATAGCCCGTAGAAAAGCGCTATGGACCCTGTGCTTTTCACCATGGACCGTAGACGCTCCCCCATCTCCCTAACGTCTACCCCTCTCCTAGAGGTGGCAACTATGAGGCTCCCAGCCTCCCGGTAGTGCGTCACCGCTTCAAGGAAGCTGCCTGCCACTGCAACCCTGTAGCTCCAATAGAAGGGGGGCTCGCCGCGAACCACAACCCACGACTCTCCTGCCCTCCTAACCACTACAACCTCGCCGGCGGCTCCTCCACCAAGGGCCCATACGGGCTTGTCGAGGCCCGCGTCAACCAGTACGCGGCTGCTCCCACCCTTGATGACAAGGGCCTCGCGGTACTCGCTCTCCTCGCCCCTGAGGGGGTGATTGGGAGAGGCTAGAGGTGGAGCCACACCTATGAAGCGGAGGGTCTTCTTACGGGGGAAAAGCTTCTTTCTAAGATAGGGGGGCGCCCTGAGGTACTCTAGCACGTCTGCGAGATAGCGCGGCGGGACTCCTCCTTCAATGTAGACGGTGACCTCTTCTACCCGGTAGATAGCTAATGCCCTGGCTAGGAGGCCTACGTAGAGCGTCCTTAGCGGCTCATCTACCTCGCGAAAAAGGGAGGAGGGTATGGCCACGTAGCGCGTATACCTGGGCTTCGGGGGCTTATTCAAGCCTACTTGCCCTTCTTACCCTTTTTCTCCTTCCTCTGGCTCTTGGAAGACCTCTTTTCAACGTCGAAGAAGATGGATGTCCTCTGCCTTCCACCCATTCATGTCACCCCTTAGACGTCGCTGAGGGGCGATATATTTATTCCACGGCCACCCAGTAGGCCATCTTACCCCTACGCTCCTCCCGAACCTTACCCTCCTTCAACAATATACGTAGCACGTAGAAGACTTGGCTGTGGGATAGACCTAGATCCCTAACTATCTCTATCGTTGGCACGGGGCCGTGCTTCTTGAGGTACTCGTAGATTAGCTTCTTTCTTTCAACTATTTTCTCGGTTACTTTTCGGGGCATATACACCGCCACCTTGTTATATGTAATAATGCTCTTCACTAATAAGGCTTTCAGCTGGAGACGTGAGTAGAAACCCTCTTACATATAAACTGCGCCAAAAAATCTAGGTTAGAGGAGAAAACGGGTTCCTTACCCGCCTATAATCTTTGCCAGGGTCGGGTACATCTCAAGGGCCCTTTCGCTGGCCAGCAGCTCGTAGTACTGCACCAGTATGCCGACCATCAGGAGTATGCCTATTCCGCCGCCGAGCGCTCCCATAATGTCGCTTACAACGGCTATTACGCCGACTAGGAAGCCGCTGAACAGTGTGAGCGCCCATATGTAGCGTCTAAGCAGCGAGGCTATAACCTTCTCTGACTTCCTGAACCCTGGAATCTGGAGCTCCGACTTTACGAGCTGTTCCGCCTGAGACTCGGGGTCCATTCCCGAGGTCATGACCCATGCGACTGCGAAGACTATGTTGAGTATAATGAATATTATAGAGTAGATGAGTATGCGCATCGGGTCGTGGAGGACGGACCATATCGTGTGCGGCGGCGTCATGTAGTATACGAGGCTCCCCGGGAGAGGCACGGGGCCCCTCTCAGTATAGTTGTACATTGCTATCATGTTGAGCATGGGGTTCGTGTTGCCCGGGTTAAGCCTCGGCCACAGCGCCTGGGTGAACATCATCATGTCCGCGTAGAGGGCGCCGACGAGTATGACCGGTATGTTGGAGACGTACATTAGTTTGAGCGGTATGCGGGTTCTCATCCCGCCGAAGCGGGCGCTAGCCACGGGTATGAGTATCTTTGTGCTTTCGAGGAAGGTGAGTATTATGAGGAAGAGGAGCATTGCGAGGAAGCCTATTAGGTCCGGGTAGCCTGTGGGGCGTACGAGCGCGTTGAGGAGGAGGGTCGAGTTGCCCGTGGAGAAGAAGTAGCCCGCGCCGTAGAAGAGGGATGGGAAGAATCCGTAGAGGAGGCCGTCCTGGAGGGGGCCGACGGGCGAGAACATCTCCCAGAATATCTGCTGGGCTACGCCGGCCGCTATGAATAGGCTGACGGCGCTTCCTATGCCCCAGCCCTTCTGGAGAAGCTCGTCCATGAGGAGTACGAGTATGCTTACGAAGAAGAGCTGCGTGAATACGAGTATCTGCTGCGTCTGGTTTAGGGGGCCGTACATGCCGCCTACAACGTAGGCTAGCGCCTCGAAGGCCGCGAAGATTATGGCGAAGAGTTTCTGGACGCCGGCGAAGAGCTTTCGCCCCTCCCTCGTCGTCAGGTCTATCTGGACTATCTTGCTGCCGACGAGGAGCTCCCATACTATGCCTGCGGTGACTATCGGGCCTATGCCTAGCTCCATCAGAGTGCCTCTCTTGGAGGCGAGGACGACCTGGAGGAATAGGAGGGCCCCCAGGGCCTGCTGCGTCTGCAGCGGTATGCCGTAGAGCGGTATCTGGCTTAGAAGGAAGTATGCTAGAAGTACGAGGCCCGTCCAGAAGATTCTTACGCGTAGGCTTGGCTTGCGGGCCGGCTTTTCTATTTCGGGGAGTACGCGGAAGATCGGCTCGAGCAGGTCATAGGCCTTCGACAAACTTATTCACCGGTTACCTCGACTTTCCCTCCTGCAGCCTCCACTTTTTCGATTGCCTTGCTCGTAGCCTTGGGCGCCATGACCACTAGCTTCCTGGTCACCCTGCCCCTGCCCGTCAGCTTGTTGTAGCCTAGCCTGGTGATGTCCACCTTTACGGCGCCGTCCTCCCTCTCTGCAAGGCCTCTCTCCACGAGTTCCTCGGCGATCTCGTCTAGGACACCGATGTTTATCGCCCTAACCTCCGGCACGAGCGAGGGGTGGCGCGTGAACCCGTGCTTGCCGTACCAGTCGGGCGCGTACTTTACAACCCACGTCCACTTGTGCTTGCCGTAGCCCACGAGTCCGCGGCCTCCCTTGCGGCCGCTCCTCCGGTGCTGCGCGACCCTGCCCCAGCCGTAGGTCCGGCTCCCCCTATAATACTTGCGTTTCTTCTCTCTCCTGACAACCATGACTGAGCCACCGAGAGCAGTCTACCGACAACAAAGCCCCTAGGCAAATTTAAACTTTAAGCGGAGAGAAGAGGGGGCTACATCATTGCGCGGAGGAGCCTGTTAATGTCGCTCCCCCTGTAGCCCAGCTCACCCCCCTCGCTCACGTGCTTTTTCAGGGTTCCCTTGAAGCCCTTGCTTGGCGGGCTCAGCCTAAAAACAGGCTTTACGCCTGGGAGGTCCTCCCAGGAAACCTTGCCGTCTATCAATGCCTGGGCGAGCTCCTCGAAGCTGCTAAAGCCTATCTTCTTAAGGTAGTCCTCGGTTATGCGTTCCCCGCCGACTAGGCGGCCCCTCCTACGGATCAGCTCGGCCAGCGTCTCCGCGTCAACCTCGCCGTATGTGACTACGTATTCAAGCGTGTTCTTTAGAACCCCCTTGATGGACGGGTCATCCTTTACGAGAACCGCGTGGTTCACCCTGTGGAGCCTTAACAGCTCAAGTGCTCTGCGTTCCTCGGGTTTACGGTCAGCCTCCCCCCTAAGCCTTATTACAGCGAGAAGCGCCATCACAGGTTCACCACATGTCAGGAGACTTGAACTTGTAGGTCTGCTTCAGCGCGTTGTAGACGGCCTTCGCCATGTTGTGTGTCGTCCGCGTCTCGCCGTAGCTCCTAGTCCACACGTCCTTAATCCCGGCCAGCCTGAGCACCGTCTTAGCTACGTCGGAGGCGACGAGGCCGACGCCCTTGGGGGCTGGGAGTAGCTCCACCCTCACGCTCCCGCTTTTACCCGAGACCTTGAAGGGTAGGCTGTGGGGCTCGCCGCAGAGGCACTCCCAGCTTCCACACCCCCTCCTCACAGGGATTATGTTAAGCTTGGCGTTGCGAACCGCCTTGTCTATCGCAACCCTGATGTGCTTTGACTTGCCCATTCCCACTCCGACGTAGCCGTCGCCGTTGCCCACGGCCACTGTCACTTGGAACTGGCTGACCTCGCCCGCGTCTGTCTGGCGCTGGACGAAGTTTACGTTTAGCACCTCGAACTCTAGGTTTGGGAGCAGTGCATCTACGATTTCGACTTCTTTTATCGGCAGGTTTTTCTCGAATATTTCGTCGATACTCTTTATCTTTCCCTCCTGTACCAGCTTCCCAACGGTTGTCCTGGGAACCCAGGATTCAAGTGTGGACACTAAATTCACCCCTCATTCACACATTAGTTGTGTAAATAAAAGTTTCCCGGCGCGCGGCTACTCGGAAAACTCGCTGAGAATACGGCTCTTTACCTCCTCAAAGTGCTCAGGCAGCTTGCGGGGGTCGAAGCCCGCAGCCAGGTAGCCGGAGAACCTCCTCTTAAACTCCTCCTCGTCCTCTTCGGCCAAGGACTGGGCATATGCGGCTATGTGCTCCCCCCTAATCCTCTCCTCACTCGGGATAACGCTTTCACCCAGCGGGACGTGAAGGCCCGCGTCCACGGCGCCCTTCGCGGCCGCGAAAACCCTTGCACCCCGTGTGGGCGCGTGGAGGCCTATGTCCAGTATGGCCTCGCTCACCCCCTTCTTCTGCGCCTTCAAAGCCGCTAGCATGCCGACGAGGTAGGCTGCAGGCAGGTTTTTACCGCCAGCCTTCCACCCATACCTGCCCAGCTCCTTGGAGACCGCCGATGCGAGGGTTACGTCGCCGCGGGGATGGGCCTCGATGACCTGAGCCACTACTCCCCTGGAGAGCACGCGGACAACTAGCCTGGGCTTGCCTGAGATTATCATTTTGCGGCGCTTATAGTAGTTCGTCCGCCCCTCCCTCCTCCTCTTGAGGGGCATACGGTACCTGCTGCCACGTGCCACTACTCTTCACCCTTACGTAGAAGGTTGTGTTCCTTAATGTAGAGTTTGAGGTGTGACAGGTTCCTGAAGGACCCGCCCTTTATAAGCCTGTAAAGTCTCCTATACGTGCTCCTGTCCAGGTATCCCTTGTCTCTAAGCCACCTTATGTAGCGCCGCTGGGCGCGTACGTGAGCCACCCAGACATCCTTCTCGTCAAACCTTGGGCCCTTCCTGCTCCCAGGTCCCCTACCCCTGCCCCGTTTCTTCTTGGCGCGGCGCATCCTTATCCTGCCGCGCGAGGGGGTAGAGGGGTACCTCTTCTGGATAGTGCCGTCCTTGATCAGCGCCCTTATCTCCTGCCTCGAGATGGCCATGGCCACATCGTCCAAGTGGTCCGGGCTAATCCAGACCCTGCTTTCACCGACCCCCATGAGGTCGGCCGCCAACCGCCTAGCCAGACGGACGTCCACCACTACTCACCTCCAGCGTTAAGCACGCGTATACCCAACTCTTCAGCCCTCTTTATAATCTCAACCCTCTTCCTGCGGCCCACGGTAGAGGCTATACGGGCAGCCTGTCTCTCAGGGTTCAGCCTTTCAAGCTCCTCAACGTTGTGGACGATGACCTCTTCGAAGCCCGTGGGGTGGAGGCCTCTAACCTCTTTGGGGCCGCGGTAGCCAACCTTAACCATCGGTGGAAAGCCTTTCCTCTGAAGCCTTATCTTGTTGTCAAGGCTTCTCCTTGGGCTCCTCCAGGAGTCCTTGAGCCTCTTAATGTACCAGCTGTTCATGCGTATGAAGCGTGGCCTGCGCCTCGAGAAGTAGTTGCGGAGTTCGAGGAGCTTTGACTCCCGGGGGCTTAGCGCGGCCCTTTTAGGAGCCCTTTTCTCCTCCGCCATCACAACCACCCCTTCTAGTACACGTAGGCGACAAGTACGCCGCCGATACCCTTCTCCTTAGCCTTTATGTGATCCATTATTCCCTGGGAGGTTGAAACAATGAGGATTCCGATCTCCCTCGACGGCAGGAACTTCTCCTCCCACTTCTCGTACTCATCACTCTTTACGGGGAAGCGAGGCTTTATGACGCCACACTTGTTTATCCTCCCGTTGAGTTTGACGACGAATTTCCCGCTCCGGCCGTCATCTACGTATTCGAAGCCGTCGATGTAGCCCTTCTCCTTCATAACGCTTAGCACGCCGGCTATTAGCTTGGAGGCAGGCGCGACTATACACTCCTTCTTGCCTCTAACCTCGTTGTTCATTATGGTAGCCATGGCGTTCGCTAGAGTATCCATCATAACCATGCGTAAACCCCAGCGCTATGGAGAAACAGAATATATTAACACTACGGTGGGGCCCGCAGGCCCCAATCCGGAGAAAACAGTTCTTAGGAGTACTTTTTAAACCCTATCTGCTCCGCAACCTCCCTGAAGCAGCGGCGGCACAGGTTTAGCCCGTAAACCCTTATCACAGCCTCGTGAGTCCCGCAGCGGACGCACATCAGGGCGCCCTTACCGTACTTTCTCTTCTTTGGCGGCTTGAGCTTCGCCATACCTACCGCCTCCCCCTAACGACTTCGACCCCTAAAATCTTTTCTAGGAACTCTATTGTCTCCTCCTTGGTTACGCGGTGCCTAGCAGGTATCCTGCCCCTCTTCCTCTTCCGCCTGGCTACGCGGTACCCCGGCCTCTCCATGGCCACTATGACGTCGAACCCATAGATGCCGACTTCTGGATCGTATTTCACGCCTGGGAGAAGTATGTGCTCGCGGACGCCGAACGCAAAGTTCCCATGCCTGTCTATGCTTCTCTCACTTATCCTGTTCCCCACGGCTGCGAAGGCTCTTTTAAGGAAGTCGATGGCCTTCTCGCCTCTCAGCGTGACGATTGCAGCTATGTTTTCACCCTTCCTTATGCCAAAGTCTTTCACGCTGCGCTTGGCCTTGCGGAGCGAGGGCTTCTGCCCGGTGAGCTCCTCGAGCAGCTTAGCCGCCTTTGCGAGCCTCTCGCCGCTCTCGCCAACCCCCATGTTGACGACCACTTTCCCTATGAACACCCTCCTCATGGGGTGATCAGTCTCTAGGACGTACTTATGCGTGGACATCCTTACTCACCCCCAGCTGGAAGCCTTATTATAGGTTCTTCCCTCCCGATGGGGAACACGTAGTCGAGAATCGTCCTGACAATCTCCCCGTTCTCTCCCTCCAGCTCCACGAGCGCGTTGCGCCTCTTAAAGACCCTGTTAATAGACTTTATAGTACCTATGAAGCCGACGTTGGCGCCGTCCACAACTACCCCGAGGACACCGGGCTCAAACGGTATGTGCTCCAGTATCTGCTCCTTAGGTATAGCGAGCTTCACCGTGTCAAAGACCCTGTAAGGGGCCTCCACAGGGTTCCTGGGATCCTTCACCCTAACCAGGTAGTTTCTCCCATCGTGGAACGTGAGCTGTATGTGACCGCCCCTCACTGTCTGCTTCCTCTTAATCCTTGCAGGCTTGAAGCCCGCCTCCTCCTCGTCGATCTCTATAAGGGTCATGACCTTTACGGGGTGAGGCACCATCCTCATGAACTTCTCCTCGGGAATTATCTCAACTACGTCCATGAGGCCCACGGGGAACTTGTAGTCGGTGACAACCCTGCCGTCCACAGCTATCTTTCTCTCAGCGATTATGCGGCGGGCCTCCCTAAGGTTCTTCACAGTCCCGAGCATGTCGCGGAGAACGATTGACAGCGGTATTGACCTGGCAATGGGATGCGGGCCAGCCCTAGGCTTGACAGCCCATACGTAGCCTTTACGCCTTATAGGCCAGAAGGCCGGCGTAGCTGCGCGCCTTATATGCCTCAGGGACCCGTGTATCTCACGTACCATCTAACCACCTCAGCTTATCTGAAGCTTCTCCTTACGGCGCGGGTCGCTCAAGTCGAGCTCTGTGACAACGACTTTTGACGGGTGTATGGGGAAGGGCACCTCGGTTCCATCAGCCTTTTTAAGATTTGCTCCCTCCACGAATATCCTCATGTTATCTATGTCGACACCCACCACTTTCCCCTCATGACCCTTAAAGGAACCCCTCACCACGAGAACCCTATCGCCCTTCCGAACGCGAACCCTCCGGATCCCGTATTTCTCCCGTAGCTCCGTGGAGAGAGGGGCTACGAGCTGCCTGTTCTTCTCGTGAAGCCTGGCCTGGTATATCATCCTCTTACGCATCTTTCTCGGCTGTGAAGAGCTTCTAACTACCATGCGTAAACCCCAGCGCTATGGAGAAACAGAATATATTAACACTACGGTGCGCTACGCTTAACCCTGCCCAGCACCACTTCTAGGGAGCCACGGCCGTTACCGTTCTTGCCATGCGCTTCCTTCTTTTTCTTTTTCTCCTTCTCCTCCAGGAATATTTTCTCCTGAAAGAGATTGTGCTTTTCCACCTCCACGATGGGAACGACGGTGATCCTTGAATCCGACGTCGCATGATCCGAGACTTCAACCTTTCCTGTATACGTGTTGTAGAGTATGAAACGCCCCCTAAGGGGACGCGCGCTTTCAACGTAGTAGACTATCTCAATGTCGCCCAGCATACTCACGGGGACAAAGTATACGTGCTTAGAGTCTATCGCGACGTGATGCAGAATAGGCATCTGGGCTATAGTCAGCACGTGGATGAGGTCTTCGAGGCCCTTAAGCTTCACGGTTTTAGGGTGCGGCATGGCTGTCCTGCTCCGAGACTTTATTGCGTAAAAGCACACCCGCGGCAGGTATAAATGATAAACGAGTTCGAATACTTAAAGTCCCTTAACCTTCCGCAGCGTTTTAATATAGGGCGGGTACGCTATGCCTTTCTCCGTTATAATGCCCGTTATTAGCTGCGGCGGCGTTATGTCGAACGCGTAGTATATCGACGAGACGCCTTCCGGCGCTATCCTCACTCCCCTCCAGTACAGAACCTCCCGCGGATCCCTCCTCTCAATCTCAAAGTCCTCCGGGCCAGCTGCATCCATGTCTATCGTGCTGGTCGGCGCCGCCACGTAGAACGGGATATTATGGACCCGCGACACCAGCGACAGAGGATATGTTCCTATCTTATTCGCGACGTAGCCGAGCCTTGTAACCCTGTCCGCCCCCACTATGGCCAAGTCTATCTTCTCCTTCTCGGCGAGTATGCCCATGCTGTTATCGGTTACCACGTACACTTCAACGCCCGCCCTATGTAGCTCCCACGCCGTCAACCTTGCACCCTGAAGGTAGGGCCTCGTCTCGAGGGCGAAGACGCGAACCCTCTTGCCCCTCTCCAGGGCTGTGTAGATTGGCGCGGTAGCCGTGCCCCAGTAGCTCGTCGCGAGGCTGCCGGCGTTGCACACCGTTATCACAGTGTCGCCGTCGTCGATTAGCTGCTCGCCATACTCTCCAATCTTCCTATTGGCTTCCTCATCCTCCCGCTGTATGGCGAGCGCCTCCTCTATGACTCTACGCCTAGCCTCCTCCACACTGCCGGCCTTCTCCGCCGCCTCAAGCACCCTCCTTATCGCCCAGAAAAGGTTGACGGCGGTAGGCCTAGTCGACGAAAGCACTTTAGCGGCTTCTCTAAGCCCCTCCATGAACTCTTCAAGGGTGTCCGCCCTGTTATGGTACGCGTAGAGCGCCAAGCCGAAGGCCGCCGCCACTCCTATCGCGGGCGCCCCCCGTATCTCCATGTCCTTGATAGCCTTGGCTATACGCCTCCAGTCGGTGGTCTCTATGTACTCAAGCTTCTCCGGCAACAACAGCTGGTTTATGAGCCTAACCCGGCCATCCCTCCACTCAATAGTCCTTGGAAGGTCTATCATCACTCTAACTTTCCCCGCGGACAGTATTATTTGGTTGCCTAAACATGACTGGACACGCCCCCCGGAAAAACTCGTACGCAGCCCTTGCCACTGCCTGCGCAACCCTTAACGGCTCCGGAACCCCGCCGAGAGAGAACGCCTCTAAAACGCTCCTAGCCTCCTCCCTTTCAAGCCCCACATACCTCACGTAAAGGTAGCGGCCAGCCCTGCGCAGGTACATCTTCTCCCGCGGGCCCAGCCTCCTATAGAGTCTGAGCCTCTCCTCGTCGCCCGGGAAATACTCGCGGATATACTTTTCAAGCCCCTCGCTCTCCTCGTAGGAGACACATATCACCGGCACGCCAGTGTCCCTGTATACACGCTCAATGTCTATAATGTTGAACCAGGACACGATACACCCGTTCGTGAGTATAACGTTCACATCCCTCCTGCCACTCTCCCTCACGAGGGACACTATCTTCTCCGTGGCGTCAAGCCCGCCCACCGTGAGGCCTGTAAAGTAGACCCCGTCGACCACGAGGTCGCGTCGCTGCACAACCCCTGCCAGAACCGAGAGACGCTCGTTCCGCGCGAACCGCTCCGCCAGGCCCAGCGCCCTGAAACCTGTCTTATACGGCTTAACCACCCTCCTCACCCGGGGGAGGCTCGGCGTAACCTATAGGAGTCTAACCCCCGTTATGAACAATGTGAACACTACTACGAAGTATATAATAGTCATAGTTACCGCCATATCGCTCCTCATAGCCGGGCTACTCGCAGCCCGCCTCCTCTACGCGCCCCCTGAGAAAAAGGCGCCAGAAGGTGGAGCCGCCACGCCCAGCCAGCCGGGAAGCCCCGGCAACTGCAACCTAGAGGTATTCGCTGTAAACCGCACCGCAAACTACAGGGTGGAGGGCTGCAGGGTGCATGTGAGCAGCAATGACACCTTCGTTGTCCTATGGATAGCCGTCCCCTACCACATAAACAATGGAGCCATAAAGGTCGACGTTGAAACAAAGAACCCCGTGTCACTAATATTCGAATACGCGCCCAGCGGCGTAAACGTTACAGGGACAAGGATCGTGGTACCCGTGAAAGACGAGCTAAACCTAGAGATCATAGTTAAGAGCGGCGGCGTCGACCAGGTGATGGCCTCCGGCCGCCCCATAGGTAGGACGATAAGCCCCTACGTGCTCCGGGGGCCCCGGGGGCGTAACCTCCTCAAGGTAACGCTGTGGGGCCCCTTCGGCGTAGACACGGATATAACGCTGCAGGGTACGGGCTAGGCGGAGCCCGCCTCAAGCGCCTTTTTCGGCTCCGCCCCCCTAGAAATAACCTTGATCGCGTATTTCAGAACACTCATCGCCGACTCTCTCTTCAAGGCTATGAGGGGGACGACGTAGAGAGGCGACACGTTGAAGAGCCTGGCCACTGTGCTCGGCGGCACGGCGTGCTCCAAATCCTGCTTGTTAGCCGCTATAATGTGTGGATAGTTACCTATGCTTTTCATGTAGCTATAGAGGGCGCGGGCCCTCAGAACCTCCTGGACAGAACTCGTGTCAACCATGTATATGTAGCCGTGGATCCCGTAGGCGAGGATCTTCCACATAAACTGGAACCTTGTTTGACCGGGGGTGCCGAAAAGATAAACCGGCATACCGTCAACTGTTGTCTTACCGTAGTCAAAGGCTACCGTCGTAGTCTCCTTGACCTTCGCCTCGCCGGGAGTGGAGACACGGGCCTCCGTGGTTAAAATTCTCCCGCATAATGTTTTCACAAACGTTGTCTTGCCGCTCGCATAGGGGCCGCTAACCAGGATTTTTAGATACTTCTTTCGGGTTGACATGTCCTACACCGCTTATCTTCTTGATTAGACGCTCATACTTTCTGAGTATCAAGTGTATAAAGCCGAGGTTGGGCTTGGGAGCCGTTGAGACGGCGATAAAGGAGCCGTTGAGAACAGAGATTATTATGTGCTCCCCATTCTCGAACTCGACGTCTATGCGCTTAAGCTTGCTGCCCATGACGTCGCTGAGAGAGTCGAGCGACCCCAGAGCGGCCGCCGAGGCCACGGTCATGAACTCTGCTTCTGCGGAGGACGGCGCTACATACGCCACCGGGATACCGTCACGCCACGCGAATGTTATGATGTTAAGCATACCCATGCTTTCGTTTATCATTTTGCTGAGAAGCTCCTCCACCTTCTCCTCCGCCATTATTATCCCACCAATCATGCGGCCGAAAGGGTTCTTAAAAGTAATTGTTGGATTCCGGTGAAAAATATATTCCTTCCATCGGAAAGGACCGCTTACCCGGGTTTAGGGCGACATTCCATACTTGCTGGCAAAGTAGGATATCAACGCCTCCTTTGCGGCCTCGACGACCTCCGGCGGCGTGTCCTTCCCCACAGCAATTATGCCGTAGATATCGAGGTCTTCGCTCTTACCAAGGTGAAACATTGTTATCCTGTTCTCTCCCCTCTGTATGGTAACCTCCCTCGAGTTCGTGAACTTCTCGCTAATCTTGATAACCTCTAGTAGCTTCGGCGGGTCGTCTCCGGGCTGGCCGTACTTCTCCACTATGTAGCCTTGAGACGTTATGAGCACGGCGTACTGTAGCTGTGGAATGTAGAGTTTAAGGTCGTTTATAGAGGTCAGCTTGCTTATCTTAGGCTTAGCTGCCACCGTGGGCTTGAACACTGGCTGCTGCACGGCCGCCGCCTTACCACTCCTCAACACGTAGTTGAGCCTTGACTCCAAGCTTTGGAACGACTTTTCAAGCGACGCTATCCGGTTAACCATTGTTGAAAACTGTTTTTCCATTCTGCCAGTCTTAGCCTCCAAAGTGTTCAGGCGCGCCTCGAGAGACCCTATCCTCTCGTTAACAGCGCTTACGTTCTTCTCAAGCTCTTCTACACGTGAAACGACCGCGTTGAGCTGCTCGCCCCACTTCTCGGGAATCCCTGCCTGTGGAAGCGAAGGCTGCCCCGAGATGGGCATGGATGCTTGTCCGCGTTTAAGAAGATATAGTATTGCGATGAAGAGCCCTATCGACAGGGCCAGGGCTATTATACTTATTATGAAGAAGAGGAGTATCTGCATAGTCGTCAGCTCCACAGACGCTGACACCGGTATTTGCGTAAAGATAGCCATCATCTATGACTCCCCCGCCACTACATTATGCCAAGCACGTAGAAAATTATAGTGGCCTCTCACTGCTGAGCACTTCTTCCACGGCCCGGCGAACCTCCTGTGCAACGTCCTCCGGAGAGTACCTGGCCACCCTGACCGAGTCCAGCATCTCAATGCCCCCTATCCTCTCAAACGGTATTATGTCAACGAAAACGTGGAAGAAGCTGTCATAGCCGTACGGGTTACTATATATTAGGACGTTCCTGTCAGGCACCACGCCCACCTCGTCGAGCGCCCGGGAGAGCACTATGAGCGCATCCGCAAGACCCTCCACCTCCGTGGAGTCGAAGTCCGTGATACGGTCCACGTGGCGCTTCGGCGAAAGCCTGAGGTGGAAGTTGCGGCGCGGCGACGACGTAGCCCACGCTGTCCAAGTGGTGTTTTCGTACACCACGCGTCCGTCGTGCCGGGAGGTGCAGAGGTAGCAGTAACCGTGAACCCTCTTGTCCTCGAACGCCTGGAGAAGGTTCTCCATGAAGGCCCCGTGGCCGTCCTGGTTGAGGTCTATGTAGACCTGGCTGTGGAGCCTGGGCTGGCTTCCACCTGCCATGTAGCCTATGTTGAAGAAGGAGTATACGGGTATCAGCTTTATACCCCTGTCCATAGCGTCCTTGACGGAGAACTCTATGGCGCTTATCATCGAGCGCAACATGCACTTCAGGCGGTCCACCCGCGCGTCGCTGAGAGTCTCATAGAACTCGTCTACAACGAAGGACACGAGGTTTATCCCGTACGCTATCTTGGTGTGAGGATCCTCTACGCGCGGCTTTATTTTTCCGAGAACCTCCTCGTCAATGTACCTTGCCATTGCCGGGAACCTGTTGATTATCGTCACCGCCTTTACGTCCTTGAGCTCGATCATAACCGGGGTTGTAGAGAAGGCTGAGTCAGCCCTCTTGTCGTCAAGCGTCACGAAGATCGCGTAGTCCTTCCCTTCGATTATGCTCTTGAATACGTCCCGCCTCTTCTTTTCACGCGCCTTCCTTATGTCCTCGGGCCGGGCGGCGCGGATGGGGCTTACATAGGAGAAGTGTCCCCTCCTCTTTCCTATTGGGATGAGTCTCCCCGTGGACGTGTCGTAGAGCTTTATCTCCGCGGATGAAAGGGGGTCCCACCTTTTACGGGGTACATATTTTATCTTGTCCTCTGAAAAATTGTGCCTAGTTATTATCCCCCAGTGCATGAAGGGTATCTGGTCGTAGGATAGAATCTTTGCCGCCTGCAAATCGATCCCCGTAACCTTGCCCTGTAACCATTATATAACGATGCCACAGCAATTATCCCTTGAGCCCTATTATAGGCAGTCTGCCGCTGACGCGTTCAAAGCTTATAAAGAAGCTCGGCTTAATGTCCGGCTTCACGCTGTAGAGAAGCTGGAGGGCATATCCTGTGTCGCAGTTCCTCGCGGACATTTGTTCGAGGAGCGTAGCGAGCAGGTACCTGCTTATGCCCTTGAGTTTCTCCCTTGCCAACTTCAGTAGCTCCTCGGGCGGCGTAATCCCTTTTAGTCGGCAGTAGGCTTCCAGCACGTCAACCGCTTCCTCGGGGTCTAGCGGCGGTATGTATGCGACGTATCCCTTCACTCGCTCATACCATGCAGGGCCCAGCCTATGCGAGAGGTAGACGTTCTCGGGCGGTGGAGCCTTAAAGACGTAGTCGCTGAAGAGCAACTCGTCTTCAGGCCTTGGGCCCATTATTATGACTCTCGCACCCCTCGCCGCCATGCTTTTAACGGCTTCCGCGGTGGATCTGAGGTCGTGCATTACTAGCTCTAGAATGTCACCATCTATGTTGAGCATCGCCTCTCTTCTCCGCGTTTTTCTCTCTATATGCTTTTTCCTAGGAATCATGCGTTTTTTCGACACTCTTCTCACGCGTAAATCGTTCTTCAACGTAGGAGCCATGTAGGTTACCGCTGCCGAGCCCAATAGGAGGGTCATTCCTGTTATCCACTGGGGAGAGAGGGAGGGCAGGGTTAGGGAGCCCACCCCCACTACGGCCGAGGAGAGCAGCGCAGCGCCGCTGTTACCCCACCTCCGCTTAGCCAGCGTCCCGGCAAGACTGGCGAGCGGTATCACGGCCAGCTCCTCAAGCAGGCTTGGCGTTGAAAACACCTTGTTCATGATCGCCATGTAGAATTCTCCGGCCCTTCCCACGTCCGTTATAGCGTAGAGGCTTGAGGCTATGCCCCCGGGCAAGAAGAGCAGCCCCATAATCACAGTGTCCGAGGGAAGTACGAGTGCAGCCGTGACGTAGAGTAGTATGGAGAACACGGCGCCTGAGAGGACGGCGCCCACCTCGTCCTCGGAGGAAAAAGCCGCTATCGCCGCGCCAAGCACGACCGGCGCTAGAAGGGGGGAGAGCAGCATTACGGGGACCGCTATCAACGCTACCAGCGCGTGCCTCCACGAGGTGAAAGCCCTTGACAGGGTTAGGAGCATGGGGGCGGCTAGGACGTATGTTATAAGCGGCATGTCGAGGTATAATAGAAGCAGGGCTGTCACCGGAGCCACTGCAACCCCTGCAGGTGGGGAAATCAGGCCTATAAGGAAGGGTATGAGGGAGAGGGGCGACTGTTGTAACGCGAAGAGCTCTGAATAGAGGGCGGGCACCACTAGCGCCCCCAGAGCTGCAAGCAGTTTTTCTCCGCGGTCCCCGTTCATTGCGCCACTAACACCACGTTGTGCAGGGTGACCGGTGACTGATAAGGGATGCTGCTGCGAAAAGGGAATTAGCATGGTGGAATAGATTTTAGCTGTTGGTGAAAATGAGAGAAGTCTTCCTGGAAAACCTTCGGAGGGCAGAGCAGCTTTTATCGGGAAAGGGGCTTGAAAGGCTCATAGTTTTCGGGCCAGCCAATATACAGTTCTTGCTGGGGACAGATGCGGCCTCGATAGCTGTTATCGGCGATGAACCGGTACTTATAACGCCGAGGCTGGAGTACCTCCGCGCAGTCGAAGAGAAGGCCGAGGGACGCGTAGTCGCGGTCGCAAAAGCCGGCGAGTGGAGCGAGTACGAAGAAGTGGTGAAAGGCGACTTCTACGACGCCCTAAGCGTGGTGCTCAAGGGCTTTGACCCTGGAAAGATAGGGGTGGCCGGCGCCTCAAAGGATACCCTTAGGAAGCTTGCCAAAAAGCTCGGCGGCAAGCCCGTAGATATTAGCGGAGAATTCAAGATGCTGAGGAGACGGAAAACCGACAAAGAGCTTGCCCTTATGAGGCGGGCCGCCAGAGTCGCAGAGCAGGCCATGCAGAAGGCCGTTGACCAGTTGGAGCCCGGCGTGACAGAGGCAGAAGTTGCAGCCGCTATCCTCGAGCTCATGGTCTCCAGGGGGTACACCTTCTCGTTCTACCCCATAGTCGCGTTTGGCGAACACTCCGCTCACCCCCACGCAAAGCCCTCAACGAGGAAGCTGCGGGAAGGCGAGCTCGTGAAGATAGACCTTGGCGCCCGCGTAGGCGGGTACTGCTCCGACATGACCCGCACCTTCGTGTACGGCAAGGCGTCGCGCAGGCAGCGGCACATCTACGAGGCCGTGCTTGAATCACAGGAAAAATCTATGGAAGAAGTAGCCGCTGGCATAAGCGCCGAGAAGCCCTACAGGACGGCATTTAAATCCCTAAAAGAGAGAGGCCTTGCAAAGTACTTCAACCACGGCCTAGGCCACGGCGTCGGGATCGAGATACACGAGCCCCCCTACCTCACCGCGGGAACCAGGGAAAAGCTCGTCGCGGGCGACGTGGTTACAGTTGAGCCTGGAGTCTACATGGCGGGCTATGGCGGCGTCAGAATCGAAGACATGGTTGTTGTAAAAGATGGTGGGGCAGAGCTCTTAACGTTCTTTGATAAATTCCTTGAAATATAGTTTCTTTTCAGCAATTTTCGAGAAACATTATAGTTGCCTCTTACCGGTTATCCTAACAATTCGATATAAATATTTGTCTTCTCACCATAGTATAGAAGGTTAGGGTGAGCAGAGTGGCTCTCAGCTTGGATGAGATTAAGAGAATTATAGACCCCGTCTTTAAGGTGAGCGGCGTCGAGGGAGTCGTCATAGCTACCAGTGACGGATTGCCGCTGATGAGCAGCCTTGAGGACAGGGAGAGGGAAGAAAAGGTGGCGGCTCTCACAGCGGTTCTCTCAGAGGTTGGTAACCGGACCAGCATGGAGCTGGGCAAGGGGGTGGCTGAGTGGATAACCATCCATACTCCAGACGGCGCAGGTATTCTGCTGCTAAAGGTGGGTGAGCTAGGCTATATGGCGGTGCTTTTCGGGAAGGAGACTAAGCTTGGCGTCCTGCTGTATACGCTGAGGACTATAAGGGAGAACTTCATCAAAAAGTTTGGAGGCTAAGACGCGGGCTCTATGGTTGAGCCGTGAGGCGTCCTTTTTACCTCGTATACGGCGTCGGCCGCGTCCTCGAGTTCTCTGTCATGGGTTACAAGTATCATTTGCCTCGGACTGTCGCCACTGCTGAAGAGCCTCTTTAGTGCTTCGACGAGCATTTGCCTTCTTTCCTCGTCGAGGTTCGCTGTGGGCTCGTCGAACATTAGTAGGCCTCTCCCCTCTACCGTGCTCCTAGCGATTGCGAGCCGAAAGCTGAGCGCGGCCACTGCCTGCTCTCCCCCGCTGAGGGTTGCGATGCCCCTCTGCTTGCCTCCGCTGCCGACGACGAGGGAAAAGTCGTCTGTAACGTTTACTTCTCCTATCTCAAGGTTGAATAGGCTTAGAAACTCGCGTGTCAGCCTCTCTATTCTGGGCACTGCTTTTTCCCTTATCAGCTTTGGGGCACCATCCCTGTGGAAGGCCTGCCTTATTTTTTCGACGTCTTTATGTACCTTCTCTGCTGCGGCAAGCTTCTTTTCAACGTCGCCTAGGGCCTTAACTTTTTCCTCTAGCTGGGCCTTTTCCCGGTGGAGCTCGCGTAGCCTCTCTTCAACTCCTTTGAGCTCGCCCTCGAGTTTTCCTTTCAGCTCGCCAGCCTTCTTCAGGTCTTCTCTTACCTCTAGCTCTCTCCTCTCATAGATTGGTAGCTCGCCGACAAGCTTCTTTAACGCCTCGGCCTTTTTCTCGAGCTCGTCTACCTCTTTCTTGAGGGAGGTGATTTTTCCCTGGAGCTGGGACATGCCTTCGAGAAGCTTGCGCCGCTCCTCCAGCTTTAGCTTGAGCCGTATTCCTTGCTCCGCCTTTTCCTCTATTTCTCCTGGATCCACGTCTTCCAGGCCCAACTGTTTTAGGGTTAGGCGCGCGGAGGAGAGCGTGGAGGCAAGCTCCTCGGCTTGTTTCTTTAGCTCTGCTAGCTCCCTCTTTACTTCTTCTTCGCTGTCCTTTAGGTAGAGGTAGTGGTGATAATCTTTTTCGAGTTCCTGCAGCTTCTCCCTTATGCTATCTATGGGCTTGAGCTTCTCACGGATAAGAGTTAGCTTCTCGTTTATCAGCCTCAGCTCGCCCTCTACTTTCGTGGCCTTAGCCTTGGCCTCCTTAAGCTCTCTCAACAGCTGCGCCCCTTCCTGAGGGTTTAGGCGGCTAATCTCCCTGTACTCCTTCTCAGCCTTCTCCAGCTTGCCGCGGCGCTCCTCGATAATCTTTGAGAGTTCTTCGAGCCTCGTCTCTACGGCTTTAAGCTCCGAAGCGAACTGTCTTTTGAGCTCGGCCTTGTGCTCCTCGGTCAACGGGCTTCCGCATAGTGGACAGCGGGGTTCACGTAGCTCGGCTAGTGAGCGGAGCCACTTGACGAGCTGGGTTTTCCGGGCTTTGAGCTTCTCTGCTTCAGCCTTTGCCTCGTCGAGGCTTTTCCTGGCCGCGTCTAGGGCGCGTCTTTTCTCCTCCTCTAGTGAGGCGAGGAGCTTGTAGAGCGTGTCTGCATCCACCTCTTCATCTACCTTGGCGGCGTCAAGGTACTTTGAGAGGCGGGCCTCGAGGTCTCTTATTTTTTCCTTGAGCGTGCTGTAGCGTTCTTCGAGACCCTTCTTCTTTTCCAGTAAGCCCTGGTAGTTCTTTTCTTCTTCTTCGAGGCTTTTGAGCGTCTCCTTGAGTTTGAGGTATTGTTTTGCCAGGGGCTCCAGCTTGACGAGGAGCCTGAGGTTTTCCTCGAGCTTTTCCATGTCCAGGCGTATCCGGTTCAGTTTTTCCCGGTTTTCTACGAGTTGGCGGGCCGCGTCGCGCGCCTTGATATAGGGCTCTAGTGTGGAGAGCTTTTGGGACATTTTCTCTAGTTCTTCTTTTAGCTGTTCGTAGCGCCTGTATTCTTCTTCGAGCTCTACGAGCATTCTCCTGCGTTCAAGGAGTTTTTCTCTTACAGCGTTGTATTCCTTGTCGATTTTCCTTAGTTCTTCCAGTTTTTTCAGCACCCTCTCTAGCTTCTCCGCCAGTCCTTCCTGGACAACCTCGATTTCCCCTATCTTGGACTTCAGTTCCCGGGCCTTCTCCTCCAAAAGGGATATGTTTTTCCGTGTTTCGAGGAGTTCTTCCTGGAGCCTCTTCTTTTCCTCTACCTCTCTCCGCAGCTTCTCTAAGACGTTCTTTTCATACTCGACACGGACTTCACGGAGCTTTTCATATGCGGCCTCAAAGTAGTCGAGCCCTAGGAGCCTTGCCACGAGCCGTTTCCTCTGCGAGGGCTCCATTGAGAGGAGCGCGGCTATTTCCCCCTGCCTCACATAGTACGCTGAGGTGAACATTGCCTTGTCGACGCCTAGAAGCCTTGTCACCTCACGCGCCACCTCCTTTGAGCTCCGCGCGAGGAGCCTTCTCCTGCCTCCACTGAGCCTATAGAGGTGTACCTCTGACTGCAGGCGTCCCCTAGCGTTTATTGATGCCTTCCGGACTATCAGGTACTCTTCTCCACCGGCCTCGAAGCTCACACTTACCTGCATGTTGTTGGCGCCAAGCCTTATCAGCTCCCTAATGTTTCCTCTCAGGCTTTCACCGTAGAGCGCATAGTATATCGCGTCGAGGATGCTGCTCTTGCCGGCCCCGTTGGGGCCAACTATGGCTATGGCCACTGCGTCCCGCGGAAACTCGACCGCGGCCTCCCGGTAGGATGTGAAGTTTTTCAGCTCAACCCTGCGCACTATCACTGCCAGCCACCTCTTCGAAGTACTGTAGGATGAGGCTGTAGCCCCTCTTCGAGTCCCCCTGTCTCCCCAGAACCTCTAGCAGCTCTTCGGCAAGGTCGACGAGTCTCTCATCCTTAAGGACTTCTCCCAGTATCTGCCGGAGGTCGAGCTGGGCTTCTTCTCTGCGGATAAGCTCCTCTCCACCGCGCGGCACCCGGTGATAGATTATCTTTAGCACCTGCCCGCCGAGCTCCCTCAGTATTTTCTCCTCCATTTCCCGTGGCGGCAGCTCGTATAGGTAGACGTGGACAAGCGGCTTCTTGCGATGAGGCCTCGTCCTTTCAAGTGCTTCAGCGATTTTTTCTAAGAGGTCGCCGCCCTCCTCCATTCTCACCACTACCTGTGGCCTTAGGCTTTGGAGAGGGAGCTTCTCGGCTCTGACATGGCTGCCCTCTATCTCGACTAGTACTGGGCCCTTTCTCCCCTTAGCCGCGTCGCCCACCTCTTTCACGTCCATAACGTCTAGCGAGCCTGGGTAGACTAGGAGCCCGCCGTCAAGCCTTTTCACCATGTAGGTGTGGACGTGCCCGAGGGCGTAGTAGGTGAAGCC
>JALVKT010000127.1 GCA_027027675.1 Thermofilaceae archaeon | reverse complement strand
CGGAATAGGGGGCTGGGGGGTGGAGGCTAGGGTTGAGCTGTGCGGCGGGGACTGCCCCTTCGGCGAGATAGCGGGCCTCCTCAGGGAGTGCTTCCAGACGTTCAGTGAGTGGCGAGTCACCGCGGAGGACCTGGAGCTGTACAGGAGGGTGGACCCGGCCGTGGCCAGGGGCTTCCACGTCTACGCGCGAATAGAGGGCCATGTGGTCTCGCACGTCCAGGTTGTTGTGCGCCGCCTAGCCGTGGGCGAGGCCCGCGTGCCGGTGTGCGGAGTCGCGAACGTGGCAACGCATCCGCGGTGGAGGGGGAGGGGGCTCGCGAAGAGGCTGCTGGGGGCCGCGCTGGCCGAGTGTAGGCGCCGCCGCGTACCCCTGGCCGGCCTCTACACGGGCTTTCTCAGCGCGGCGTACCACGTCTACAGGAGCCTGGGCTTCTACGACGTCTCTCCGGCGAGGATGTTCGGCGCGCACATGCTCGACGTCCAGCCGCCTGTCGCTGGGGGCGTGGAGGTGAGGCCGCTGGTGCGCGGCGACGCTGAGAGGCTGGCCAGGGTTTACCGGGAGGCGGCGCCGACATTCGGCTGGGTGACGGCTGAGAGGGAGGGGGTGGAGGAGAGGGTGTTTGATAGGCGCTTCTACCACACCTTCTTCTACGACGAGCCTGGCTCCACGGTGGGGCTGGCCGCGGAGAGGGGCGGCCGCTTCACAGGCTACGTGCTGGCCCTACACAGGGGGAGTCTCTCGAGGCCGCAGGGGGACAGGGCGGCCGGCCTGATATACGAGCTCGTTGCACTGGACGTGCCTAGCCTCCTGGCCCTGTACGGCGAGGCTGTGGAGCGGCTCCGCGGGGCGGGGGCGAGGAAGGTCTGGGTGTCGGCCCCGGCTACGCCCCGCTACTCGGCGGTGACGGGGGCGCTGTGGGAGGTTAGGGGAGGCGGCACGTACATGTCTGCCCTGCTTGACGGGGAGGCCCTCGTGGAGGCTTTGGCGCCGGAGCTTTCGCGTAGGCTGGAGGAGGCCGGCGTGTGGGTTAGGGGTGGCGTGGACATTGGGGGCTTGGGGCTCGGCTTCGACGGCTACGGGGTGGGGCCGGGAGGCGGCGGGAGGGTGGACGTAGGCGTTGGCGATTTGTTGAGGCTTGTACATGGCGCCGCCGGCTTTGCAGGCCTGGCCGCCTCTGGAAGGGCTGTGCCGCGGGGCGTGCCCGGCGGGGTTCTGCGGGGACTGGCGGCGGCTTTTCCTGGCGGTGGGATGCACGTGTGGCCTGTTGACGAGTGGTAGCGTTGTAGAGGTTGGTCGACACGTCTGTATAGGTTTGTCTTCAGAAGCGCTATCTTTGTCGAGGCCTATTATGACTTGGTGCGTGGATGTGGAAGAGGACATAGTATTCTCCGCGCTGGCGCACGAGGTTAGGAGGCGTGTCGTCAAGGCTTTGGGGGAGAAGGGTAGGCTTACCTTTACGGAGATGATGGCGGCGGCAGGCGTCGAGGAGACGGGCACGTTCGGTTTTCACTTGAAGAAGATGGAGCCTCTGGTGGAGAAGGAGGGCGCCTGGTACAGGCTTTCGAGGCTGGGGGAGCTTGCATACATGCTTTTAAGGTACGTGGAGGAGGGGGAGCCGCCCAGCGCTCCGCCGGAGAGGGGGGAACCCCTGGTTCTCGAGGGGCTGGAGAGGATTGTTGTAAACAAGGCCTTACTGGAGGAGGCGCCCGTGGAGATAGTTGACTGCGACACTGTTATCTTCGCCGAGGACGTAGACGCCGGGCTTTTTAGGGAGAGGGTTCTCTCGATAAGCGACGTCGACGTTGTAAGGGTGCCCCGGCACCTTTATCCCCTCGTGTTCTCGAAGATCGAGGGCGATGTTGACACGGTCGAGTACTACGGCGGGAGTGGGGACGTGGATGAGGGAGAGGAGCTGGTCTGCTTCACGGACATGGTTGTGGACTTGAGAGAAGTTCCGGGAAGGGTTTTGATAACAAACTTTGGTACCCTGAGGTTGAGGGGTGTCGACGAGGAAACCATGGGGAAGCTGTCCGCGATAGTGAATTTTGGCCGGGTACTCGTGCCCCGGGGCTACGGGGAGAAGATTCTCTCAAAGTTTAGGGTGAACGCGGGCAGTGTAGTGGAGTACGAGGAGCCTGGGGGCTAGCCGCGCAGGCCCGGCTAGGCCTTTCACTTTTCCAGGGTTTGCCGCTATGGGCCTAAGGACTGAGGCTCGGCGACGCCGGGGGATAGCGTTAATTAGCTTCGGGGACTGTACAATGTTATGCCTGAGCCTGGAGAGGAGGCGCCCGACTTCTGTCTCCCAAGTTTGGAGGGCGAGGTGTGCCTCCGCGACCTTAGGGGCCGCTGGGTGGTGCTCTACTTCTACCCCCGGGACAACACGCCGGGCTGCACGGTCGAGGCCAAGGAGTTCACCGAGCTCCTACCCGAGTTTGAGAGGCTTGGGGCGGTGGTGCTCGGCGTGAGCAAGGACAGCCTGGAGAGCCACAGGAGGTTCGCGGAGAAGCACGGGCTCCGGGTGAAGCTGCTCAGCGACCCGGAGCACAGGGTGATCGAGCTCTACGGGGCCTGGGGCAAGAAGAAGATGAGGGGCCGCGAGTACTGGGGGACGGTGCGCACCACCTACCTGATAGACCCTGAGGGCAGGGTGGCCAGGGTGTGGCGGCGCGTGAGGGCGCGGGGCCACGCGGCGAGGGTGCTTGAGGAGCTTAAGAGGCTTGTGGGCGGGGGCAAGTGATATATCATTCCTAAGGTATGATACTCTAGGTATCATACCATGGGTATCATTGTCAGGAGGCCCCGCCTCGAAGGCTTCCTGCGCAGGGGAGGCCGCCGCCTCCTATACGGCAGGAGGAAGACGGGGAAGACCTTCTACGCCCGCCTCGCGCTCAGAGACTATTACTACTACATAGTCAGGCGCGGAGGCACCATATACGACCCAGCGGAGGACTACGAGCTCAGCCTCAGAGGCTTCCTCAGGGAGTGCGGCTCGGGAAAAGTCATACTCGACGAGTTCCACAGGGCCCCGCCGCGGCTCATGGACTCCCTCCAGGCGGGCCAGTGCGGCGGCGACCTAGTACTCATAACCTCGACGCTCCACCACTACAGGCGCTTCGTCGAGGGGCCAGACGCCCCCCTCAAGGGCCTCTTCGCCGAGAAGAGGGTGGGCCTCCTCTCACCACTCGAGCTGCTCTCCACGCCGAGCCTTCTATCCGGAGACCCCTGGGAGGATGCGAGGCGCCTCGTTTTCTACCAGGAGCCGCCCGCGATAGGGTGGAGCCTCGAAGACATAGTCGAGAGCGGCTGGGACTACTCAAAGTCTCTCGTGGGCGAGGTCCTCGACGAGGAGGACGTCGCATATACGGGGAGAGTGGACGCCCTGCTCGAGGCAGTGGCCGCCGGGAAGACTAGGCTGAGCGAGATAGCCTCCTACCTCTA
>JALVKT010000126.1 GCA_027027675.1 Thermofilaceae archaeon | reverse complement strand
CTCAAGCCGAGTGACTTCAAGTACGTCGTGTTTCACCAGCCTAACGTCAAGTTTCCCTTAAGGGTGGCTAAGAGGCTAGGGTTTACAAAGGAGCAGGTGGAGCGGGGCCTGCTCTCCGGCATAATAGGAAACACCTATGCAGCCGCATCCCCCACAGGCCTAGTTAACGTCCTGGACGCGGCGGAGCCGGGCGACAGGATACTTATCGTATCCTTTGGAAGCGGAGCTGGGAGCGACGCCATAAGCCTGGTGGTGGAGGAGGGCATCACTGAGAGGCGTGGGAGAGCACCCCTACTGTCAAGCTACATTAAGAGGCGGAAAGAGGTGGACTACGCGTTGTATCTGCGTTACCGTGGTTTCATATGTAGGTGATCGGGATGGGGAAGGTTGTACTCGCAGGTATAGGTGCCACGCCTATCGGTGAGCACTGGGAGAAGTCTCTCCGAGACCTGATGGTTGAGGCCGCGCTGAAGGCCTTGGAGGACGCCGGGGTCGAGAAAAACGTGGTTGAGGCGATCTTTGTAGGCAACATGTCCTCCGGATACCTGCAGGGGCAGGAGCATATAGGCTCCCTGCTCGCCACGTGGCTCGGGATTCCCGGCGTCGCGGCGTGCAAGGTGGAGGCTGCCTGCGCGAGTGGCGGCGCCGCATTCCACAACGCGTTCACAGCGGTGAAGTCCGGAGTCTATGACTGCGCGCTTGCGCTGGGCGTTGAGAAGATGACTGACGCCCCCACGGAGTACGTTACAAGCGCGCTCATCATGGCTGATGACCAGGAATACACCGCGTTTGCCGGCTTCTCCTTCGTCGCGTTGAACGCGCTCGTGTACAAGGCCTACATGGAGAAGTACGGGGCCCGCCAGGAAGACATCGCCCTCTTCGCGGTGCACGACCACGAGCACGCTGTCCACAACCCTCTCGCACAGTACAGGAGGGCTGTGACTCTCGACGCGGTGCTGTCGTCGCCGCTCGTCGCCGACCCGATACACCTCTTAGAGTGCGCGCCCACAGGCGACGGGGCGGCAGCGGCGCTCATATGCAGCGAGGAGAAGGCGCGGGAACTCGGCTTGACGCCCGAGGTCGAAGTGGCCGCCTCCACGCTCGCGACCGACGTGCTAAGCCTCCACGACCGGGACGACTTGACCACCCTTCAGGCCACTGTGCGGGCCGCGAAGAAAGCCTATAGGATGGCTGGCATCGGGCCCGAGGACGTGGATATCGTGGAGCTGCACGACGCGTTTACAATACTAGGCGTGATACACCTCGAGGACCTTGGCTTCGCAAAGAAGGGTGAGGGGTGGAAGCTCGTTAAGGAGGGCGAGATAGAACCTGGCGGTAAGATACCGGCGAACCTCATGGGCGGCTTGAAGGCGCGGGGCCACCCCGTGGGCGCTACCGGGCTTTATGAGATATACGACGTTGCGACCCAGCTTCTGGGGCGTGCCGGCAAGAACCAGGTTGAGGGGGCAGAGATAGGGCTTGCGCAGAACGTGGGAGGCGTGGGCGGCACCGTAGCTGTTACAATTCTCAGGCGTATGAGGTGATGCGGGTATGTCGTACATGAATAGTGTCCCGAGGGCTTGGAGGGAGAGAGTTACCAAGTACAGGCTTATAGGGGGCAGGTGCAAGAGCTGCGGCAAGGTCTTCTACCCCTACCGCAGCTTCTGCCCGCGCTGCGGCTCCAGCGACGTCGAGAAGATAGAACTCCCAAAGAGGGGTAAGATAAAGTACTTCACCGTGGTGAGGAGCGCCCCTGCGGAGTTTAAGAAGTACGAGCCCTACATAGTCGCCCTCGTCGAGCTTGAGAACGGAGCCGTTGTACCCGCCCAGATCACGGACGCGGAGCCGGAGGAGCTTAGGGAGGGCATGCCCGTGGAGGGTGTTCTGCGCCGCTACAGGGAGCAGGGAGAGGACGGCATAATAGAGTATGGAATAAAGTTCAGGCCTGTGGTAGGTGAGGAGTGAGCGGCGAGGAAACGGTTAGAGAAAAACTAGCTAATTTTTTACTCCAACATCCCGGAGAAGAGTTCTCACTAGAAGACCTAGCCTATGCCCTCGGCCTAAAGCGCTCTGAGTCAAAGAGGCTCTACGAGGACCTGGTTCATGTCTCCAAGACTCTCTGGAGGAAGACGGATGGGAAGGTATACGTGGCCATGGTGCCGCCAGTGTGCCTTTCCTGCGGCTACGTCTTTAAGGACTTAAAGAGGCCTAGGCGGCCTAGCAGGTGCCCCAGGTGTAAGAGTGAGAGAATCAGGGGCCCCCTGTTTGTCCTTGTCGAGAAGAAATAACCGTGTTTATGATTGCAGAGAGAATCGCGGTTGCAGCAGTATCAGTGGCCAGCGTCAACCCTGGCGCGACGTCCACTACTAGGTCTGCGAAGCGGTACGTCCCCACAGGCACCCCTTCCCTACTCCCTATGAGCACCGCCACCCTCTTCCTCGTAGAGTAGAGCTCCGCAAGCTTCGACGCGACCTCTCCTATGTAGCGGCCCTTTGTAGAAGTGACTATCACGGCGTCGCCCCTCCCACGTGCCATGCGTATAAACTGGTAAAGGTCGTAGAGGAGAAACGGTACAGGCTTTACGCCCCTCGCATACGTCTTCCTCTGAATCCTGACCCTCGACTCTCGCCCCTCCAGCAGGCCTGAGAGGAAGGCATCCAGCTCTTCAACGTCCACGGGCTTGTATGGCGCCACGACAACCTCTTTCACCTCGAATGTCTGAAACGCCCTTCCAAGCCTCACCCCTATCTTTCTCGCCCCTTCCAGGGGGCCGAGGTAAGGCGTCTGAACCACGACTGTTTTTGCGAGCAGCCTTGAGGCAATGGGCTTCCCCGGGTAACTCTTTTTATGCAGCTCCGCGCCAGGCGTCACTGAGAGGAAAGCCGTGTCTCCGACTATTTCAACCCAGAAGACCTTGTCGGGGTATGATAGGTTCACAGGGTTTCCCGTCTCCTCCTGTATGCACGCGCCAGCCCTAACGTTCACGTCTATTGAAGTGAAGCTGTGGGCTCCTCTCCTCGTCGTCCTTACAGCGAAGGTTTCCCCTGGCTTGAGCCTGGAGGAGAGCTTCTTCGCCGCCGTGCAGATCGCCTCTAGATCTGCTGGGACGAAGGCGTAGACGGGGAGGACGCGTTCCGCCTCGACTACTTCTCGGGAGATGTTCTCCGCCGCCTCGTCGGGGTCTCCTTCACAGTAGACTATCACTATCCCCTCCATGCCGTGAGGCTTCGGGACAGCCTTATAGCCAAGCTCTGAGATACGCTGCGCCGCTACAGCCTCTAACCCTCTCTGAGTAGTTACGAAGACACAGGGTTTCTCCGACACAGGTATAGGTTGAAGACGGGCGTATTATTCGCGGCGCTCAAGCACTGCTACAAAGAAGCCCGTGGTGCCGGCCTTATCTGGGAAAAACCTCTTGTAGGTGCAGCGTGAACGATAACCGCACTCCGCGTTTAGCGGCGTCTCAAGCGGTTTAAGGGGTATGCCGGGGGTTTCTACAACTTCCTCGCCCTCCTCTGGGAAGACGGAGCATGTCGAATACACCACCTTCCCGCCTCTCTTGACAAGCGTTGCTACGGCGTTGAGCATTCGCCTTTGAAGCTCGGAGTATTCCAGCACGCGTTCACGTGTGAGACGCCAGAGGGAGAGGCGGAGCCCAGGGTCTCTTCCGAGAGCTCCGCTGTTCGTGCAGGGTGCGTCGAGAAGCGCCCCCGAGAATTTTTGGAGAAGCGGTGGGAGCGTCGAGTCAGCGGTCACAAGGTGATAAAGCCCGCAGTTTGAGAGGAGCTGTCTGCCTCCGCGAAGCCTAGAGTAGGAGACGTCCACAGCCACGGGTTCCACGTTCTTTTCCCAACAGAGCACTCCCGTTTTCGCTAGTGGGGCTGCTGCGGCGTCAAGTAGGGGCGTCCCCGCCCCATGGAGCAGGGATGCAGCTGCCACGCTTGCCTTGTCCTGGTATATTCCCGTAGATAATGGGGGGAGTGGCTCCCAGGGCTTTACGAGAACTTCAAATACGTATTCTATATCCTTCGCCCTCCTATAGCGGAGATTTTTCCTCTCAAGCTCCACAGCCAAGGCCTCGAGGCGAAGCGGTGAAAACGGCCTCACCCAGACTCTTCTCCAGGCGAATGCGGAGGCTATGTTCTCGGCTCTACGTAGCCCTAGGAGTCTGGTTAAGGTCTCTGCAATGAGGGGAGGCACGGTATAGCTGTATGCTATTCTCTCAAACCCCTCCATAGAGGCTATCGTTTCCCGAACCTTTTCTATTCCTCGCCTGCTGAGGAGTGAGAGAAGCTTGTTGCCTAGAAGCCCGCCCCTCAGGGAGGCTATCGCGTCCACGTCTAACCCGTGCTTCGCAGCTAGGGCGTAGGCTACGCGGAACGCGTTTTTCCTCCTAAGAGGCATGCCTGTATAGCCGTGCTTTGCGAGGAGGAGATCGGCCCCCGCGAAGCTTGTGAGCGTGCTCCACGAGACTTGGTAGCTGGCTCTGCGTTCACCCGGCCTAAGCCTCATTCTCCTGAAAATATTTGATGCAGCGTAATCGAGGGAGACGCTGTGCCTCTCGATGAGTTCCAGTGTAAGTGTTGACGCCCTAAAAATTCTGGGGGAGAGGTCTTCCTTGTCTAGGGGCGGGGCAGGGTTCACAGTTCCAGGCCACCTAGGAGGAGGTGGAGGAAGAAACCTATGTAGTAGAATCCGAACACTACTATGAACGCTCTTTCTTTAGGCATGTTCTTGTATATACTGATCGCGGCCGTAAGGAGGCCTAGAGAAAACACCTGGAGCACGCGGAAAACTATGCTTTGCATCAGCGGGTCGTTAAATGCTATGTTGAGTAGTGGCGGAGAGATGTATAGGGGTAGGAGGCCTGCCGAGAGGGCGCCTAGGAAGTCTAGTTGTATGGGCGCGTGAAAGCCCATGGCCCGGGCGGCCAACTCGACTAGGCCGCCTGCGACGACTAGGCCGGTGAGGTATACGGCGATTCTAAGCGCTAGTGGTAGTGAAACGTAGGGGAAGTATTCCATTATGAAGAGGAGGCCGTGTGTCACGTAGGTCGTGAAGAGGCCAGCTAGGAGTGTGGCTATGAAAACTCCCGCCCCCAGTACTCGTTGATGGTAGAAGACGGACATTGCCTCTACTGGTACAAGCAGGGAAACAACGTACTTGTCTATTAGGGAGGGCTTCTTCCGCATGTACGCTTTAAGCATCGGCTCCGAGTCCTTCATCCAACGGTAGACCTTTACTCCCTTCTCGGTGAGAAAATACCTTCGCTTCTCGTTTTTTGTAACGAAGCCGGCTAGCCCGTCGAGGTTGTAGTAGAGGTTGCCCACGCTAACCTTTAACGCCTTTTTAAGCTCGGAGAAAGACGCTTCTCCATGCTCGCCAAGGTACGTTATTATGCGTCGTTTATGGGGGTTTCCTATTATCGAATAGATAGTGTCAACGTCTAAGGAGTCCTCGCTGTCGGAGCCCCCAGGATATGACATCGAACATCATGAGGCCTGTGTGCTTATTAAAACCTTAACCCTGCAAATCTTTTCCCATGGAAAAGCCGGAAAATATATGTACCCTAGGGGACGCGTGATTTTGAAAATGCCTCTCCACTCACTCGAAGTACGGCTCAGGCGCGTAGAGGAACTCGATAAGCCTTCACTCATAAACATGCCGGCGACCATAGACCTAGTCTCGATAACCGTCGACGCGAGCCTCATAGAAGACATTGGGGCCTATGAGCTCCTGGACTTCGCAGAAGAACTCGGCGTAAAAGCCTCGTCGATAAGGATCGTCGGAGACGGCCTCAGCGGTGAAGGCGTGGAGAAGCTGGCTATTATGGCTGGCGAAACCCTTACTCGAAGCGTCATCGTCGAGTATAGGCCTAGCCTCGACTTAGACGAGCTGTTCGACACCTTCTCCGTCTACAAGTCCAAGGTTCTCCTGGACGCATCGCCCCACGACCTGAGGGGGCTTTACAGGAGACTTAGTGGCTACATCGGCGGGGTGCTTGGAATCGCGCTTAGCGAGGACAGGTTTGGCGACACAGAGTCGTTTATCGACGCGGTTGACACGTATTTTCGCCTTGTACGCTCCATAACGTTGACGAACCTCGACGATGAAGGCCGGGGCGCGCCGCTCCTTAAGCCTCAGAGGTACAATAACCCTCTTGCCATACGCCACATCGTGGAGAGGGGCTATGATGAGGAGATAACGCTTAGAATAAGGGATCCCATGGACGTTGGCTCCGAGTACCCCGTGTTTAAAGAGTTCCTCAGGAGTGCAGTGGAAAAGAGCCTAGGACGACCCCTCTTCCCCGGTAGGCTCCGCCACTAACACTATCCTCCCTATGTAGCCACACTTGAGGCACCTGTACAGTGGCGGTAGAAGTCCTGCGACGTTCGCTATTACTATCTGGGAGGACCCGCAGACGGGGCATATGAGGACGCGGCGCCCCCTTAGGCTGCTCTCAACTTCAACGTCTAGGGGTTCTCCGTTCAGCGCTATCCTGTTTTCGGGGATGCCAGCGCTCTTTAGGCGCTCAATAACGTCTCTGGGCTTCCACTCCACCTTTACCCTGCACACGTCCTCGTCTTTCTCGTATCCTCCGAGGTTCCATGAGTCAGCGAGTATCGATATGTTGACGCATGTGGACTCTATGTATACTTCACCGTTCTCCTCGTATACGTTAAAAAACGCGTCTTCGAATTTTCTCAATCATTCCACCTTAACCTTTACCCTCTTGATATTCACGGGTATCCTTATCTCCAGCATTCCACCCCTGAAGCTCGCCTTTATCTCGTCCTCCTTAGCGCCGGGCGGAAGCTCTATCTCAAGGTGGTACTCCGTGAAGCTTTTCCCGCGTAGGAGCGTTATGTCGCTCACCATGAAGGGCTTTTCGAGCTTAGCGTCTAATACGAGCTTGCCGTCTACGACGGAGAGCGAGATGTCGTCTTTGCTTTTAACGCCCGCAAGGTCTACCCGAATAATGACCTCGTCACCCCTCCTCTCAACCTCGTAGAGGGGCTCGAGGGCTCCATGCTCTACGTCGTATAAGGGACGCATCAGCTCCTCCTCCATCCTCGCAAGTTCTTCACGTATCCTCCTGAACTCCCTTTCAAACTCCCTAAGATACCTGATAAACCACTCCTCCACAGCCATCACCCCCTCTACGCGTAAAGGGCTGGCACTGTAAACTCATACTCCTTGCCGGAGCCCCTCATAGCCTCCATGGTCCGCTTCATGAACTCCCTAAGCTTTATGCGGATCTCCTCCTCCTGCTCGAGGAGCTTGCTGACGTCGATCTCGTGGTTTATCATTTTCTCCAGGGCCTTAAGGGTGGCAGCCGCTGCCCCAGGGTCAGGGTAGTTGAAGAAACACTCTGAGAGGAGAGCGTACGTCTTTAGCCCCTTCTTGTACCCCTCCTTGAGTATCTGTGCATATATGCCGCCCACAAATCCGTCGCTGAGCGGCTCCACGCCCTTCTTCTCGGCCTCCTCCATAACCTCGGGGCTTATCGAGGCTACGTACGTCTTCGGCTTCTCAATCTTCATCCTGTTCGGCACCGCTATGCCACCGAGAAGTACGAGCTCCTTCACTTTGAGCTCGAGCCCCTTCTCCACTATGAGCTCCGCCAGCTTGTGTATGTATGCGGGGGGCACGGCCACGTCGGCGTGGAGGACGAGGATGTAGTCGTCGCCCCTGTAGCCGCCGTAGATGCGTATGGGGAAGTGGGGCTTGCCCTTATGGAAAAGTATGACCGAGGGGAGGAGAGGCGAGTCTATGTAGCCGAGCTCCTCCAGCTGGTAAGTCTTGACTAGATGCGAGGTTGAGATGGGCCCAACTAGCCCCACGTCGGGGAGGCCTACTAGGAAGTAAGCGTTTTCCGGCACTTCCTTTTCAAGGTAAAACTCCCACTTTTCCTCCATAGAAGAGTGCACCCAAAAATAATGTGGATGCGAGCCTAAAAACGTCTACCTGCTGTATTTGCGGAGAACCTCTATCACGGGGAGCGTGCCCTTGACTAGGTACTCGATGAGCGCGCCTCCCCCAGTGCTTACATGGCTTACCTTGTCCAGGTAGCCGAGCCTGTGGGCAGCTGCGAGGGTGTGGCCGCCGCCTATGAGCGTAAACGCGCTGCTCCTCGCCATAGCCTCGAAGACCTCTACTGTCCCTGTTTCGAAGCCGGGCTCCTCGAATACCCCCATTGGGCCGTTCATGACGACCGTCTTCGCGGCCAGTATTTCGTCCGCGTAGCGCTTAGCGGTCTCGCGGCCTATATCCCATATGAAGCCCTCGACGGGCAGCTCTGACACGGGCACATCCACTCTCTCGCCGTCCCTCTTTACTCCGAGGTCCACTGGGAGAAGGATTTTTTCGCCGTACTTGTCAAGCAGGCCCCTTATGTCGTCTACGAGGCCTAGGAAGCCCTTCTTCTCGAGAACCTCCACGTTCTTCCTTCCAATGTCGTGGCCGGCTGCGTAGAGGAAGAGGTTTGCCACAAGCCCTCCCGTGAGGACTTTGTCCGCTATGTCTTCCTCGAAGACGGTCTTCACTATCTCCGCGCTGTCCTCGGCCTTTGCCCCGCCGAGGATATACACGCTTGGCCTTTCAGGGTTGTTCCTCACCCTCCAAAGAGCCCTTATCTCCCTCTCCATTATTCTCCCAGCCACGAAGTGGGGCACGACTGGTGCAAATCCAACCATGGAGGCGTGGGGCCTATGGGCCGCCGCGAAGGCGTCGACAACGTACACCTGGAAGAGCGGCGCCAGCTCTCTTACAAGCTCGCTTTTCGAGTGAGTCTCGGGGTCGGCTTTCTTGGTCTCGCCGGGCCAGAACCTGACGTTTTCGAGGACCAGTATGTCTCCATCCTTTAGTGACCTGATGGCGTTCTTGGCTTTCTCCCCGAATATGTCGTCGACAAACTTTACTTCGCGGCTTAGGATTGCGGAGAGCCTGGCAGCATGCTCCTTGAGGCTTACAAAGTCGGGCTCTCCCTTCCTGCCCTGGTGCGCCAATATGACGACCCGGGCGCCCCTGTCTGAGAGCTCTTTTATCGTGGTCTCTCCGTGAACCCTTATCCTGGTGTCGTCCAGTATGTGGCCGGTCTTAGGGTCTATGGGGGAGTTAAAGTCGACGCGCACCCCCACGGTTTTTCCTTTAACCTCAACGTCGTCCAGAGTCTTTATGCCCAGCTCCTCTATCACGTCTCTGCACCAGAAAATAGGGGGCACGCGGCTATATGTAGCTCCCTATATGCCGCCTCCCATTATGAGCTTTGACTCCACAATTGCTGCGGCCCATAGCAGCGAAAACTCGAGTATAACTATGGCGACGGTCGGCGTCAAGGGGATTTTTTCCTCCTCGCGCCGCCTAAACATGAAGGGGGAGAGGTACGCGCTTTCCCCGGCTGCCAGCGAGTAGGCGGCCAGCTCGAGTAGTGTGTGGAGCTTAAAGTATATCTGCGTGAAACCTATGGGGGAGCCTGAAACCATTACGAGCATCTTGGCTGTGAGCCCGGTCTGGTAGGCCGAGAAAAGCATTAAAAGGAAACCTAGGAGGGGCGTGTTGGCTATAAGTGTCATCACAGAGTTGTGTAGGAACGTGTTCCACGCCGTGGCCTCCAGGTTTCCCCGCTTAATTATTGACTCGAAGAGGGGCTTCAGCTTCTCAACGGTGGCGCGCGCCTCCTCCATGGTTACGGGCGTGTTAAACCCGACGTAGAGCGTGGCCGAGATGGCCAGGTAGAAAATTATGAAAAGAATCGCCCTAGCCATGTAGGGATGGTCATAGAAAAACTGTGAGACGCCGTGGCTCGGCTTTTTATTCTTCCTCTCC
>JALVKT010000125.1 GCA_027027675.1 Thermofilaceae archaeon | reverse complement strand
GAGAAAGTGGCAGAGTTCGCCGGCCTCAGCGAGGAGGAGAAGGCGCTCCTCCTCAAGGAGGGGAACCTCGACCTTAAGACAGCTGACATCATGATAGAGAACGTCATAGGGACGATGGCCTACCCGTTCGCGGTGGCCGCAAACTTCCTCATCAACGGCAAAGACTACCTCGTGCCCATGGTTATAGAGGAGTCCAGCGTCGTCGCCGCCGCGAGCAACGCCGCCAAGGTTATGAGGAGAGACGGAGGCATAAAGTCGAAGACCACCGGCCCCTACATGATAGGCCAGATCCAGGTTGTAGGGGTTAAGGATCCCTGGTACAAGAGGATGCTCATACTCGACGAGAAGGAGGAGATACTGGCCCAGGCAAACGAGCAGGACCCCGTGCTCGTAAAGCTGGGGGGCGGCGCGAAAGACGTGGAGGCGCGTGTCGTGGACAGCCCTAAGGGGCCGATGATAATTGTCCACCTCATAGTGGACGTGAAGGACGCGATGGGCGCCAACGCCGTAAACACGATGGCTGAGGCCGTCTCCCCGCTCATAGAGAAGATTACCGGTGGGAAGACCCTGCTGAGGATAATCTCCAACCTTGCCGACAGGCGCCTCGTAAGGTCCTGGGTGAAGGTGTACAAGGAGGACATCGGGGGAGAAGAGGTTGTAGACGGCATCGTTAACGCGTGGGCCTTCGCGGCCGCGGACCCCTACAGGGCGGCCACGCACAACAAGGGGATTATGAACGGCGTCATAGCGGTTGCCCTCGCCACCGCGCAGGACCATAGGGCCATAGAGGCTGGCGCGCATGCCTACGCGGCGAGAACCGGCAGGTACTTGCCGCTCTCGACGTGGGAGAAGGACGAGGACGGCAACCTTGTGGGCAGCCTTGAGATGCCCATGGCCGTCGGGATAATCGGGGGCGCAACGAAGGTTCACCCGATAGCCAGGATAGCCCTAAAGATTCTTGGCGTGAAGACTGCGCAGGAACTCGCCGAGGTGATGGGGGCCGTCGGTCTAGCCCAGAACTTCGCCGCGCTCAGGGCTTTGGCTACTGAGGGTATACAGAGGGGGCACATGAAGCTCCACGCGAGAAACATAGCCGTAATGGCCGGCGCCACAGGCGACCTCGTCGACAAGGTTGCAGAGATAATGATTAGGGACGGCAAGATAAAGTTCAACTACGCAAAGGAGCTCATAGAGAAGCTCTCCCGCGAGGGCGAGGCGGACAAAAAGCCCTAAAACCGCTTTAAATTTTTAGCCGGGCTTTCTCGTTTCAAGCTACTGCCCCAAGCCCGGAGCCCGGCCTCCGCCTCCTCGGCTGGAGCCATGACTTTGGCTGCCTCAGAGCCCTCGCCGTGCCGGCCGCGAGGGACTGCTCCTTGAGACGCTCCCTAAGCCTTAACGCTTCCTGGGGCGTATCCGTGGTGATTACGTCTACCTGAAGCCTGGCGTACTTTACGAGGGCCTCGGGGGCGTTGACAACCCAGACTATTACTCCCAGCCCCATCTCGTGGGCCCTCGTAACGATGTCCAGTGTCACGGTGGGGAACTTGAAGTTGACGAAGAGGGCTCCCAGCCTTTTGGCCTGGAAAAGGCTGCGGGGGTCGGCGGCGTAAAGCGTGTAGGCTATTGCGACGTTGGGGTCTATCTCTTTGAGGCGCGCCAGTGCCTGGTTGTCGCCTGAGAATATTGTGTCGCCCAGCATGTCCCTCTCCTTGAGGGCCTCGTAGATCTCCTTCTCGTAGCCAGCCTTTTTGACGTCGACGAGGACTCCAACTTTCCCCTTCATTAGGTCTAGGGCGTCTTCGAAGAGGGGGATGTGCTCCCCCATTCCAACGTCGAACTTCTTTAGGTAAGAATAGTCCTCCTCGCTCACGTCGAGAGGCTTCTTTATCAGCTTCTCTAGCGTGTCGTCATGCCATAGAACTAGCTCGCCGTCCTTTGAGCGGCGCACATCGACCTCGACGAAGTCTACGCCAAGCCTTATCGCTTCCTCTATCGCCTTGAGGGTGTTGCCCGGATACTTCCCACCCCTCCCCCTATGGGCCACCACTTTGAACGGGATGTAGGGTGGGGGTTCTACTCTCGGCATCGCTTCATGCTGGGGGGCGCGCGTGAGGCTTAAATACCTTGCGCATAAAAACTACCATGTATAGCTGGTACTATAATAAATATCTAAATGGTTTAGACTATGCGTAAAGGATAACATCCGCTTCGACGCAATCCTGCTGGCGAACACTACGGAGAAGAGCTTCACAGCCATCGAAAACGTGCTGGCGAACAAGGCGTTCCGGGCCGCATCCAACGGCCTCGCAGGCTACCTACTAGCGCTGTTTCTCGCCGGGACGGGATACGTGGCGCCCGCCTATCTCGTCTTGACACTGTACTCCGTGCCCAGGCTACCGGGCTACAAGTGGGGCCCGGTTAAAGCGTGGCTCGTAGCGGAGGCCGTAGTGTTCGGCATAATGCCCCACGTTATCGTTTCGCTTTACGCCACGCCCTTCATGGGGCTAACGCTTGCCTCCTACGCGGCAGCGTTCCTCACAGCGTTTATAGAAGAGGCGTTCTTCAGGCACACCCTCAGGGAATTAGGAGAGCCCCTCTCAGCGCTTCTCTACGCGCTATACCACTTGTCGTTTAGGAGCCCCGTATACCTCTTCCTTTCAGCACTCCTCCTGCCCCTCTTCTTCCTCCTAGGGTGCCTGTTCTACGAGATGTACGCGCGGCGAGGCCTCCTCTACGCCTTTGCCGCGCACGCTGCCTTCAACGCCGCCGCGATATCCTACCTCGTCGACGCGCAGCCTATATATGCGCTCGTGTACGCCTTGTCCGCCGGAGCAGCGTACTTGGTGTTTAGGGTGTACATGTGGTGGCTGGCCCGCTCCTAGAGTTTGTCGCGGCGGACATCCTGGCCAGGGTGGAGGCGACGAGGCTTTCCCTGCGCCACGTTATGGAGGAGTATTTTTCTAGGCAGCCCGGCCTAGCCGGAATAAGGGGGGTTGTCCGCGCCTACCTCTTAGGGCTGCTCAGGAGGTATAGGGTGATAGACGCCTACGCCGAGCACGTGCTGGGCTTGAAGCCTGCCGCCTTGGACGTGTATAGGAGGGCGTTGCTGAGGAGCATTATATACGAGGCCAAGTTTAGGGATGTGGATTCGGATAGGCTTAGGCTTGTACTCAGGCATGCGGCGAGGCGTGGGATTCGGGTGGAGTGGGGCGACATAGTGGCGTTGAAGTCCATGCCTGTAAAGGCGATCCTGAAAATGTATGGCGGCGCCGAGAGGCTGGGCGTCGAGTACAGCTTGCCGACATGGGTTGTAGAGTACCTCTTGGGGCTTCTAGGCCGGGAGGCATACAGGCTTTTCAAGGCGTTTAACAGGAGGCAGCCGCTGTGGATTAGGAGCGTAAGGCCCGAGCTAAGGGGTCAAGTTGTGGCCGCCCTGAGGCGCAGGGGGTTC
>JALVKT010000124.1 GCA_027027675.1 Thermofilaceae archaeon | reverse complement strand
GCCTCAACCCCCAGCTTCTCGGCGACAAGGTCGCCCGCCTTCTCAGCCATGAGCCTCGCCGTCGTAAACTTGCCCCCAGCCACGGTGGCGAAGCCCGCGACGCCCTCCGCCTCGTGGTCGAACACCTCAAAGCTCCTGCTCACACCGCGCCCAGACCCCCTCGCCTCGCCTAGGAGGGGGCGCGAGGACACGTACACCGCCCGTATCGGGAGGCGCGCCGCCGCAGGCGCCATCTCGGCTGCACGCCTAACTATCAGCTCCACATGGCTCCTCGGAGCCTCGACCCCGTCAGGGTCTTCTACAACCCAGCTCGTGGTGCCGGCGACCGATATCCCCCTCTGATGTATTATGATGTCCCCGTCGCTGGGCGGGTTCATGCGGTTAAACACCATGTTCCCCAGCCTCCCATCAAACGCGACCATCACGCCGGGGCTAGGCGTCACGGGCACCTCGACGCCGGCCAGCCTGGCGACCCTTCCAGCCCACGGGCCGGCGGCGTTCACCACGAAGTCCGCCTCCAACACGTACCTCCTAAGCGACACCTTGTCGAATACTTCGACGCCTGCAACCTCCCCCCGGCGAACCCTTATCCCGACAACCTCGCTGTAAGGCCGGATCTCCGCGCCGTACCTCTTCGCGGACGCGAGGAAGCTGAATATAACCTTTAACGGGTCAAACGTTCCGTCCGGCACGGCCACGGCGGCCTTGACCTCGGGGTTCAGCATGGGCTCCAGGCGCAGCGCCTCCTCAACGCTTATCTCCTTCACAGGTATGCCGGCCCTCTCACAGCCCTCGAGGAAGCGCTCCCTATACTCAAGGTCCTCCTCAGTAACCGCCACGAAGAGGCCCCCGTTCTTCTCGAATAGGAAGGGCGCGATCCTGCGGAGCGTCACATTCTCCAAGTAGCACTCCCTCGCAACCTCCGGGTCGCGGACGTACCGGCACCCGCTGTGCAGGAGCCCGTGCGTGCGGCCACTAGTCCCCGAGCCTATAGAGCCGCGCTCTAGGAGGGTGACGCGGAGCCCCCTCTGCGCAAGGTCGTACGCGACGGCGGCCCCCGTGACGCCGCCCCCCACCACCACAACCCTGGGGACACCCATCACCCATCCATCACCCAGCCCAGCTATAAAGCCAGCCTTAACCCGCACGGTAAAACCATAGGGTTTACTCCCGCCCAGGCCAGGGACTACCCGGGTTCAACGATGGGCTTCCCACTGCTCCTCTCCGCGGCGCTCTCATCCCTATCCCTGCTCCTCGCGGCCACCTACAGGCTCCTCGGCGCCAAGCCCCTAGCGCACGCCGCCGTGATGCTCCTCGCAGCGGTTGCGGCCGCGCAAGCCATCTACGAGACGCCCATGTCATGGGTGCCAATAGCGGTCGCAGCCGCCATCGAGGCGGCCCTCTTCAAGGGTGAAGAGCCGTGGAGGTAGCCGAGAAGTACTGCTTCAGGTGTGCCTCCCCGCTGCCCCCGGGCGCCGCCCACTGCCCCCGATGCGGGGCCCCCACAGGCATCCACTACACCGCGAAGCCCCCGAGGCTCCGGCTGACACCCGGCTTCGCAGCCGCGATACTCGCTCTGGGGGCAGCCGCCTATGCCCTCTCCTACGCCTTGCCGCCGCTCCCAGCCTCGCTCTCACTGGAGGCGTCCACGTACCTGCTCCCCGCTGGGGCGGCCGTGCTAGCCGCGGCTCTCCTCTGGCGCAGGGGCGCGCCGTGGGCCATAGAGCTCCTCGTGCCGTTCGGAGCCGCCCTGGTGCTCTTCGAGCACATCATGGTCTTCGTGCTGCACGTGGAGGCGCCGCCCCTCATATACGCGTTTAAGGCCGGCATAGCGGTTATGGCCGCAGCTGCCGCGTCATGGCTCATGGCCAGGAGGGAGGCCCGCATCCTAAACGTTAAGCCCCCGCTCAGCAGGGCGCCCCTCGCCCTCTCATTGTCGACGGCGCTCCTCCTGGAACTCGTCTTCGCCACAGGAGGCGCCTTCTCACCGCTAGCCCTGGAGAGGGCCCTCCTCGGGCTCACAGCCCTGGGCGTGGCGACGTGGCTCACGTGGCACTTCTACGCGCCCAGGGTTTTCGAGGCCTACCTTAACCGCTCCGCCGGTGAGGAGGCCGTGATGCTCGACACGGGCGTGTCCAGGGAGGAGCTAGGCTACCAGTTCACGGAGATGCTGCTGAGGAGCTTTACCCTCGTTCTAATGGTGTTCTCCATAGTCATCCTGGGGGTTCAGGTCTTCGCGCCCCAGCTAAGCCTATCCTCCGTGCCCGACCTCGTGAAAGTCGCAAAGTACTCCCTCGCCGCAGAGGTGCTCCTAGGCGTCTTCGGGCCGCCAGCGTACTGGCTCTCAGACGCCCTAGACCTGAGGGTGCTTGACAGGGCCTCCATGACGCTCGAGAAGGCGGCGCCAATAGAGGCTCTCGACAGCATGGTCGACGCCTTCGCGCTCCTAGGCTTCCTCCTAACGCTCAGGGACGCAACCCTCGCCATCACGCCGCCCCAGGAGAGCCCCGCAGTCTACGTTCCAGTGGCGGTCTTCAACTCGATCCTCCTACTCTTCTACTTCACCGTGATAACTCTCCCCCCAGCCCTCATAGCGACGGCCCTCTACCACAAGTACTCCTTCAAGCGCCACGTGGAACACGTACTCTCCCGGGTGAAGCCGACGCCCCTCCACGAGCTCCCCAGCCTCCTCCAGCCTAGTAAAAGCTGGGCGGCAACGCGTCGAACAGCCTCATAAACGCCAGGTACCACGGGATATACACTATGTTCCTACGCCCCTCAACGGCGCCAAGTATGGCCCTCGCCGCCGCCTCAGCCTCAACCGCCCACCTCGGCTCCCCGAGGCCGGCCCGCCTGAAAAACTCCGTCCTCACAGGCCCCGGCAGAACCTCGACCAGCCTCACACCTCTCGCCGCCAGCTCCTCCCTCAAAGCCCTGGTGGCGTAGTGGAGCGCAGCCTTAGCCGCGCCGTACACGGGGAGCCCCGCCATAACCACGTGGACGCCCGCCGTCGTAACGTTGACCACAACGCCGCCCCCCTCAAGGTAGGGGAGCAGGCGCTGCACAAGCTGTATAGGCCTCACAGCGTTCACCAGGAACTGCCCCTCCACCTCCTCCGGGGACTGCTCCAGCACGCCACGCGCCACCCCGAAGCCCGCATTGTTCACCAGCACGTCAAGCCCGCCCATCTCCTCAACAGCCCCCACTATGGCGTCGAGAGAAGCGGGCTCGGCCAGGTCGAGGGCCCTGTACTCAACCCCGTACTCGCGGGCCAGCTCCCTAAGCCTCTCCTCCCTCCTGGCTACCGCGAGAACCCTGTACCCCCTCCCGGCCATGAGCCTGGCAAGCTCCCGCCCAATGCCGCTCGACGCGCCCGTCACAAGCGCCCGCCTAGCCACAGCAACACCCACACCTCTCCCGCGGGCACAGGCTATATTTTCTACCGCCCAACAAGCCTCAGGGACAGGAGGACACAGCGACAACCTGCACTGAAA
>JALVKT010000123.1 GCA_027027675.1 Thermofilaceae archaeon | reverse complement strand
GAGAGAACCCTGCTCACCGTCCCCCTAGACCTCGAAACCCTCCCCGCAATCTCCTTCACACCCAGCCCCTCCCACACGTACATGTACGAGTACAACAAGGCCTCCCGGCTCATAGCGGACACGTACAGCACGTAAAGCGCCGCCAGCCTAGCAGCATAAGCCTCCCACCTCTCAGCACCAGCCCCCACACGCACAACAACCCTCGCGCCAAGCCTCCTCCCGCTCTTCGCCTCCTCCAAAGCCTCACGCGCACTCCACAGGGCAGGCCCGTCGGCCTCATGCGCATACACCCCCAAGACCTCAGCCTCGCCCACGCCAAGCCCCAGGTAAAACTCGACGCCCCCCAGCAGGAGGAGGTGGGACAGCTCAGCCACAGGCTCCCAGTCCAGAGCCAGGAGCTCCACGCTATCCCCCAGCACCCTTGAAGGCCTAGCGGGCAGCACCTCCCGGTGCCTCACCCACACCCTCTCCAGCGCGTCACCCACGGCGCCGTAGACGCGCCGCCTATCCCCGAGCCTCCGAGAACCCACAAGGTCGTATATAGCCGCTATCACGGCCACCACACCGCCAGCATCGAGATAAGCACGGCGAGCGCGAGGCTCACAAAAGTGCCGAAAATGTATAACTCCGCGCACGCCCTCGCATCTACACGCCCCCCTCCCTGGCCCTTGCCGCTGGCCACGGGGAACCTGAAGATCGCCTTCCCAGCTATAACGTATGAGATGAGCTGCACAACAGTATCCCTCGCGACGAAGCCGAGCCACGCCATGAGAAACGCCAAGTACACGAGGCTCCTCTCAGCATAGCCTATGAGGCGCCCGCCGCCTGGAAGGCCCGAGCAACTCTCCAGCCCACCCCCAAGCCTCTTAGAGAGACGCTTAAGCAGCAGCGACGGAAGCGACAGGAGAAGCAGGTAGCCCGCAGACACCCTAACGGCCACACGGATCCAGGCAGGGCCCCAGCACAGCAGTGGGAGCAGGGCCAGGCCCACAGCAAAGAGCGCCGGCTCAAAGATCTCCCCCTTCACGGAGTCACCGTTTAACATTGCGTCAAACAAGGAATAAAGTTTACCGCTACATGCAACTAGGCGCCCTGTTTCACGGCGCATGCCCGGGAAAACCATTTCTGCCCGGCTGAGGCAGAATCTACTGTTGCTGCGCTACGAAGTCACGGCACGCTACGCCAAAGACTACGAGCCAATAAAGGGGTTCCCCGGCCTAGCGGTCCGCGGCGCCCTAGGCTACGCGCTCCACACACTCTACTGCGCAAGCCCCGGCACACCCTGCCACAAGTGCCCCCGCCGCCCCCACTGCCCCTACGCAATCCTCTACGAGACAACCCCCGACACCTACAAGGGAGCAGACATAGCCACAAAAACCCGCTTCCTCACAAACCCCATGACCCTAGAAGTCCTCTTCAACACGCCACGCGAGATAGGCTACGCGGTAAACCTATTCGGAGACGCCACCCGGCTCCACAGAGAGGTAATCATCGCCGCCCTCCACATGGCAAACCTCGGCCTAGGCTACTCCAAGAGACACGTGGAGCGCCGCCGCCTCACAGTACAGAGGATAACCCAGGTCATACCCGAGAAAGACTCCAGGCAAACAATATATGACGGCGCCGCCCTAAACCCCAGCCTCCTCCCCAAAAAGCCCCCAAAAAGCCTCCTCGCAGCCTTCGCCAAACAAGCAAGCAAAATAGCAGAAGCCAGGCCCACACACCTCCAAGTACGCTTCACAGCCCCCTACAGGATCGGCGCCTCCAAGCCCACATACACGCCGCCCCTCCCCCGCCTCCTCATGAACATCGCCCGCCGCTACAGCGTACTAGCAGCCTACCACAGAGCCGGCCGCCGCCTCTCCCTAAGAGACGCAAGAACCCTCAAATCGCTGGCCGCCAAGGCAGAGATAATTGAAGCAAGCCACGGCCCCCTAATACAGGTAACAAAGAGAGACCTAGCAACGGGCTCGAGGAAGAGCTACGGCCTCTTCGCCGCCCACGGGAAAATACTCTACCGCCTCCCCAGCCACTACTGGGACAACCCCCTAGCACCCCTCTCAGCCGCCCTAATCCTAGCCGGCCAGTACCTCCACGCCGGAAAACTAGCCACCGCAGGCTACGGCAAGTACGAGGCAAAATACCTGTAAAAAGTGAGGATTACCTTGTGTAGTACTGGGGCTGCTGTGGATAGGGTGTTTTTCTCATTTCTTCGGCGTAGTACTCGGCGGAGTACTTTAGGAAGGACGCGAGCGTTCCGAGGAGGAGTATCACGTAGCCGACCAGGGCGACTATGAGCCCCACTATCGCGGAGCCCTGGAGGCTTACCATTGGCTGGTGGGCGGCTGGGTAGGTGATAGGCACCTGCATCATGGAGAAGCCCACGGCTATCAGAACTATGCCTATAATCGCCCACACAATGCTCATGACAACTATCTTGAACGCCGCCGCGAAGGCGGAACCCCAACCTGCCATCCGCAGTCGCCCCCATGTCGCGCCCCGCCGATATAACGGGTAACATTTACCGCCGCGGTCTAACGCGCCGAGGGAGGGGCTTTAATACGTGCGCCGCCCACTGGTAAACATGCGCGTCCTTGTCTTCGCTGCACACCCGGACGACGAGCTCATAGGGGTTGGAGGGACGATTGCGAGGCTCAGCCAGGAGGGCAACGAGGTACTCGTGGTGATCTTCTCGAGGGGAGGGGGCGGCGTCGCCGCCGAGGAGAGGCTCGGCGAGGAGGAGGTGGAGGAGGCCCGGGACGCGGAGACCGCGGCCGTGGCCAGGCTCCTCGGCTTCAGGCACAGGATCCTCGGGGTCAGGGAGATAATAGACAGGAGGGAGGCCGTGAAGGAGGCGGTGAGGCTCGTCAGGGAGTTCAAGCCGCACCTAGTGTTCACGCATAGCCCCTGGGACCACCATCACCTACACGTCTCGGTGAGCAAGGTTACGACGGAGGCTGTGTGGCAAGCGTCAACCAGGGCCTACGGCCAGCTCGGAGAACCCTGGAGGGCCGGCGCGGTGTACTACTACGAGGTCTGGGACCTCTTCACAAAGCCCCACCTGCTCGTCGACATAACGCCCCAGCTGGAGGTGAAGGTGGAGGCCATGAAGCTCTACAGGACGCAGCTAAAGGTGTTCCCCGGCATCACGGAGTACCTTAGGAGCCTCGCCAGGGTTAGGGGCTACCTCGCAGGCGTGGAGTACGCGGAGGCCTTCCTCAGGAGCGACTCGCTGCCGAGCGTCGCGTCCAGCGGCGCACCCTTCCCAAGGCCTCCCGCCGCACCCTAGCCCTTGCCGGCCGCGGCCCCGGCCACGTCCCGTATGTCGTAGGCGAGGTAGCCCTCGAGCGGCTCCTTTTCAACCTCCACCGCTATGAGGCCGTAGAACTTTCTGGGGTAGGGTAGGCGCGCGGCCTTGGCCTCCAGTTCTCTCAGGACTCTGAGAGCCTCTCTGCCGTTGAGCTTTCTCCATTTTACCTCGAAGACCGCCGCCCG
>JALVKT010000122.1 GCA_027027675.1 Thermofilaceae archaeon | reverse complement strand
GGGTAAGCGTTAAGCAAGACGGCCGGGAGATATAGCATAGGTGTCCGCCTGTGGAGCTGGTCGATAGGCCGCATGTGAGGGAGGCCAGGTTCTGGGAGCCCGTGCCCGGGAAGCCCGGCTACGTGCGCTGCAACCTGTGTCACAGGCGCTGCGTGATAGCGCCGGGCCGCTACGGGGTCTGCGGGGTCAGGAAGAACATCGGCGGCAAGCTCTACACCCTCGTCTACGGCCTGCTCACCGCGGCGAACCTCGACCCAATAGAGAAGAAGCCGCTCATGCACTTCCACCCGGGCAGCCTCGTCTACTCCGTCTCGACGGTTGGCTGCAACTTCTTCTGCAAGTTCTGCCAGAACTGGGAGATAAGCCAGGCCAGGCTCGAGAAGGGCCTCTACGGAACCTACGTCTCGCCCGAGGAGGCGGTGGAGGAGGCGAAGAGGCTGGGGGCCGACGGCATAAGCTACACCTACAACGAGCCCACAATCTTCTACGAGTGGATGCTCGACACAGCCAGGCTAGCCAAGAGGGAGGGCCTCTTCAACACGATGGTGACGAACGGCTACATGACGCCCGAGGCCCTCGCCGAGCTCGCCCCCTACCTCGACGCAGCCACCGTCGACTTCAAGGGGAGCGGGAACAGGGAGTTCTACAGGAAGTTCATGGGCGTCCCGGACCCCGACCCCATCTACGAGACACTCCTCGAAATGAAGAAGCGGAACATCTTCATCGAGGTCACAGACCTCATAGTCCCCCTCGTGGGTGACGATGAGGGAGACCTCCGCCGCCTCGCCAGGTGGGTCGTCGACAACCTCGGCCCAGAGACGCCCTTCCACCTCCTCCGCTTCTACCCGCACTACAAGATGCTCGGCTACCCCCCGACGCCCGTCAAGACCCTTGAGAAGCTGGCCGCCGCGGCCAAGGAGGAGGGGCTGGAGTACGTGTACATCGGGAACGTGTGGGGCCACCCACTCGAGGACACCTACTGCCCAAGGTGCGGCTACAGGGTCGTCGACAGGCAGGGGTTCCGCATAGTCGAGTGGAACCTCACAGAGGACAACAGGTGTCCCCGCTGCGGCTACAAGCTAAACATCGTTGGGACGTATAGGCGCCGCGTCTAGCCGGGGGGTAAGCGTTATCTATGCCCCCCAGGGTTATTCCTGGGAACACTTATGACGGCGAGATACGACGTAGTCATAGTCGGCGCCGGCATCGCCGGCCTCACAGCCGCCCTCTACGCGGCGAGGCAGGGCCTAAACACGCTAGTCGTCAGCAGCGACCTCGGAGGCCAGCTCCTCCTCACCAACGAGATACAGAACTACCCAGGCTTCAAGTCCATCTCAGGCCTAGACCTCATAAAGAGGGTTGAGGAGCAGGCGAAGAGCTACGGCGCAAAGATAGCCTTCGACACCGTCACCGGCGTCGAAGAGCGCGACGGCCGCTTCATAGTCAAGACGCTCATGGGCGGCGAGATCGAGGCGGAAGCCCTAGTCCTCGCCTTCGGAAAGTCCCCCAAGGAGCTCGGCGTGCCCGGGGAGGAGAAGCTCAAGGGCCGCGGCGTCTCCTACTGCGTGATATGCGACGCCCCCCTCTACCGCGGCAGGCGCGTCGCCCTCGTCGGCTGGGGCTACCACAACTACGAGAACATAATGGTCCTCAAAAAGTACGCCTCAAAGATTTACTGGGTCTTCCCCGGCGAGAAGCCGTTACAGGACGACTCCCTCCTCCAAGAAGCCCTCAAGGGCGGCAAGGTCGAGCTCGTGCCCCGCTCCCAGCCGGCCGAGGTAAGAGGGGAGCGCAAGGTCGAGGCGCTCGTCGTCAGGGACAAGAAGACGGGGGAGGAGAGGGTGCTAGAGGTGGACGGCGTCTTCGTCGAGATAGGCTACGTTACAAAGACCGAGTTCCTCAAGGGCTTCGTCGAGCTAAACGACAAGGGAGAGATAATAGTTGACCAGAAGTGCAGGACAAGCAGGCCAGGAGTCTTCGCCGCCGGAGACGTGACCGAGATGCCCTACAAGCAGGCCGTAATAGCGGCCGGCATGGGCGCCTGCGCCGCGCTCAGCGCCTACGGCTACGTTATGGAGAAGCGTGGCCGCCGCGTCGCCGTCGTCGCTGACTGGAAACACATAGAGACGGGAGAGGAGGAAAAGGAGGAGAAGGGCACCCTCTTCCTCAAGCTCTAATCCCCGCTACTTCATTTTTCGTTCTCCGGGGAAAACCACGCGGGCCCTCAGAGGGGCCGGCAGCTTCTCACCCAACCTCACGTCGCACGTCACAAGGGCCGCGTCAAGCCTAAGGGCCAATGCGAGGTACGCCGCATCGTAGAACGTTAGCCCGTGCTTCACCGCTATCCCAAGGGCCTCCCTCCTCACGTCCCCCGACAGGTCGCGCACAACCAGGGTCTCCAGGAACTCCTCGACAACCTCCTCTACAAGCGGCAACGCATCCCCGCCTATCTCCCCCCGCAAGTGCTTCTTCCAAACAACGTTGTACACCTCGTAGGGGGCGAGGCTCGTCGTGTACAGGGCCTCATACCTCTCGACAGTCTCACGGGCCCAGCGGGTATACTTCTCGGGTATGAGGAGCGCCGCAATGGCCGAGGCGTCTATAACCGCCTTTTCACCTCGCATCCCGCGTCTCCCTTATAATCTCGGCTGCGGGGCTCGTCACGCCAATCTTCTCCTCTAGGCGCCTGGCCTTCTCGAGGACGCGCCTCCTCCTCTCCCTCTTCACGAGGATCTCCAGGTACTCCACGAGGGCTTTCCTCCAGTTTGGAACCTCCCTTTCAAGCTCCTCCTTGAGCCTCCGGGGGATCCTCACGCTCACAACGCTCGTAGACATTGTCGTTTACATCTACGCCGAACAGGCATATATAAAAATTGTATACGGACACGTATACGGCGGCTAGAAGTAGTGCACCTTCTCGAAGCCCACCTTGAGCCCTGTAAGCTCGCTGAGCACCCGGCTCTTCTCCACAATATCCTTGAACGCTATCTCAAGCCAGAGGGAGCCGCGGAACACGAGCCTGTCCCCCCGGAGCTCCACGCCGTAGTAGGAGCCCTCACCCACATACGCGTTCTTCACAGCGTCGGCGGCCCGCACCGCGGCAGCCACAAGCACAGCCCCCCGCCCCAGAGCCCTGAGCCCCTCATCCCCGAGGAGGTCGCTGCGCCGCCTATGGTGCAGCACGGCCTTCGAAACCACCTCGGGCCGACCAAGCCTGGCGACGCTCTCCATGCCCCTAACCATCTCGGCGCCGCGCACGTGGTGGTCATAGCCCGGCCCCGTCTCCCTCCCAATGTCGTGGAGGAAGCCGGCAAGGTAGGCGTCCACATAGTCCAGCCTCTCCAGCTCCTCCAGGGGCGACAGGGCCTCCAAGATGTCCAGCGCAACCCCGGCGACTGTCGACGCGTGCTCCACGTGAAGCTGGTCGCGGAGGCCGGCCGCCTTAGCATCCCTGTATACCTGGAGGAGGCCGCCCCCCAGCAGCCCATGCGCCCTCGCAAACCACCTAAACGCCAGCTCCTGCACCGGCGCCTGGGGGCCGCC
>JALVKT010000121.1:20885-28755 GCA_027027675.1 Thermofilaceae archaeon | reverse complement strand
CAAGCTTCACGCCGAGGGCCTCCGCGTTGTGCCTGAGCAGCTTGACGCTGTGCCCCGAGTCGAAGAGCACCCTCTTCTTCTCCCCCCCATAGTCGAGCTCGAGCATCAACGACAGCCCGTGAGCCGGGTAGACGCCGTCCACGGCCGGCAGGTCGTCCACCAGCACGACGCCCCTTATCTCCCTTATCAATGCAGACATATAGCCTGGCAGCCGGCATAATAACCCTGTGCCCATACTGGAGGAGCTCCAGCGCCGCGGCGGCCACGGGATAGTCTACGTGCACGTCGAGGAGCCCAGGCTCCCCTCGCCCGGGCCGCCAGTGGAGGAGGCCGTCAGGGAGGAGTGGCTGGCCCAGGCGTTGAAGAGGAGGGGCATAGAGAGGCTATACCGCTTCCAGGCGGAGGCCGCCGAGCTGGCCCGCGCCGGGAGAAACGTGTTCATAGTGGCCGGCACGGGCACCGGGAAGACAGAGGCCTTCCTCATACCCCTCCTCGAGGCCGCCTCGAGGCAAGGCCCGGGAAAGGTGACGGGGATAATAGTCTACCCCACAAAGGCCCTGGCGAGGGACCAGCTTGAAAGGATAAACAGCTACGCCTCAGGCTTCTTCGGGCTCCGGGCAGCCGTGTACGACGGGGACACGCCGCCCGAGGAGAGGCAGAGGATATTCCAGTACCCGCCGGCGATACTCGTAACAAACCCCGACATGATACACTTCTCCCTCCGCAGGTCAGACCGCTTCAAACAGCTCATATCCACCGCGAAGGTCATAGTGCTGGACGACGCCCACGTCTACGGCGGGGTCTTCGGGGCCCACGTACACATGATCCTACGCCGGCTCAAGCGCTTCCTGAGGGAGAAGCCACAGTTCATAGCGGCATCGGCCACCATAGGCAACCCCGGGGAGCTGGGGGAAAAGCTCTTCTCCGAGCCGGTAGAGGTTGTCCACGCAGGCCCGACCCGGAGGGCCAGGGTGTACCACGTCCTCCTCTCACCACACGAGAAGGGCAAGATGGCGGAGACGCTGAGCCTCCTCGCACTCCTCGCAAAGGAGGGGCTGCGCACCGTCGTCTTCGCCGACAGCCACCGGGCCGTGGAGCGGCTCGCCATAGAGGCGAGGCGCCACGGCCTAAACGTCAAGGTTCACAGGGCGGGCCTCCTCCCCGAGGAGAGGCGAAGGATAGAGGAGGAGCTCAAGAGGGGAGAGCTTGACGCGGTCGTCGCCACGCCGACCCTTGAGCTCGGGATAGACATCGGCTCGCTGGACGCCGTCATAATGTACGGCCTACCACCCACCTTCTCAAAGTACCTCCAGAGGGCCGGCAGGGTCGGCCGGAGGGGAGGAGAAGCCTACGTGTTCACCGTGCTGGGAAACGACCCGATAAGCGCGTACTACGAGAGGCACCCACGCGAGTACTTCACGCAGCCCCCAGACCCCGTCTACCTCGACACCCGCAACGAGGAGGTGGCGAAGGTGCACCTCATAGCAATGGCCCAGGACGCCCCCTACAAGCCCGACCAGCTGGACAGCTTCGCCAGACAAGTCCTCCAAGGCCTCATCCAGGAGGGGCTCCTCAGGCTGCGCGGCGGCTACGTCCACCCAACCCGCCAGGGCCTCCGCTACCTCCGGGAAAGGGAGAACATCAGAGGCGTCGGGGAGCTCGTAGCGATCAAGGTGCAGGGGGGCCGCCGCATAGGCTGGAGGGAGGCCCCCCAGGCGATAAAGGAGCTGTTCCCCGGCGCCATATACCTCCACGGGGGCAGAGCATACCTGTCACTCGGCATACGGGGCAAGACGGCGGTTGTGAAGCCCCTGCCCAAGCCGCCGCCCTACTCTACGAGGCCCCTCTACTACACCCTCCCCGAGGAGGGAGAAATACACGAGACACGCCGCGTATACGGCATAAGGGTCGACTACCTCGACCTCACAGTCACAGACGTCGTCTACGGCTACACCGTCGAGGCGCCCGGCGGCCGCACAGTGTCCATGCACCTCCTCGACCAGGAGCTCACCTACAGCTTCCACACGAAAGGCATACTCCTCCACTACCCGCCGAGGCCCTCCTGGAGCGAGACGGGAAACGCGGAGGCCTTCCACGCGGTGGAGCACGTGATAATATCGGCCGGCCAGATGGTCACAGGCGCCGCCCCCACAGACATGGGGGGAATAAGCTTCCCCTCAGGACACATATACATCTACGACGCGTTCCCAGGCGGCTCCGGCGTCACAAAGCTGCTCTTCCAGCGCCTAGAAGAAGCCGTCAAGAAGGCGCACGACATAGTCTCCCGCTGCACCTGCGAGGACGGCTGCCCACGCTGCGTCTTCAGCCCCTACTGTGGAAACAACAACCAGCTCCTCTCCAGGCGCAAAGCCACAGCCGTCCTCGGCGACATGCTCAAGCTACGCCTCCGCCCAGCAGTCCCCCCGCGCGCCGGGAAGCCCATCGTGTAGGCAGACATATACGCGGTCCAATAAGCCCCTCCGCGACGCCACAACCCTACACCCCAGCGGCGGAGGCCCCGAGAGGCTGCTCCACGCGTAGAGGAGCCTCCCAGCCCTCCCCGCCGCCTCCCCGAGCATCTCAGCGGCTACGCGGCAGCCACGCCCACACCCGTACGCCGCTCCCCCCTCCACAGGCAGAAACGGCGGGTTACACACGGCCAAGTCAAAGCCCCGCCTCAGGCACCTCGCTCCCCAGCACACCACAACGTCCACCAGCCCGCCCAGCCCGTTAGCCTCAGCGTTCCTCCTGGCAGCGGCCGCGCACACAGGGTCCAACTCCGTACCGACAACGTAGCTCCCCACGCCCGCGGCCACCAGGGAGAGCGCCCCCGACCCGCACCCAACGTCGAGCACCCTCACCCCAGGCCCAGCCAGGCCCCGGAGAACGCCTGCCAGGAGGCCCGTCGACACCGTGAACCTGGGCGGCAGGCAGCCCCCCGGAGTGTACACGTCGAAACCCTCGAAGCGCGTGCGGCGCGGGTGGAAGCGCACGTATGCTTTTATTAGAAGCGCCGTAATCATGACCCGTATCCACGCGAGGGGTGCGGGAGGCTTGTCCACAAGGATACTCCCAGTCGCGGAAGCATTAAAGATGCCGGAGGGCGAACGCGTAGCCGTCCGAGGCTGGGTCTACAGGAGGAGGGACCTCAAAAAGAAGGCCTTCGTCGTGGTGAGGGACTCCACGGGCATAATACAGGCCGTCTACGGCGAGGACGCGCCCAGCTGGGCCGACGCCCGCCGCGTCACGGTGGAGTCGAGCGTCATAGTCGAGGGGACGCTCCGGAAGGACCCGAGGGCCCCGGGCGGCGCCGAGATAAGGGGCGAGAGGCTGGAGATAATAGGGCTGGCGGAGAACTTTCCCATACGCCGAGACGCCTCGCGAGAGTTCCTCCTAGACGTCAGACACCTTGCCGTGAGGAGCCGCCGCCTAACATCGATATTCAAGGTGAGAGACACAGCGTTCAAAGCCCTCCACGAGTTCTTCCGAAGCAGGGGCTTCTACGAGGTTCACTGCCCCATGTTCATAACCGCGGCCGTCGAGGGCGGCGCCACCCTTTTCGAGGTAAAATACGTGGACGGCCGCAAAGTATACCTCACACAGTCCTCACAGTTCTACCTCGAAGCCCTCATCTTCAGCCTCGAAAAAGTCTACACGGTGGCGCCAAGCTTCCGAGCAGAAAAGTCCCGCACCCGCCGCCACCTCACAGAGTTCTGGCACGCCGAGGCCGAGGCCGCGTGGGCCCACCTCGAAGACATGATGAAGATAGAGGAGGAACTCATAGCCCACATAGCCCGCCGAGTCCTCGAAGAGAGGAGGCCAGAGCTTGAACTCCTAGGCCGCAACCTCGAAGCACTCAAACGCGTAGAGCCGCCCTTCCCACGAGTCTCCTACGACGAGGCCCTCCAGATACTCGACTCCAAGGGCGTACACGTCGAGTGGGGCGACGACCTCGGCGCCGACGAGGAACGCGTACTCACACAGGAGTTCGACAAGCCCTTCTTCCTCTACGGGTTCCCCGAAAAGGCGAAGGCCTTCTACCACAAAAACGACCCCCACAGGCCCGAGGTAACCCTCAGCGCCGACCTCCTAGCCCCAGAGGGCTACGGCGAGATAATAGGCGGGGGCGAGAGGATAGAAGACAAGGACGAGCTAATCGCAAAGATAAAGCGCTTCGGCCTAAACCCCGACGACTACCAGTGGTACATCGACCTCCGCCGCTACGGCACAGTCCCCCACGCAGGCTTCGGCCTAGGCATGGACCGCCTAGTAATGTGGCTCACAGGCATAGACCACATAGTCGACGCCATACCCTTCCCACGCACAGTAAACAGGGTCTACCCCTAAGCGTGTAATAGCATAAATGCCGGTTTTACTGTACTATGCGGGGAAACATGGGAAATTCCAGGTATTTCCATAAGCAAAAAACGTCATTCTGTCACATGATCAGCGTGGAAAAGTGCTTCATCGTAAGGCTCTTCGCACGGGCTCCCACGCTGCAATAATTATCATTGGCGGAGAAAAGATGAGCCTTATCGCCAAAAAACAGGCACTTGTTTTCAGGGAGGAAAACACGAAGGCAGGATCCCTTCAAATAAGGGGACTCCTAAAATCCATGGATGGAACAGAGAAATACCTTAACGAGACAGCCGCGAAGATAGTCGAGCTATATTTCTTCCAGGAGCTTCCATTAAAGGAGGTTGTAGAAATACTCTCCTCCCAATACTACGCCCCTAGAAACGTCATAGAGGAAAGCGTGAGAGACTTCATCTCCACTCTAACCCGGGAAATAAACTTCGAGGCACACACGCTAACACGTAAACAAACATCTCCTCCTTCAACACCCCTAGAGTGGTACCTCTCGGCGCCCATCGACATCTTTCTAGAACTCACCTATAAGTGCAATTTGAGGTGCAAGCACTGCTATGCCTCAGCGGGCATTCCCTCGAAGAACGAGCTCTCAACAGGAGAGATAAGCTCCCTGCTACGCGAGGCAGCCGAGATGGGGGTCATCAGGGTTGCGCTGGGAGGGGGCGAGCCCCTCCTACGGGAAGACTTCATAGACATAGTCAGTTACGCCGCAGGCCTCGGCCTCTGGGTGGAGTTCTCAACCAACGGGTACTTCCTGACAGAGGACGTGGTTAAAAAGCTGACAAGCCTGGGAATCTTCTGGGTACAGATAAGCCTTGAGTCGAGCGACAAGCGGGTGAACGACTATATAAGGTCTAGCGGAGCGTTCGACGCCGCCGTCAAGGCGATAAGGCTTGCCAAGGAAAAAGGCTTGTTCGTAACCGTCAGGACGACCCTAAACAAGGTAAACGCGTCCATGCTTGGTGAGATGCTCTCCTTCCTCCAGGAACTAAACGTCGACGCATGGTTCATAGCCCAGCTCATACCCTCCGGCAGAGCCCTCCACTATAAGAACTGGCTCCTCACCAACGACGAGTACGTCGAAGCCGTAAACAGGGTAAAGTCCAAGGCGAGAGGCAAGCCGAAGATCATAGGTGGCGGCGAAAACACATCCCGGCTCGGCGGGAAGGCTTCAAGCTCAAAGGTTCTATGCCCAGCCGCGTTCTCCATACTCTCCGTCACGCCCACGGGGAACGTAAAACCCTGCCCATACTTCCCAGACAACTTCTCCGCCGGAAACATTAGAGAGACAAGCCTCCGGGAGATATGGCATAAAAGCATGCTCTTCAGGAAAATCAGGGGCTTATACAGGAGAGACCTCGTGGAGCCCTGCCGTTCATGCCCCCTCCAATGCAACGGCGGCTGCCGGGCGGCTGCAGCCGCCGTCTACGGGAGGCTGGAGGCGCCAGACCCCCTATGTCCGCGCACGGGGTGGGTTAGAGGTGCTAAGCATAGAGGTTGACTCTCTCTCAAAAATCTACACTATAAAGGAGATAAGCGCCGCCATCTACGACAACATACACCAGCCCCTCATATGGCTCTACCTGAAACTCGTCGAGAAGACACGGGGAAAAGAGAAAGTAGTGTATGCACTAGACAACGTCTCCTTCCACGCCCGTAGGGGCGAGATACTCGCCGTCCTCGGCCCCAACGGCAGCGGAAAAACAACCCTCCTAAGGATACTCGCCGGCCTAGCCCTACCCACCTCCGGCAGGGCCCGCGTCGAAGGCTTAGACGTTGTAGAGGACAACGCGCGGCTCGGCGACGTCGTAATGTACGCTCCAGGCCTCATAACGGTGGACCTATTCGCGGAGAGCAACTTCACCATCAGGGACAACCTCCTCAAGTATGCGAAGCTTATAGGCGCCGGGAAGGACAGGGTGGACGAGGTAATAGCGCTGAGCGGCCTCCAAGAATACCAGGACAGGCTTCTCTACGAGGTATCAACGGGCATAATCGGGAGACTGGCGTTCGCCTACGGCATCTTAAAGGAGGCACGGGTCTACCTGATGGACGAGCCATTCACAGGCATATCCTTTGAAGCCAGAAAGGCCCTCATGGACATAGTGAGGAACGTCCTAGCCGGAAAGCTCAGAGCAACAGTCCTCATAGCCACCCACGTCCTCAGAGACGCTGAGGAGCTAAGCCACAGGTACATCTTCCTCAGAAAGGGGAGGCTTGTCGCGCAGGGAGACCTCCCCTCCCTAAAAGAGAGGCTCAAGCTCAAAGAAAAGGTCGAGATAGAAGCATCACTAGACCCGGAACTCCTCACCCAGATAGCACTCGACGCGGGAGCCGAAAACTACAGGGTAAGGGAGGGAGAGACGGGCTACATACTCGAGTTCTCCGTGCAAAAAGCTGGCCACATACTCCCCCAGATACTGGCCAGCATTTACGGCAGAGGAGGAAAAGTTTCCACAGTAAAAGTCTCCGAGCCGAGCCTGGAAGAGGTCTACATGGAGCTCTTCAAGGAAGAATGGGAGGCCCCAGCGGCAGAAGGTGGCGACATATGCAGCCTCGTGATAAGCTGAAAAACTCCATCCAAAGGATACTGAGAACACTCTCAGAGAGCCTCTTCGGCACAGTAAAGACCTGGCACCTCTGGTGGTACATATACGCGCCGACGGAGGCGATAAACTTCCTCGCAGGCCTGGCGAGCTGGTACTTCTTCTCCATATACGCGGCCGGCGCCAAGGCCGAGGAGTTCTTCAGCTTCCTAGCCATAGGGCTCCTGGTAAACCCCGTATTCCTCTTCGCCGTGGAAAACCCCTACCGTTTCACACGTGCCCTCTACGCAGGCTGGTTCTCCTCCTACGGCTACAGGCTAAAAATGAGGGACTACTACAAGCTGGCCGGAGTAACACTAACCGAATACATGGCCTCGAGGTTCATAGAAAGCTTCCTCTTCCTCCTCGTACGCTTCGCAGCCTACATCTCCGTTCTAACCCTGGTCTTCGGCGTCATAAGGATGAACGTAAACCTACTCGACACAGCCGCCGTCCTCACCCTGGGGTTCGCGGCGACGCTCCCCCTAGGCCTACTCCTCGCCTCCACCTACGCCCTCTACTACAACATGCCCCAAGTAGTCATGAACCCCTTCATATGGGCCGTCGAACTAACAGCATCCATAGTATGCGGCATATACTTCCCGCCCACAATACTGCCCCCACCACTGAAAACGCTCAGCTGGCTCCTACCACAGACATACGCCATAGACGCGGCCCGACAAGTACTACTAAACCACACGCCACTCACCGCCCTGACACGGGACATCCAAGCGCTAACACTATTCACACTACTCAACATCCCAGCCCTACTAGTCTACAAGAAAGCACTACGATACATCGACCGCCACGTATAAATGGTGGACCGGGGGGGACTTGAACCCCCGACCCCCGCCGCTCCCGGGCCCTCAGGCCCTGCAAGGGCGGTACTCTCCCAGCCTGAGCTACCGGCCCTT
>JALVKT010000121.1:0-20785 GCA_027027675.1 Thermofilaceae archaeon | reverse complement strand
ACTACGATACATCGACCGCCACGTATAAATGGTGGACCGGGGGGGACTTGAACCCCCGACCCCCGCCGCTCCCGGGCCCTCAGGCCCTGCAAGGGCGGTACTCTCCCAGCCTGAGCTACCGGCCCTTCGACGATTTTTGTTCCGGTAAAAGCTTGATTGCTGCGTGGTATTCAATTTTTCGCCTCGAGCTGGGGGCGGGCCTTATCGCTATATAAATAAACTCGCTGCAGAGATTATGCCCGAGGAATATATGGAGGGCTTAGTCACGCTTTCCTCTGCGCCGCCGGGCAGCATCGTCAGGGTCGTGAGGGTGGACGTGCGGGGCCGCGGCCCCTACCGCCGCCTCCTAGAGCTGGGCGTCTACCCGGGCGCCACGTTGAGGGTTGTGAGTAACAGTCTGGGGCCGGTTATCGTGGAGAAGAACGGTGCGAGGCTCGCGATCGGGAGGAGGCATGCCAGCCGGATACTGGTAGAGGTTCTGGGTTACTGGGCGAAGTAGCCGGGTGGTTGACGTGGAGGTTGTGGCCGCGCTGGCCGGCGCCCCAAACGTGGGGAAGAGCACGCTTTTCAACATGCTCGTTGGGGAGCGGAGGCACGTGGGGAACTGGCCTGGCAAGACTGTGGAGAAGTATGAGGGGGAGCTTGAGCACCATGGCGTCAAGATAAGGATTGTCGACCTGCCGGGGACGTACAGCCTGGGGGCTATAAGCGAGGAGGAGGTTATAGCGAGGGAGTACATTGTCCGCGAGAAGCCCGACGTGGTGGTCGTGGTTGTCAGCGCGATAGAGCTGGAGCGGACTCTCTACCTCGCGGTTCAGGTGCTGGAGCTCTACGACCGCGTCGTCGTGGCCGTGAACAAGATGGACGCCGCCAGGAAGAGGGGGATCCACATAAACGAGTCGAAGCTTTCAAAGCTTCTCGGCGCCCCGGTTGTGCCGATATCCGCGATAAACAAGGAGGGCCTCCACAGGCTCGTGGAAACGGTTCTCGACGTTGCCCAGGGGAAGATCCACGCGTCAAAGCTAAGGCTGGACTACGACGGTCTCCCCTACTACGCCCGAAGTCTGGAGAGGATGCTGGTTGGGTGCAGCAGCCTCAAGGGCTACCCGCCCGAGTGGGCGGCGATGCGCCTGCTCGAGGGGGACCCGGCGATGGAGCGGGCCCTGCGGGAGGAGGGCTGCACCGCCCTGCTGGACGCGTTGGAGGAGGCTAGGCGCCGCGCCGAGAAGGAGCTGGGCGCGCCGCCGGAGCTTATAGCCGTGAGCGCGCGCTACGAGTTCATAGAGAAGGTTGTGTCGTCCGTGGTGGAGAAGAGCGGTGTGGCAAAGCCGGAGTTTACCGAATCCCTCGACCACGTGCTTCTCCACCCCACGCTCGGCCCCATAGTCTCCGCGCTCATCATATTCACCATGCTTCTAGTCATATTCACGATAAACACCGGGTTCCCCCTCAACATACTACTCGACGCGGCCGGCCTCCACGGCCTCGCCTCGCTACTCGAGGAGAGCAGCCTCGCAGGGCTCCTCGGGGCAGCCTTCCAGGCCATCAGCGACGCCATCGCCGCCTGGCTCGCGTCGCTCGGCACGCCAAGCTTCATCGTCGAGCTTGTAGCCGACGGCGTAGTGACTGGTGTGGGCAGCGTCCTAAGCTTCCTACCACTGATTTTCCTCGTTTTCATAGCCTTCAGCGTGCTGGAGGACTCGGGGATAATGGCCCGCTTCGCGGTGCTGGGGCACGGCTTCGCCGAGAAGATAGGGTTGACGGGGAAGGCCCTCCTGCCAATGCTCCTCGGCCTCGGCTGCAACGTGCCCGCGGTGCTGGGGACGCGCATACTCGAGAGCGACGAGGAAAAGCTCCTCGCGAGCCTCCTAGCACCCCTCATACCCTGCCAGGCCAGGCTGGTCGTGATACTGGTCTTCGCCTCAGCATTCTTCAGCAACCCCGTGTTGCAGGCCCTCCTAGTGGCATCGATATACCTCTACGCCGGGCTTCTCGTGGTCGTCCTGAGCCTGGTCTTTAGGAGGCTTCTCCTAGGCGGCTACCAGCCGCCCGAGATAATAATAGAGCTGCCCCCCTACCACAAGCCAAGCCTCAGGGTTGTATGGTGGTACGCCTGGGACCACACTGTGCACTTCCTCAAAAAGGCTGGCACGCTCATACTCGTGCTCTCCATAATCGTCTGGCTCCTCACGGCCTACGGCCCGGCGGGCCCAGTGGCAAACGTTGAGGAAAGCTACGCCGCCCTCCTCGGCCACTTGCTTACGCCTGTGACGGCCGCCATGGGGCTCCCTGACTGGCGCATAGCGTTGGCTTTTGAAGCCGGCTTTGTCGCCAAGGAGGGGCTCGTGGAGACGATAGTGCTCGTGACGGGGATAGGAGACCCCGTCTCCGCCGTGAGGAGCCTCGGCCTGACGGTGCCCCAGGTGGTCTCCTTCCTCATCGCTATGAGCACCTACACGCCGTGCGTCGCAACGCTGGCCGCGTTCTACGAGGAGAACAGGAGGCTCCGCTACGTGGCCTTCCTAGTCGGCTACGAGCTGGCCGTCGCGTTCTTCTCGGCCGTGCTGGCCTACCACGTGCTGAGCATATTCTTTTGACCTGCTACGCGCGGATATTTCACCGCCTTTACATATATCGCGGCAGCGCTAAAACCATAATTTCCGCGTACCGGCATAGAACCATGTGGAAATCATCGTAGGGGGCTGGAGCGAGACGAGCCTTGTGGACGTGCTCGAGCACGTGAGCTTCACCGTGTGGCTCACGTACTGCAACCTCAGGTGCCCCTGGTGCAGCAACTCGCGGCTTGCCAGGGGCCTGGAGGGGAAACGCGTCGACGTCGCCGAGATAGCGGCCCTGGCCGGGGAGGCGGCGCCCTTCGTCGACTACTTCCACGTCACGGGGGGCGAGCCGACGCTCCAGTACAGGGCGCTCGACGCCCTATACGCTGAGGTGGAGCGCCGCGCGGGCCTACCCCTAAGCCTCGACACGAACGCCACCACGCCAAAGATACTCGCCAGGCTCATGGAGAGGCACGGGATAGAGCACGTCGCCATAGACGTTAAGGCCCCCCTCGATGACCCCCGGCTCTACGCGAGGGCTACAGGCACGCACGTGGCCCTGGCGGCCAGGCTCCTACCGCTGGTGAGGGAGGGGCTCCGCGTGGCCGCCAAGGCCCCCTTCCTGGAGCTCCGCACAACCCTCGTCCCCGGGATACTCGACGCCCGGGCCGCCGCAAGGGTGGCGGAGACCATAGCCGCGCTCCGCCTACGCCCGGCCGGGAGGGCGGTGTACGTGGTGCAGCAGTTCATACCCTACGAGGGAGTGCCAGAGCCGTACCGTGGGGCCAAGCCGACGCCCCCCGAGGCGCTGCGCGAGGCGGCGGAGGCGGCAGCCCGGGTACTGGACGGCTTCGAGGTGTGGACTCGCACCCTCGCGGAGGGCGCGGTCAGGATAAAGTAGGGAGAAAAACGGGGCTGCTAGCCCGTGTGCTTTGACGTGTGCACGTCCCTGAAGAGCATGTAGGGTATCCTTGTCGGCGGCTTTACCTCCCACCAGTACATGTCGTAGCGCTCCCTGGTCAGCGCCGCTAGGTGGGAGAGCATCCTGGGGAAGCTGTCGGCTATGCGGAACTTCTTCGCAGCCCCGACTATCTCCCCCCTCTTTATGATGAGCACCGCGTCTCTCGTTATAGTGGAGAAGGTACCCTCCACGTAGTTCTGGAGCCTCGTATACCAGTTGTTCGTGACCAGGAAGCCGTCTCCAGCCTCCTCTATGAGTTCTTCGAGGCTGCGGTCGCCCGGCGCCACGCTCAGGCTCCACGGGTGGGGGTGGAGGAGCCCGGCGTTCCCGGTGGTCTTGGCGCCCATCTTTGCAGCCGTCTTCGAGTTGTGCAGCAGCGTCCTGAAGACGCCCCGCTCAATTATCGGCTTGGAGTATGTTGGGACGCCCTCGTCGTCGAAGGACCACGAGTAGGGGAGCTCGGGGTTCCTGGGGTCGTCGATCAACGTGAGCTTTTCCGAGGCCACCTTTTCGCCCGGCTTCTTCTGCGCGAAGATGGACATGCCCATCATAACGCTCATAGCCGACGCCATCCGGGCCACGTAGTTCATCAGGTTTCCGGCCACCATGGGCGACAACACTATGTTGTAGGTGCCGGGCTCGACGTCCACGGGGTTCTTAGCCTCCACCGCGTACCTCGCCGCTATCTCAGCCATCTCCTCAATCCGTTTCTCGTCAAGCCTCCTGCTGCCGAGGGACCACTGCCCCGACCCGTCCCCAGCGAAAACCCTCACGTAGGCCTGGATCCCCGTAGCGTCCTCGTAGAGGCTCGTCCCCGTGCTCGTAACCAGGGCCTTGGCCGTGTAGGAGGCCTCAAACATGCCGGCGAAGTAGTCCACGCTCCTCCTATGCACGGCCTCGACTATCAGCTCGGACACGTCGGAGGGGTCGCTTATGGCTTCGAGGATGCGCCGGTCGACCAGGCCCTCCATAAAGTCTACTTTGCTGGGCTCGGGGAGGGGGGCGTATAGCATGGACTCGGGGATCCTGGACGCGAGGGCGCGGAGCCTGCCCAGTATCTCCTCAACCTCGCCTATCGAGGATACAGAGCCGCTCGTGCCAAGTATCCTCTTATCCTTCGCCACGTATACGTCCACGCTCCTATCCTTCCAGCTCTGGGCCACGCTCGGCTCGCTATTGGCGAACTTCACCATTGTCGCGTCGCGGAACGTTACCCTAACGGCGGCCTCGTCGAAGCCGAGCTCGAGGGCCCGCTTAACAATCCTCTCCCCTACTCCGAGAAGCTCCTCCCTCATCACTCCCTCACCCTCAACGTTATCCCGCGGAGCCTAACATTAGGCCCGCCAAACCACACGGGCACGCCCTGCATCGGCTCACCCTTCCCGCAGGTGCCCGCGTAAAACTCCAGGTTCTTGTCGGCCGCGTCCAGAGAGCTGTAAAACGTCTTCGTCGTAACCTCGAGGACGGGGTTCTTGACGAGACCCTTCAGCTCGCCGTTCTCTATGAGGTAGGCCTCGAGCCCGCCGTACCTCTGGCTCCACCTCTCATCGTCAATGTTCCACTCCATGTAGCTCTTGATGTACACGCCCAGCTTCACGTCCTCCACCAGCTCGTCAAAGCTCATGTCCCCGGGCTTCAGGTACGTGTTCGCCATCCTAACTATCGGCTCGCTCCCATAGTTCATGGACCTGGCGGCGGCGTTGCTGTGAGTCCCGAACACGGCGGCCGTCCACCTGTTATGGAGGAACTCGTTTATCAGCCCCTCCTTGTAGAGGAAGCGCGGCCTCGCCGGCACCCCCTCGTCGTCGTAGAGGTAGAACCCGTTGCTACCGGGTATCGTGGGGTCGTCGATGACCGTGGCGTACTCGCTGCCTATACGCTGCCCCACCATGTCGGGCTTTATGAAGCTCTTCCCGGCCTGCGCGGCCTCCCTGCCAAGTATCCTGTCCGCCTCGCTGGGGTGCCCGCAGCTCTCATGGACGACGAGCCCGACGATCTCGCTGCCCACCACGACGTCGACGGGCCTGTCGGTGGGAGGCTTCGAAGCCTCCAGCAGTATCTTCTCGTAGGTCTTCACGTCCTCGGGGAGCCTCTCGTGGACGCGCCAAGCGTCCAGCCACTCGTAGCCCCCGCTGGCGGCGCGGGAGAACCACTTCTGAATAGTCCCCTTCGAGGGAAGCGCTACAACCACGTTGTAGCCCAGCGAGAGGCGTGGGACGAGGCTCTTAACATAGGCGCCGTCGCTGTTCACAACTATCTTCTCCTCCACGCTCTCGGCGAGAAAGCTCATCAGCGTAGCGACCCTCGCCGTAGACGTGGCTCCCCTCGCCCTCTCCCACAGGTCCCTCAGGTACGAGATCTTGTCTTCCTCGCTGAGACTGTCGAACCCCTTCTTTTGGAGGGCCGCGTAGGAGGCGACGCCGAGCCTCTCATCGCTAAACACTATCTTCTCCCTCATCAGCCTTGAGTGGCTCCGCGCCTGCCGGTAAGCCCGTTCAAGCGCGGCCTCAACCCCCTCCCGGGTGAGGATCTCTGTGGCGGCGAACCCCAAGGCGCCGTCTACGAGCACCCTCACGGCAACGCCCTCCTCGAAGGAGGACTCGAAGCCGAGGAGCTCCCCGTTCCGCGTCGCCAGGGACGTGCTCCTACGCCTATGGTACCTGGCCTCGACGTAGTCGGCGCCGAGCTCTTGACCTTTGTCAACCGCATATGCTACAATGTCCTCTTTCTCCCAGGTCATTTCCTCGCCACATCATAGGCACATGTTTACTCTATATCGTTAGCGCTACAGAGGATTGTGCTAGAAGGTTGCAAATGGGGTCGCGGCGTGCTTGTACGCTATAATCCTAATGATGTCGCTCGCGTCCTCGAAGTCGTCCGCCACCATCTCTAAAAGGTCGACCGAGTCCCTCAGGTCTATAGCCGTGAGAAGGTCTATGTCCCCCCTCCTTATGAGAGCCCTTATCTCGTCGAGAAGCTCCCTCCTAATCCTGTCAACCCGGCTCTCCCCACGCTCCACCTCGATGCTGAGGCCGACAGCGTAGAGCGGGGACTTCTTGAGAGCCTTCAAGTTCTCGATGAACATCTCGGCGAGCCCAAGTATCTCCCGGTTCATCTCAAGCATAAGCTCCTCAACCCTCCCCAGTATGGGGGAAGCCTCCACCCTGACGAGCCTCTCGTCGCACTCGAGCACGGCCCCGGCGACCCTGTCCAGCTCCTCGACCAGCCTCTCAAAGTCCATCCTGTCGCTTATCGGCAGAAAGCTGGACCATATGCGCCCCATAATCTCCCTCTTAAGCTGGTCGCCGGCGCGCTCAAGGTCTTTTATCCTCGCCAGGTGCTCCTCCGCCTCCCCGACCCGCCCGGAGAAGACGGCCTTTATCACGTCCTCCTCGGCCTCTATCACGTCCCTCATAACCTCGGCGTGCTTAACGACGAGGTCGAAGAAGGGCCACGCCGGCCTAGTCTCGCGGAACACTAGGGAGAAGAGGGCGCCCACAACTGCTAGAAGCACGCCCACGTCCACGAAGGGCTCGGCGATGCTGCGCTGGGAGATTAGGAGGCCGGTCAGCAGGGCGCCGGTTGCGTAGCCCGAGTCCCTCACTCCCCTGTAAATTCCGACCGCTATGTCCTTGACCTTTAAGGGGGCCACGTCCACCATGGGGGCCGGGAGCACCGGGTAGTACATCGCGTAGCTGACGCCCATAACCATTGTCAGCAGCAGGAACTCCTGGAACCCCCTGAGCGATGGGAAAAGCATCACGGCGCCAGCGTTGACGAGGAGGCCCAGGGTCGCGAGAACCCTCCTGCCAATCCTGTCCGAGATCTCCGACCACAGCGGCATTAGAAGGGCCCACACAAGTATCATCGTCGACTGCACGAGGCCCACGCCGACCGAGCCTATCCCCCGCTCAAGGAGGAGGAGAGGAATAAGGGCCCACGCCAACGTGTCCCCAACCTTGGCCACGTGCGCGGCCACCATAGCGGCGAGCACGCTAGGGTTCCTCATAAGCCCCTTCAGGGCGGCTCCAGCCTCTACTGGGGGCTCGTACCTAAACCTCTCCTCCTCTTCTAGGAGGCTCCTCGTCTCGCTCACAACCAGGGTGAACGCTAGCGCCGCTGCAGCCGCGGCCGCAGCGTAGGTGAAGCTGCTCATCGGCCCGTAGAGCTGCCAGAGGAGGCCGCCGAGGAAGGCGCCTGTGGCGTAGCCCATGTACGCGAACCCCTCCATGAACCCGAAGCTCCTTGACGACGCCTGGGAGCCCAGCACGTCGCTTAGCGCCACCGCTGCGGTGGCGAAAACTATTCCTTCCCCCATCCCGACGAGGGTGTTGCCCGCTATGAAGCTCGTGGGGGGCTCAAGGTAGAGTATGAGCGCCACGCCCAGAAGGTACACCGCCGCCCCCAGGACGAAGACCCACTTCCTCCCCCTCCTGTGCGCAAGGAGGCCGGCGGCGACGTCCGCGGTCGCCTTGAACACGCCGAAGCTCAATATGGGGAGTAGGGCCAGGAAGCCGCCGTAGCCCTTCATCAGCGTCGAGAGCGTTGTCCTCTGGACGCCCGTGGCACTGCCAACTAGGGCCTCGGCGGTCAGTATGAGTACCACTAGCAGCCTCCTGTTCAACGCCGGCACCCTGCACGTTGTAACCGGTTATGTGGATACAGGACCTACATATCTCCTCTGCACCGCCGAGATATAGTTTGTCTAAGGAAATTTTATGTATGTGAAAAATAACTTATCCTTAGAGCTAGGTTTTGTCAATGCAACATAAGGGTCTGAGGGAAATGCATGTAAGCGCCGACGACATAGAACTAGAGCTCCAAGAGCTCAAGATACTTTCGCACATAGTCTCGTCAAGCTCGCTCTCCGAAGCCGCGAAGAAGTCCGGTGCCAGGAAGAAAAAAGTCCTCGACATCGTCGACACGCTGAACAGGTACGGGATCCTCGTGTTCTTCCCCGCCTTCTCAAAGATAGGCCTCTCCCTCCTCCTCGTAGCGGGGGGCAGCGAGACAGAGGCTGTCGCGAGGAAGATACCACACTTCGCGCTCCACCTAGCGAGGAGCGACGGGGGAATGGTATACATCGTCCTCGCAGACAAGAAGTCCCTCCCAGAGTTCAGGCGGCAGGCCTTCGGGGGCGACGTGGACATCCACGTGCTGGGCGAGGTGCGCGGCTGGAACACCGAGGTGATACCCTACCTGGCGGAGAAGCTGGGGGCGCCGGAGAAGTTCACCATAAACTCTCTCATAGAATCCCTCGAGAAGCACCTCCGCGACAAGGCGCTCACAAAGAGGGAGCTGAAAAAGCTGTTCAAGCACTACAAGTTCAGGGAGGAGCACACCCGCAGGTCGACCCGCGTCTACTACGTGGACCTAGACCCCTACGACATCCTCCTCCTCGACGCGAAGCTCACAAACGCGTACACAACTGTGAGCAGCATAGCGAGGCGGCACAACCTCTACAGGCAGGTTCTCCACTACCACTACGTGAACCACGTGCTGCCCGTGTGGAGGTACAACGTGATAATGTGGCGCGACGTCCACTCGTCCACGAGGCCGCGGCTCCTCGCCTACAGGGGCAGCGACACCGACGTCGTCGAGGAGTATTTCAGGCTTCTCTACCCCACGGTCTTTACAGTGCGGCCGACGAATGATAAAGACCTTGTATTCATACTCACCTACCTGCCTGGGAATAGGGAGGAGAGGGTTAACGAGCTGATAGAGAGGTACAGGCTTGACGCTGCGAAGGTGAAGGACTGGGAGCTGAGGGCCACCTTCTTCGCGGAGAAGCCGTTTTCGCGCATCTATACTGGGAGGGGCTGGAGGAGCATATACGAGGACTACGTAAGGGCGGCTGGGTCAGCAGGATAGCGGGTGCTCGGGCAGCTTACCCTCCGGTCACAGGTCTCACAGCCATCGGCTCGTCACGGCACCCAGGTTTTTCTCTACAGCTAACCTATATATAGGGTACGGCCGAGGGGAGCGTGAGGAGTCATGGCGTCTCTCCCACGCGAAAACGTTGCCAGATATCTAAGGGCGGGCTACATGCTCGTAGGCAGGCACAGCGCAGTCTCTATCTGTAGGTGGACGAGGAGCGCCCTGAAGGGGGGCAGGCTCTGCTACAAGCGCTGGTACGGGGTCAGGAGCCACCGCTGCATACAGATGACGCCCGTCCTAAACTTCTGCAACTTCGCCTGCAAGTTCTGCTGGCGCATGCACCTCCCCGGAAGGTTCAAGCTGCCCGAGGGCTGGACCTGGGACGAGCCACGCGACATCGTCGACGGGATAATAGTTGCTCAGAGGAAGCTCCTCATAGGCTTCAAGGGGAACCCCCAGGTCTCCCCGGAGCGCTTCCTCGAAGCCATGTTCCCGCGGCACGTGGCCATAAGCCTGGACGGCGAGCCGACCCTCTACCCCAAGCTCCCCGAGCTGATAGAGGAGGTCAAGGGTAGGGGGATGACCGCTTTCCTCGTAACCAACGGCTCCGTCCCCCAGAGGCTGAGGGAGATGCTGTCAAAAGGCGCGGTGCCGACAAACCTGTACATAAGCGTCTACGGGCCAAACGAGGAAGTGTTTGTGAAGACCTCGGACCCGCGCATCCCCGGGGCCTGGGGCCTCGTCATGGAGAGCCTCGGGCTCATGGAGCGCTTCGAGGAGGCTGGGGCGCGTACGGTGATGCGCGTCACGGCGGTGAAGGGGCTTAACATGGTGGAGCCCGAGGGGTACGCGAAGCTCGTTGAGGAGTACAGGCCCATGTTCGTCGAGTTCAAGGGGTACACGTGGGTCGGTGAGAGCCAGAAGAGGCTCCCCATATCGGCTATGCCCAGGCTCGAGGAGCTCAGGGAGTTCGCGGCAAAGGTGGCGGGGCTCACGGGATACGTGGAGAAGGAAGTTGACGAGAAGAGCCGCGTCGTGATGCTCGTGAGGGACGAGGAGGCCTGGGAGAGGAGCCTGGAGATGGTGAGGGAGTGGAGGCGCCGCGAGGAGGAGCTGGACAGGAGCTGGAGGGGCAAGGTGAAGGACTTCAGGATGTCCCGGGAAGGCGTGGAGATGCTCCGCTACTAGCACGTTTTCCGCCTTTTCCTCGGAAATGGAAAGAGTTTAGTTTATCATCCCCCAGCCCCCAGTTAGGATTTGGTGGTTGCCGTGGCGAGCCTGCGAGCCTCCATGATGCTCACGGTCGCGTTCATCATAGGTGTGACCACGCTCTTCTTCGCGGCGGCCCTAGAGTACCTGGGGGTCGCCACCCCCATCCTCGTCCTCGCCCTGGCCCTGGGCTTCAACCTGGCCCAGTGGCTCGTATCCCCCTACATCGTGCAGGCGCTCTATGGCGTGCGGGAGCTGAAGTATAGTGAGGCGCCGAGGCTACACCAGATCCTGGAGAGCCTGTCAGCCCGCGCCGGGATACCGAAGCCAAAGCTTATGATTGCCGAGGTTGAATACCCGAACGCCTTCGCCTACGGGTCCCCCCTGGCGGGCCGGCGGGTCGCCGTGACGAGGGGCCTACTAAACGTGCTGGAGCCCGAGGAGGTGGAGGCGGTTCTCGGGCACGAGCTGGGGCACCTGGCCCACCGCGACGTGGAGGTCATGACCTTCGCCTCGGCCCTCCCAGCCGTGTTCTACATACTCGGGCAGAGCCTCTTCGGCCTCGGAGGAGACGACAGCGACAGGGGGGCCGGGATACTCATAGGGCTGGCAAGCATGCTCCTCTACTACATCTTGACGCTAGCGGTACTCCACCTCAGCAGGATACGCGAGTACTACGCCGACCGCTTCAGCGTAAAGCTGGCCCCCACGCCCTCCATAGGCGCTAGGAGGCTTATGTCGGCGCTCGCAAAGATAGTGACGTCCACGGCCAGCCTCAAGGCCTCCGGGGCCAGGCTGCGCGTGATGGGGTTCAAGGAGCTCTTCATAGTTGACCCCGACACCTCGCTGAGAGACGCCAGGGAGCTCGAAGGCTACATTGCAGCCAAGAAGATAATGGAGCGCCGCCTAACAACCGCCGACCGCCTAATGGAGCTCCTCTCCACCCACCCGCACATAGTGAAGAGGCTCCGCGCCCTTGAGGCCATCGCTGAGGGAGTGGAGACTCCTTGACGAGCCTGGAGGAAGCGGCTGAGATAATTAGAAGGGCCGCCCGCAGCGGGGAAGTCGTGGTCGCGGCCGCCGAGTGCGAGGTATACTACAGCGGCCGCTCCTTCTCAAGGCTGGGGAGGGGGGAACGCCTAATAATACTGAAGCCCGACGGCTCGGTCATAGTGCATAGGCCCCGGGGATACAGCCCCGTAAACTACCAGCCACAGGGCTCCGCGCTGACCGTCACCCTTGAGGACGGCAAGCTACACGTAAGGTCGGCGAGACCGCGGCCCCTCGAGGTGATGGACATCTACGTTTACCGCGTGCTACACGTCTTCACGGCCAAGCTACACGACGACGCGGAGTTCAGCCTCTGGGGCACGGAGGAGGACATTAAACGCGCGATCTCGGCGGAGCCCAGTATCCTCGGGGAGCCCCTCCGCCTCGTGGAGGAGGAGAGGCGCATGGGCGACAAAGGCTTCGCAGACCTACTACTCGTAGACAGGAGGGGCACCTACGTCGTCGTCGAGATCAAGAAGCACGCCGCCGGACGGGACGCCGTGGAGCAGCTGAAACGCTACGTCGACTACTACAGGGGTTCTCTCGGCCGCCCCGTCAGGGGCATCCTCGTCGCCCCCTCCCTGGCGAGGGGTGCCCAACGCCTCCTCGAGGCGTACGGGCTCGAGTATAGGAGGCTAGACCTCAGGAGGGCGTGGGAGGTTCTCAGGTCGCGGGAGGGGCTGATGCGCTTCCTCGGCCCTGGGCCAGGGGGCAGTAATCGGTGAACTCGCAGTACCTGCACTGCCACTTTTCCTCCTCGCTGAGACGTGGGAGGGGCGGCTTCCCCTCCGCCAGGCTCCTGCTGAGCTCCGCGGCGCGCTCTAGGAGCTCGCTTATCCTCTCCTCGTCCCGCCTGACCTCGAAGGCCTTTACCTGGCCGTTCGTCTTCGCGACGTACACTATGAAGCCTCTCTCCTTACCTGTGAGCCAGAAGTAGAGCTGCATCTGGTCCACGTGGTGGCTTAGGGCCTTGCCGGGTATCCGGCTCGCAGTTTTAAACTCGAGGAGCACGTCGCCCATCTCCCTGTCTACGCGGCCGACAATGGTTATGTCCCCGTACTTTTTCTCGTAGCTCTTCTCCGCCAGGCCGAGGGGGAACTCGTTCTGGAGGAGGTAGTGGACGTCATCCCCCAGTATAAGCACCACCATTTTCTCCTTACTAGTGGGGCCGCCGATCGTCCTGTTAAGCCACGCCTTCAGGGGGCACTGCGTAACCTCTGTAACGTAGATCCTGTTATGGGGCGGAGTAAAGACCCACCTGTTCTTCTCCCAAACCCTGCGGAACGCGTTATAGACCATCTCCTCTATGAGCTGGGGCGTAATGTCCGCTGCAGACACATGTAGAAAAGCGCGGGGGATTGGATAATACTGAACCCCAGTGTATGGCGAAACTAAAACCGCACTTTTTACTTCGGCCGCCAGTCATGCGGCAGCCGGGAACTCCTCACCCTCTTCAGCGCCACGCCAAGCCTCTCAGCGGCCTCCCTAGCCTCACCCCTGGGCCCAGGAGTCGAGCCGTAAAGCACGAGCACAGGCGTCGCACGCACAAGCCTAGCCTTCTCAGCAACCCTCTCCACAAGCTCCCTGCTCGGAGGCCTGGAGGAGTTGTACACCTCCACAGCCCTCCGCTGCCCATGCCCCCACGCCAGCACGTGCACAGGCCCCAGCCTCGTAGGGTGGAAAACCCTCACGCTCAGCCCAGCCTCAAGGTACCTCGCAGCGACCACGCCCACGGGGCCGTGCCTCGCGATCAGCCGTTTCTGCGCGAACCTCGTAGGCGCTAGCACCATGCCATCCCACCCCGCCAAGGATTCCGGGCCTCCTATATATCTCTCTCCTCCACCCGAACCCCCACTGCCTCCACGGGCGCCACGTATACGCGGCCCGAAACCTCTCTCAACGCCTCAGCCACCTTCCCTGCGGACTCCCTCCACGCAAGCGCGACGATGAAGCCCCCGCCTCCCGCGCCGGTGAGCTTAGCCCCCAGCGCGCCAGCCTCCCTAGCCCTGTAGACCAGCTCCTCAATCTCCACGGTGGAGACGCCAACCGCCGAGAGAAGCCCGTGGTTCACGTTCATCAGGCGGCCCAGCGCCTCAAACTCGCCCCGCTCAAGGTGCACAGCGGCGCGCTCGACAAGCGCCCCAGCGGCCCTGTACACGTGCCCGAGGACTTCGGGAAACGCGTCCCTCAGCTCCAAAACCCTCCTCACCATTTCGCCCGTGTTCCTCGGGCGCCCCGTGTCAGCAAGGACTATGGAGACCGGCGAAAAGTCCGCCTCGAGGCTGCGCGCACCCACACCCTTCCTGTAGAGGACGGCGCCGCCCAACGCGGACACCGTGTTGTCTATGCCGCTCGGCTTGCCGTGCACCACCTCCTCCGCCCGGTACGCGAGCTCCGAAACCCTGCCGGGCTCCAGCTCCACGCCCCCCGCGGCCGCCACGGCGGCCACCGTGGCCACTGCGACGGCGGCCGAGCTGCCCATCCCCGCGGCCGGAGGTATCTCGGAGTCGACGACCACCCGGACTCCCCCCTCAATGCCCGCCTCCCTTAACGCCTCCGCCGCGGCCACCGCCACAGGGTAGAGGGGGCCTCCACCGTCTCCTCCCACGGTGAAGCTGGCCCTCAAGCCGAGGTTTCTCGACTCCACCTCTATCTCCCGCCCCCCGGTGAGGACGGCTTCGACCCTAGCCCTAAGGCCGACCGCCACAGCGATGGCGGGCTCGCCTGCTACCACGAAGTGCTCGCCGAAAAGTATGGTCTTCCCGGGGGCTGACGCTACAGCCCTGCCCATGCGTGCCACCTCTACCTCTAGGGGGAGGCGGCAATAGTATACCTTGCGGGGTCTGCGAAGACCTTATCTTTGATTCCCGCCTATCCACCCCATAGCGCCGGAGGGGAGTCGATGCCCAGCAAGGTGCTCACCGTGGGGGACGCCCTGAGAAACCCTGTGAGGAGGCGCATAGTCCGCTACCTCCTCGAAAACCCGGGAGCCTCCATAAGGGAGCTTTCAAGGGAGCTCGGGGTGAGCCTGGGCAGCGTCTCCGGCCACATAGTCATACTGGAGAGGGTGGGGCTGATCCGCGAGGTGAAGAGGGGCAACAGGCTGGAGCTCTACGTGGACCGGAGGCACTTCTTGGGCAGCCTGGCATTGGAGGAGTAACAATATCTACATCGAGGCACCTTCCATACACTTGGGGAATAAGAGATGGGAAAAAACTTCCTATTTGCCACTTACGACGAGGTCGCCGAGGGCAAAACCACGGACGTATACTTTATCCGCACCAAGAAGATTCTCGAGGCTGAAGGACTCGCCGACACCCTTGTACACATGGAGACCACCGTGAGCGGGCTCCCCAGGGAGTACCGCTGGGTGGTCTACGCGGGCCTAAGGGAGGTTCTCACGCTCTTCGAGGGGAGGAGGGTGACGATACGCTCCCTCCCCGAAGGCACGCTCTTCCAGCCGAGAGACTACTACGGGGTCAAGGTGCCCGTGCTGACAATCGAGGGGCGCTACGGCGACTTCCTAGAGCTCGAGACACCCCTGCTCGGTTTCCTGGGCTCCGCAAGCAGCATAGCGACGAAGGCGGCGAGGGTTAAAAGGGCCGCGGGCGACAAGATCGTGTTATCCTTCGGGGCCAGGAGGCAGCACCCCGCGCTAGCCCCCTTCGTGGAGTACTACGCGTACCTGGGCGGCGCCGACGGTGTCTCGGCGATAGCCGGGGCGGAGAGGCTCGGCATAAAGCCTACAGGCACGATGCCCCACAGCCTAATGATAATCTTCCGGGCCCGCAGGGGCGACCACAGGGAGGCCTGGCTGGCCTTCGACAGGCACGTGGAGCCCGACGTCAAGAGGATAGCCCTCGTCGACACCTTCTACGACGAGACGGAGGAGGCCCTCACGGCCTGCAAGCTCCTAGGCGACAGGCTCTGGGGCGTGCGCCTCGACACGCCCAGCAGCAGGAGGGGCGACTTCGCGGACATCATAAGGGAGGTTAGGTGGAAGCTTGACGTAAACGGCTGCAAGCACGTGAAGATCGTCGTCTCCGGAGGCATAGACGAGTACCAGATACCCCGCCTAAAAGAGGCGGGCGCGGAGGCCTTCGGCGTGGGAGCCGCTATCGCGGCTGCGAGGCCCATAGACTATGCGCTCGACATAACGGCCGTCAACGTCGACGGGAAGTGGAGGCCTCTCTCTAAGCGCGGAAAATACGCGGGGAGGAAACAGGTGTACAAGTGCGACCGTTGCCACACGATAGTTGTAAGGCCTCTGGAGGCGGAGCCTCCACGCTGCCCCAAGTGCGGCGGAGAAATGAAGCCTCTCCTCGAAACATACATGGTCGACGGGAAGATTGTGAAGGAGCCGGAGCCTCCGGACAGCGTTAAGCGCCGCCTCCTAGAGGAGGCATTCTCGATGAGTGAGGAGGAGTTCATAGGGCTGAGGCCCTAGCTCCATATTTTTCGCCTCTTCTCTGGAGAGTGTTTGTCAAGATTATTACATAAAGATATTTTTATGACACTGTCATAATTGGGGTGGTGAGAAAAGTGGCGCTGACAACGTTCGAAGAAGAAATATACCTGAGAGCCCTCACGGGCCGACTAGTCGGAAAGGCCATAGCCGACCTAGGCGTAAACAAGCTAGCCGTAGTCGCCCAGAAGAACGTTATCTGCACCGCGATAGCGACGGCAACCGAGGCCGCGTACCTGACCCTCAGCGGCGGCGTAACGTACCACTTCCTGGCCGAGGAGGGCAACGTGGACGAGCTCGCGGAGAGAATAAAGGAGTTTGCACCGCAGGTCGTGCTGCTCCAGTTTGGCGGGGAAACCCCCATTGAGGAGACGAAGAAGCTCTTCACAGCCCTCCTCAGGGCCCTAGCCTCCCACGGGGTTCCAGGCGACATAGTTGTGCATGTGAGGATATTCGCTGCGGGCGGCCTCAAGGAGGCCCTGAGCTACGCGGAGGTTAAGAAGTATCTCTCTGAGAGGAACGTCTACGTCTACACCGTGGGCTTCGAGGAGGGGAAGGTTTACGTGAACAAGGTGAAGATTCCAGGGCTTGAGCTGGAAAGGCTTAGGGAGTACCAGGTTACACTTGAGCACGCAGACCTCCTGAACAGGAGCCTTAAGAACAGGCGCGTGGTCTTCGCCTAAAACCCTCTTAGCTTTTTTAGTTTTTCACAACCATTGTTTTAGGCTTTAAGCCGAGCACCCGAAACACCTCCTCAACTTTTCCCAAGCATTCAGGGCAGGGCAGCGGGCATGCTAGGAGGTGGGATCTGCAGCCACGCTTACAGTCGCTCGACCCGAAGCCCGGCACCCAGTGCTTAAAGCCCCTCTCCTCTAGGAGCGGCGTCAGCACGCACTCCGGCTCGTCCCTCTCCTCCGCGTACACGGCCGCGAAGACCCTTGCCCCGCTTGTGAGAAGATAGTCTATATGCCACTTAACCCTCTTCTCCGCGGAGAGGTGCCTCAGAACCCTGGCTCTGAGACCCCCGGGCCCCTTTGCGGAGCCTATGTACACGTAGCATCCCTGGCTGAAGAGCTGTGCCCCAAGGCTTCCCACCTTCACGCGTAGGGGGGATGGAACCTCTATTATCAGCGCGTAGATTCCGGGTCTCCGCGGCGGCTCTTCCACAGCTTTCCTGGGCGGAAACCGGTATATAGACGTTGACATTAGTAAAAATCCTGAGGTGCGACCTAGTGGAGAGCAAGGAGGAGTTCTCGGTGCTCGTGGGCGGCCCGGCCGGCGCCGGGGTCTTCAGGTCCGGCCTCGTAGCGGCCAAGACCCTCTACAGGCACGGCTACTACGTCCACGGCGACAACGAGTACCCCTCCATAATCCGGGGGGGACACCAGTGGATGATAGTGACCGCCTCTCTACGCCCAGTCTACGCCCACGGGGACGAGGTTGACGCCGTGCTGGCGCTCGACAAGGAGACCGTGAGGCGGCACAGGGACAGGGCGCTAGAAGTGATAGTGGCGGATGAAAGCGTCGCCCGGGGAGAAGAGGGTGTTGTGGCGGCGCCCCTCATGAAGGCCGTGCGGGAGGAGGGTGCCCCGAGCGTCGCGGTAAACATGGCCGGCCTAGGCTTCATATTCGGCCTATACAGGGGAGACGTTGAGAAGCTGAAAAGCGTTGTAAGGGACGTCTTCGCCAAGAAGCGGAGCGTCGCAGAGCTAAACGCCCGCGTGGCCGAGAGGGGCTACCGCTACGGTCTAGAGGCCTCGGAGAAGCTGGGGCTAGCCCCTCTCCATATTGGGGCGCCGGTTCCCGGAAAGGTTGTGATAGACGGCAACAGCGCCGTGGCGCTGGGGGCGGTGGCGGCCGGCCTCAGCTTCTACGCCGCCTACCCTATGACCCCGGCCTCCCCGATACTCCACCTTCTCGCAGAGCTCCAGAAGGACTACGGGATAGTCGTTGTGCAGCCTGAAAGCGAGCTTGCAGCCATAAACATGGTCACGGGGGCCGCCTACGCCGGTGCAAGGGCTATGACAGCCACGTCGGGTGGGGGCTTCTCCCTTATGGTGGAGGCGCTGGGCCAGGCCGCGATGACTGAGACGCCCGTGGTCATAGTTGAGGCTATGCGCGCCGGCCCCAGCACGGGGCTCCCAACATACACCTCTCAGGCGGATCTCCGCTTCGTGCTTCACGCCTCGCAGGGCGAGTTCCCCCGCATAGTGCTTGCCCCAGGGGACCCATACGAGGCCTTCATGGCCGGCTTCGACGCCCTAAACCTTGCGTGGCGCTATCAGGTGCCAGTGATAGTTTTGACCGACAAGTACCTCGCCGAGGGTTACTGGACGGTCGACGAGCCGCCCATGCTCGAGCCCGAGGAGGGGAAGGTTGTGAGGGGCGTCTATGAGGGCCCAGAGCCCTACCTGAGGTACAGGATAACGCCTGACGGCGTCTCGCCGATGGCCATACCGGGGACCAAGGGGGCTCTCGTAAACGCTAACAGCAGCGAGCACGGCGAGGACGGCTACGCCACAACCGACGCGGAGACCGTTAGGGCGATGCAGGACAAGAGGTTTAGGAAGCTCGAAGCCATGAGCAGAGAAGCAAACGAGCGTGGGGTGAAGACGTACGGGGAGGGAAGCATAGCCGTTGTGACCTGGGGCTCCACAAAGAACCCCGTCCTAGAGGCTGTGCGCGACATGCACGACGTGAAGGTTGTCCACCTAACGTGGCTCTCCCCGTTCCCCTCGGAGCGCCTGGCCTCCGAGCTTGAAGGGGCGCGGCGGATACTCGTCGTAGAGGCGAACAAGACGGGTCAGCTGGCCGGGCTCATCAGGGAGCACCTACTCGTGTCCCCGGACGGCTTCCTCGGGAAATATGATGGGAGGCCGTTCACTCCACAAGAGGTTGAGGAGTGGATAACCGGTTTCCAGGAGGGGTGAACCTGTATGGCGGAGAAGTTTGACACTGGAAGGAAGCCCGTGTGGTGCCCCGGCTGCGGGAACTTCGGCATACTCGTGGCGCTGAGGAGGGCCCTCGCAACCCTCGGCCTGGAGCCGGAGGAGGTGGCGCTCGTCACGGGCATAGGGTGCCACGGCAGGATGAGCAGCTACGTAAGGGTCAACACCTTCCACACAATACATGGCCGCGTCCTTCCACTGGCAACGGGGATAAAGCTTGCAAACCCGAGGCTCACCGTCATAGGCCACAGCGGCGACGGAGACGCCTACGCGATCGGGCTGGGCCACCTGCCCCACGCGGCGCGCCGCAACATAGACATCACGCTCATAGTCCACGACAACATGGTCTTCGGCCTAACCACCGGCCAGGCGACGCCAACCACGCCGAAAGGCCACGTGACCAGGTCAACGCCCTACGGGAACCCCGACGAGCCGCTAAACCCCCTCTTCCTCGCCCTTGCGAGCGGCGCGACATTCGTGGCAAGGGGCTTCAGCGGCGACATACCGCACCTGGAAGATCTGATAGTCAGGGCTGTCAGGCACAAAGGCTTCTCCTTCATAGACGTTATACAGCCGTGCGCCACGTTCTACAACATATACGGCGAGGTTAGGCGCCGCATATACAAGCTCGAGGAGGCCGGCCACGACCCCAGCAGCCTCGAGGAGGCTATACGTAGGAGCATGGAGAAGGAGAGGATACCCATAGGCGTGTTCTTCGAGACGGACAAGCCGGTCTACAGGGAGAACTTCCTGCACGCGATGAACCCGCCGCCCGGCGAGAGGGTTCCCCGCCCCGTAGACCTCTCCCCCGTGTGGAGGAGGTTCCGCTAGGCCTCCTCCACCTCCTCCTCGGGCGGGGGCTCGACGCGCGGCAGTATTATTTCCCTAATGTAGGCCTCGAAGTCGTCGTCGCTAATCCTAGAGAACGCGACTATCTGCGCGCTCACTGACACGCCGAAGACGCCGACCTCGTCCCTGTACATGACGTAGCTTTCACGCCCCTTATACCTTGAAATGTAGCTCTTGACTATTCGGGAGGACACGAGTTCCCGGCCGAAAAGCGTGACCTTCCTCACGCCGGCCACGTTCACCTCCATGACCATGCTTCTCACCTCGGCGGCCCGGCTGTAGATCTCCCTCAGCTTCTCAGGCGGTATCATGAGGTCGAGTATCATGTCGTGCCTGTCGAAGAGTATCTCCGAGAACCTAGCGGCGAGCCTCTCAGCGTACCTCCTGCTCGCATAGACGAGGAGGAACTCCTGCCTGCCGTCGACTATAAACGTGAAGGGGATCTGGATGCTAGCGGGGACGCGCATCTCCTCCCCCCTGAATACGAGCCTGCGTATCCAGCTCTCCTCTGCGACGCCCCTCACGGCGTCCCCGGACTCCTCAACCTCGGCAACGCGGAAGCCGACCGCGACCGAGCGGCCATCAAGCTCCTCCTCCCAGAGCTGGGTGTAGCCGTGGAGGCTGTCATAGATCTCCTTCGCTGTGAGCGGGTGCTTGACTTCGAACACCTTACATGCCTTCAAGCCTTACCCCAGTATTTTCTCCCAAACATCGGGATAAAAAACAAACATTTGAGATTAGTGGGCTAAAAGGAAGAAATACCAGGCAGCCACTATTCACTCTCGGTGGGTGAGCGCATGTTCACGTATAGGCACCCAACAAAGGTCGTGTTCGGCCGTGGCGCCCTCGAAAAGCTGGGCGAGGAGGC
>JALVKT010000120.1 GCA_027027675.1 Thermofilaceae archaeon | reverse complement strand
CCACCACTAACCATCCTTCTCAGGTCGGACAAGAAGATCACAGTTACGCTGTCGGAAAAAAGGATTCCCACCGCGCTCCTCAAAGTCTACGTTGACAGTCAGAAGGGCAAGCCCGTCGCAAATGCCATAGTCAAAGTCACTGGGGAGGGAATGGAGTACAGCGGGGTCACAGGCAGGGAAGGTTCTGCAGTCTTCAAGCTGCCTGTTGGGAAATATGTAGTCTCGGTTACAGCGCCCGGCTTCCTCCCGGCGGAGAAGACAATATTCTTGAGAAAAGATGCAACACTAAAACTTGTTCTCCGCCAGCCAACCTACACGCTCCAGGTAAACGTAGCGGCCGCCGAGAAAAGAGGGGACGCTAACCTCACCGTAAAAGTGCTAGACGCCAACGGGACGCTCGTCGGCACGGCCTCTCCCGGCCACCCGCTCTCCGCAACCGTTAAGAGAGGAGTATACAAGGTACTTGCAACAAGCCCCTCCTGCACGGTTAAACCCAACACCTTCATCGTGAATTCCAACTCCACAATCACCGTGACAGTATCCTGTAAAGCCCCCAAGGCCCCGACCAGCTTGCTCGCCTACGTCACAGAGTTCCTCGCCAACGAGACCCTGAAAAACAGCAGGACGAACATACCCCTTACTCTCCCCACGGTGGAAGCCCCCAACGGGACACCTGTCTCACTGGCCGACCTTGCCCGTGGAAAAGTGCTTGTCATAGAATTCTTCTACACGAAATGCACGGGATGCAGGTATCTCCTGCCAGCCCTTAAGAAGCTGGCAGCAACGAAAAACGTGCAAGTAGTGTCCCTTACCGTGTCGCCTGCGGACACCGAAATAGTCATAGACGCGTACAGGAGGGAACACGGCATAGCCTGGCCCATACTCCGCGACACCGCAGCGCTATACCAGCGCCTCAACATAACAAACTACCCTACAGTGGCCGTCTACTATTCCGGCAAGATAGTCTTCATAGGGGTAGGCTCTAAGCGCGAGGTGGAAGAGCTAGCCAAAAAGCCTGAAGCGGTGCTCCGCTTAATCAGTATGGCACGCGAGGTCTTGGGCAGCGATATGCGCAGGCTCCCAGAAATCTTAATACTGGTGGGCCTAGTAGTCTTTCTAGCGTCAGCGTCGAGGGGTGGAAAGGTTGCCAAGCAGGAAGACGAAGGAGAGGATAAAGGTGTTCTTCTCTATACTGATATCGGTGATATTCATAGTGTCGATAGTAGCTATGGTAGCGATCTCGATGAAGCTCTTCCCGTAGAGGAGGCTCCAGAAGAGACGGGAGAGATAGAGGAAGAAGACTGGTGGTGATCCGCGGCCACACCCTTCTAAAATGCCCAGTTATTCGCCGATTCCGGTTGAAGCAAAATTGGTTGGTGCCCCGGCCGGGATTTGAACCCGGGATCGCCGGCTTTCTCTGGCCGTCTGGCTCGAGAGGCCGGTATGCTCTCGGCACCCGTGCAGGGCTGGCTTGACCGGGCTACACCACCGGGGCACCGGGGGTAGCCATCAAGATTTGGAGTAACCGTGTTTTTATGTCTTCCGCCCTTCCCGGCGGCTTTTCTATACCTTAGAGTTCGGTACCCATTTAAGACGCCCCCCTCTTATCGCTGTGTCTATGTATAGCGTGTCTAGGTGGGTTATGTGGCGAGGCTACGTATACTTGCTATTTCAGATGTTCATGGGAAGGAGGATATTGTGGACAAGTTCTTGGAGTGGTTTTCCCGGGAAAACATGGATTTCGACATTGTTGTGTTCGCCGGCGACATAGGGAACCCTCAGAGACCCGGGTCGATGTGCCGCATACTGGCAAAGATTAGGGACGCGTTGGGCAAGCCCGTATACTATGTGCGCGGGAACTGGGATCTCGACGAAAAGTGCGGGGAGGAGGGCATATACGACCTCGAGGAAACAGGGCCCAGATACTTCGGAGACATAGTCATCGTGGGCCACGGCAGAAACGCGAAGCCCTTCGAGCTCCACAAGCCCTACAAGCAGGTGATCCTTGTCACGCACTACCCGCCCTACAGCATAATGGACAAGGGAAAACTCATAGACAACTACCACCAGTCAATCCACGCAGGCCTCGTTGAGATAAACTACCTCGTCGAGTGGTACAAGCCGCGAGTCCACATCTTCGGTCACAGCCACAGCTACGGAGGCATAGACCTCGAGTACAACGGCGTCTACTACGTGAACGTCGCCAGGCTCGACAGGACAATGAGGGACGGGACGCCGATAGGCAACTACGCCATCATAGACGTAAACAGCAGCGGCTCAGTCCACATAGAGTGGCGCTTCCTCAACGGCGTATGGAAGAAGTGCCAGAGCTGCGGCCGCGTAGTCCACATCCCCGAAAAGTGGGCGCTCTGCAGGAAATGCGCCCACAAGAGCGAGCTCCGCTTCACAGGGGTAAACGCGAAGCCCGAGCTGAAACTCACATTCAAAAACCCCTTCGACGATAGGATAGTCTACAGGACACGCCTCCAGGTGCCATACAAGACTCTGAAGGACCAGCTCAGCTACGAGGACTTCCTGGACAAGCTTATAAGCAGGGAGGCGAAGCGCTTCGTCGTAGCGGACAGGTACAGGGCCCTAGAGCTCAGCAAGGACAAGATCATAGAGTTCTACAACATGAGCGACCAGCGGGAACTCACGCCATTCAGCGAATACCTCTTCGCATGCGACGAGAGGCTTAGCGGCCGCCGCCTCTGCGTGCTGATGAAAGCGTTCTCAATGGACAAGCGCGTCCACGTGATATGGAGGATAAGGGACAGCGACACCGCCCTGGGAAACTACGAAGTTCTAAACGAGTACGTGTTCATAAAGGAACGCGTTATCCGGGGGAGGGACGGCCTCCTCCACGCGCTGAGAAACGTGGGTTTCACGCCAATAGTATACACGATAGAGTAGGGGGTGCCGGCCGTGGCAAAGTGGGATCTGCGGAGAGAGCTCTACAGGAAGGCTGTCCACGTATCCCTCTGCGTACTCCTCCTTGTACCCTTCTACTATAGGATACCTTTGACGCTGAGCGCCTACTACGGCCTAGGACTATTCCTCACAGCGCTGATGAACAGCTTCGCCGTCAAGAGGATCCAGCTGGCCGAGGACATAGAGGCCATCGAAGAGCACGTGAAGGCCTTCAGGGGGCTATTTGAGAAACACCTCGGAGAACCGATAAAGGTTCTAGAGGAGCCGATCGCTAAGCTTGAAAAATTCGCGCTAGAACAGATAAGCATCCTCGAGAGGGATTATGAGAGGAGAGAGGGCTACGTGGGTCTACTCTACGGGATGATAGGCGTCTCAACCACGTACCTAGTCTTCCCCGGCTACATATACTATGGCGCACTAGCCCTCCTAGTAGTCGACCCCGTAGCCTCACTCACCGGAATGCTCACCGGAGAAGGGAGGAAGCCTCCGCTCCACGGCACACTGGGAGGATTCGCCATATCGTCAGCCCTCTACGCGACGCTGCTCTACACGCTTATGAGGGCGGACCCCCTATCCGCCACGGCGGTGGCCGTAGCCGCTAGCGCCGCTGAACTGCTGAGCGTCGAGGACAACCTTACCATACCCTTCGCGGCAGCCCTCACCGCATGGCTGACGGGGATGCCTGCCCTCACACCCCTCTAGGCCAAGGGCGACAAAAATATACCCTGGTCTCCGAATTTACATGGCCGGGAGCCCCGGTAGCTCAGCCGGTAGAGCGATGGCCTTGTATGGGCCTCCCGCTTAGGGGGTTCGACTAGCCCTGGGAAAGCCATAGGTCCCGGGTTCGAATCCCGGCCGGGGCTCCACCTCCTGCTTGTTCGGCGTTAGGCAATATTTTATACCATGTTTTCCACATATTATACACAGTATTGAAAAAGAGGTGAGAGATATGCCGATATTCGACTGGGGCACATATAACGGGTTCTCCAAGCTCAAAACCGCCGAGCTCCTCGGCATAAGGCTCACAGAGATTCCTCCAAGAGTCTTCATGCGCAGAATCGACGAGTCGTACTTTAGAAGCTACGGGGAAGCGGCGAAGCCGTTCACAACAATAACCGCCCACGCGCCCTACTACTCGCTCGTCTCCTACGACGCTGAGACAAGGGAGAGAAGCGTTAGGGCCCTCAGAAGGGCGGCTGAGCTCAGCCTCGAGGCAAGGGCGGAGGTTTACAATATGCACATCGGCCCCCACGTGTGGGGCGGGGAGAAAGACCTCGACGCCGTGGCGGACGCCCTTAAACAGATAATCTCCGGGCTAGAGGACAAGCTGTACTTCTCCCTAGAGACGAGCTACGCGCCCTGGCTCATCGGAAGCTTCGACGAGATAAAGGCGATAATAGAGAAGACAGGGAGCGACAGGGTGATAGTCTCCCCACAGCTCGAAAACGTCTTCATGTACGAGCTGGGAGTCCACGGCAACGGGCGCTTCGACCAAGCCAACAAGGCAGCCACAAAGGACTTCTGGATGAAGGTTCTCGAGAAGACGCTGCAGCTCAGCAGGGGCTACTTCAGCCTCCGCTTCTCCCAGGTCACTGGGTTCTACCTCGGGAACAAGCTGCTCAAAAAGAGGGTTCCCCTAGGGAAGGGCTACCCAGACCTCGAGCCCCTGGCAGACGCGCTCGCCGAGTTCATGGTAAAGAAGATCTACGAGCCAGGCCTGCCGATGGAGATACACCTGATATACACCGGGCCCCCCGCCACCAAGTACAGGGACACCATACTGCTCTACCAGGCAGTTATGGAGCGCGTACTCCGATACCTAGAGTGAGCTGGTAAACCCAACCCTTTTTTGCCGGAAACCTTTCTTTTCAACGACAAAAATTGCCTAGGACTCTGAAGCAGAAGCCCCGCCCCTACCAGCGCGAAGCAGCAGAGTACGCGCTCAAAAAGAAGCGATGCATATGCGTGCTCCCAACCGGAACCGGTAAGACGCTGATAGGGGCTCTCTGGGCCTCAACGCTCCTAGAGAGGGGGGTGGCGCGCCGCGTCCTAGTCCTAGAGCCCACAAGGTACCTTGTCGGCCAGGTAGCCGCCTATTATAGGAGGCTAGGCTTGGAGGACGCGGCCCCTGTACACGGGGGCATGCCGCCGGAGCAGAGGAGAAAAGCCTGGCGCGCAAGGATAGTAATAGCTACCCCCGAAGTGGTGCTCGCGGACATAGAGGAGGCCCCGCTCCACGAGGTCGACGCCGTAGTAGTCGACGAGTGCCACCACACCACGGGGAAAGACGCCTACGCAAAGCTCATGGAGCTGGTAAAAGCGGAGTACAGGCTAGGGCTCACGGCCTACCTCCCGCCCAGCAGGGTGGCCGAGGTCAAGAGATTTCTCGGGCACGTGAAAAGCTGGAGCTGGAGCGACCCACGCATAAAAAAGTATGTCCCCGAGTGGATAGGAGAGGTCTACGAGGCAGAGCTAAACGATGAGGAGAAGCGCCTGCTCTCCATGCTAGAAGAGAAGCTCCGCACAGCCGACCGCAGACATCGGAGCCTCATAAAACTTGCCGAGCGCTTCTTCGTGCGTGACGGGGCCCTCGCCCTCAAGGAGACTCTGGAGAAGGGAGGCAAAATGTATAGCGTACTCGACGGCGAAGTCCTACGGCTACTCTCAAGGCTTAGGCCAGCCCACAAGCTACCCGCACTGGAGAGGGTGCTCTCAGACCACGAAGGCTTCTCCAAGGCCATAATCTTCATCGACAGGGTCAGCCTGGCGTACCTAGTCGCAAAGCGGCTCAAAGAGCTCGACGTGGAGAACATAGTCCTCTGCGGAAAAAGCCGCAGGGAGAAGAGCGTGGAGGAACTCGTGGCCGCAGCCAGGAGCCCCCACGTTAAAGCAATAGTCGCGACGTCCGCCGGCGAAGAAGGCGTAGACCTCCCAACGGCGGACCTCCTAGTAATATGGTCCAACGTTGCAAGCCCGCTACGCTTCATACAGAGGCACGGCAGGCTCCTCAGGAAGCAGGGCTCAAAACTGAAGTTCGTCGCATACATCGTCACGCCCGACACCCCGGACATGGACAGCCTGATAGACGCGCTCTACATGGCGAAGAGGGCGGGCGTAGACGTGCCACTAGACGACGAAGCGGTAAAGCAGCTGCTCAAACGCTCAGTCAAGGCGAGAATACTGGAACTCATCTCCAGCCGCCCCCTACCCCTAGAGTGGGTGGCGGAGCTCCTCTCAATGTCGTACACGGAGGCCAGGCGGCACCTAAACTACCTGACGAGAAGCGGCGAGGCAGTGTACTTCTACACGCATCTCGGCCGCCTCTACCTGGCAAGGGGGGCGCTCCACCTGGCAGAGGAGGAGTACGAAGAATGGTTCAAGCCGCGAATAAAGGAGTCCCGCGCCGACGTCTACCTCTACCACCCGGGAGGCAGGCGGCACATAGGCGGCGGCCCGGGAGAGGTGGCTGAGCGCCTAGCAAAGGCTGTAGCCCACGGCTTAGAGGCCGTAAAGTTCGCCGTCCAAGTATTCGACCCGGAAACCCGCTCTTACCACCTCGTAAACCTCACCTACAGCTTCCCCGTGGACAGCCCCCGCCTAGCCCGCCTCATAGCCATGAACGCGTTCCGCTACGCGGAGTACGTTGCACTTGGACGCTAAGCAACCTTTATTCAAGTCTCACCCCCCTTTCCCCCCGGTGTAGGTGTTGCAGGAGGAACTCGAGAAGCTTCTGCTGAAACACGCGTTGGCGAACGCCGTCAAGTACGGGGGAAAAGCCTCGCTAAAAGCCGTCGTAAGCAAAGTCTTCGCGGAAGCCCCCGAGCTGAGAAAGGATGCCCGCCGCGTCGTCGAGGCGGCCAGAGCGGTCATAGAGAAGGTTAACTCTATGAGCCCCGACGAGCAGAGGAGGCTTCTAGAGCAGACCTGGCCCGGCGCCCTGGAGGAGCGCAGAAAAGAGGAGAAGAAGGGGCTCCCCCCGCTCCCAGGCGCCGAGGAGGTACGCCAGGTGGTGACCCGCTTTGCCCCAAACCCCGACTTCGTGCTCCACCTGGGAAGCGCGAGGCCGGCAATACTCAGCTACTACTACGCCAAGGAGATGTACAGGGGCCGCTTCATACTGCGCTTCGAGGACACGGACCCCAAGGTGAAAAGGCCTATCCCCGAGGCCTACGAGCTCATAAGGGACGACCTACGATGGCTAGGCCTCAGCTGGGACGAGGAGCACATACAGAGCAGGCGAATGGAAATCTACTACTGGTACGCCACCAAGCTCCTCGAACAGGGACACGCATACATCTGCACCCACACTCGAGAAGAGATAAAGAGGTATAGGGACGCCGGCCAGCCTGACCCCTGCCGGAGCCTCCCACCGGAGGAGCACCTGGAGCGCTGGGACAAGATGCTCTCCGGCGAGTACGGGGAGGGAGAAGCCGTGCTGAGGATAAAGACCGACCCAGCACACCCCAACCCCTCCGTGAGAGACTGGATAGCTTTCAGAGTCGTAGACACCTCCAAGACGCCCCACCCCCTCGTGGGAGACCGCTACGTCGCATGGCCAACCTACAACTTCGCCTGCTCCATAGACGACCACCTCCTAGGCGTGACGCACATACTCAGAGGCAAGGAGCACGCAGTGAACACGGTCAAGCAGGAGTACGTATACCGCTACTTCGGGTGGAAAATGCCCTACACCATACACTTCGGCAGGCTACACCTCGAAGGAATGATACTCAGCAAGTCTGTGATCAGAAAGGGGATAGAGGAGGGCCGCTACACCGACTGGCGCGACATAAGGCTGGGGACGCTCCAGGCGCTGAGGCGGCGCGGCATACTACCCCAGGCGATATGGGACCTGATAATGGAGGTCGGAGTCAAGCCATCCACCGCAGTAGTAAGCGTCGACAAGCTCCACGCGCTAAACAGGAAATACCTGGAGCCGATAGCCGACCGCTACATGTTCGTCCCCCCACCCTACCGGGAGGTCAAGCTGGAGGGGATAGGCGAGGCCAAGGCCGTGCTCCTCTACCACCCCTCACACCCCGAACGCGGAAAAAGAGTGGTGGAGGCGCCCGGGAACAGCGTATACGTGAACGAGAAAGACCTCCAGGCGCCCGAGATAAGGCTTATGGGGCTTGGAAACTTCCGCGTCAAGGGAGAATCCCTAGAGTACGTGGGAGGCGGGGTCGAGTACGCGCGGGAAAAGAAGCTCCCGATAATACAGTGGGCTCCCGCCGCTACTGCAGTCCAGGTACAGGTGCTCAGGGCTAGAGGCGACGAGCTCGAGGAGATACAGGGCCCGGCCGAGCCGGCGGTCGCAGAGCTAAAGGAGGGAAGCCAGGTTCAGTTCCTAAGGTTCGGGTTCGTAAAGAAGGAGTCCGGGAGCTTATTCCTGTACACGCATGACTAGCGTGCTAGTCCCTGCTCAGGGACCAGGGCTTTCCCTCATACACTATTTTTTCGGGAAGCTTGTCCTTGTACTTCTCTAGAAACTCTAGGTCGCTCTCCTCCTTCCTCATCTTGTCAGGCAGTATTATCGGGATCTCATCCTTTATCGGCCACCACCTCCCACACTCCGGGCAATAGAGAACACCCGTCTTAACCTCGTACTTTATACACTCCTCGCAGCCAGGGTCGCCCTCAAGCTCTTCCACGGGCTTCCCCTTGTAAGCGCAGTACAGCTCGCACGCAGGCTTCTTCTTGAAGGTAAGCCTCCTCTCCTCATACTTTACAGTCTCTATAACGTAGAGCTCCAAGGGAAAGTGCCTGTCGTAGGGGCACGCCAGGAAATCCATAAGCCTATACTTCAAGCCAGACCCCGTCTAACACCAGGCAAGGAAGGTAAAAAAGATGTCCTAGCCGCTCCACGTTATCTTGTCAAGCACAGAGTCGTAGTCTCCGATGTGAACCCACTTGTAGCCCTCCCCAGTCTTAACTATCTTCCACAGCCCGCACTTACCGCCTATCCTGTCACCGTTCTCGTCGAGCCAGAGGCGCCCAGTTATACCGTACGTCTTCCAGCTAACAGGTATCAACGCCTTCGCCACCGCCTCCCCGTCATACTTGCCCACCTGTATAATCGTGAGCGCGGCCAGCCACAGCGCGTCGTACGCGTTCATACTGAAGGAGTCAGGGGCCTCGCCATACACCCTCTTAAATCTCTCCACAAACTTCTCCTCATCCGGCGTCTTAGGCGGAGTGTAGAGGGGCGAGATAAGGCCCCCCAGCTTCACGGCTATAGAGCCCGCCTCGTCCTTTATCTTATCACTTCCCACAATGGCGCTAGAACCGAACCACTGAAGCCTCGAAAGCACAGGGTCCTTAGCCGCAAGCGTGAGTATCTGCAGCCCATCCTTCTCAAACGTTATAGCGACCACGGCAGTCCCAGAGCCAAGCCTTGACGCGACCTCGCTAAGCTTTGCCACCTCGGCCGAGAGGTCCTGGGCCTTAGGCGCGTAGGGGACGCCGACCACCCTGCCGCCCAGCTCCTCAAACCTCTTCTTGAAAACCGCGTATAGGTCGGAGCCCCACGCATCGTTCCTGTAGATCACGGCAGCCTTAGTAAACCCCCTGTCTACAACCGCCCTGGCAAGGGTCCACCCGATGATCTTGCTTGGCACGATAAGCCTAAACACGTAGTCGCCGGGAATAGCCAGGTTCGAGGAGATACTTGCAGGGGAGATAACGACTATGTGGTTAGCATCGGCGAAGTTCTTAACAGCAGCGGTCTCCGCGCTGGTGTACGGGCCTATCACCACCTTCACGCCCAGGGAGGCCAGCGATTGAAGCTTCGACACAGCGGTCTGAGGATCCGTGCGGGTATCCTCGGGCAGCAGTTTAAACCTAAATGGGGAGCCAACCTTCTCGGCATACCTGTTAACATCCTCGATTGCAAGCTGCAGCGCGGCCTGCCCACGCTTACCATAAGACTCCTGGGCTCCTGAAAGTAGCAGGAGGGCGCCGATGGGCACGGTAATGGTTTTCGAGCCCGCGGCTCCTTCACTAGGGCTTCGCCGCCCCGTCCACGCAGTACCGGCTAGATATCCGGCCGCCACGCCTACGAGCAACCCCACTATTATGCATGCAACGACCTGTTTCTGGAGCACGCGGTGCTCATGAACTCTAGTAATAAAATTTTTACTCAAATATTACCTTCATGCATGAACAGTCCAGGCCCCTCTCCCTTCTCACACTTAAACAGTCTATTTAATATTTTCCCGAGAAGCTAGAACTTCTGTGATGAAGCACGTCAACCTGACCCCCGGGGATGATGTAATTGGTCTTTGCTGACAACATA
>JALVKT010000119.1 GCA_027027675.1 Thermofilaceae archaeon | reverse complement strand
TCATCTTCACTCCCTTGGTGAAGGCAAGGTCCACAAGCCGCTGCGTGATAATCCCGTCGAACACTATGTAGCTCACCCCGTCTATCTCCTGCAGCCTCGAGGCGAGGTCTCGGACAGGAAGCCTTTCAATCTCACGCCACTCCTCGTCATATAGTATAGCCTCCAAGGTGCCCCTGAGCTCCTCTATAGCCTTAGCCACGTGGGCCGGCACCTCAACCGTTTCCGCCGCGCTCGCGGAGCCGCTAGCTGCCGTCTGCTTCACCTTCTCGGGCGCCACTATAACTTGCATTTTCACGTCTTTAGGTGTTTTTCTCTCCTGTTTCTCCTTTTCAAGGAGCTTTACAAACTCCTTGGCGGGAATCTTGTTCTGGAGAGCCTTAGCTATCTCCTTGCCCGTGAGTTCCTCTACCTCCCGTCCCTGCGGGGCCCGCGCCACAAAGTCTATCTCCGTCATGCTGAGCAGGTTTTTAGCTATAAGCTCCCCTCCCCTGTCGCCGTCTATGAAGAGGATAGTCTTCTTCTTCCTTGCAAGGTCTATTATGCTCTTCGGCACCGAGGCGCCGCCGAGGGCAACCACGTTCCTGTACCCGTGCTTGAGAAGGTTAAGCACGTCTGCACGGCCCTCGACGATTATCACGGTGTCAGACGTTTCAACCTCCGGCCCGGCCGGCAGCTTTTCGGGCCCATACGTTGTAATCTCTCCCTTCCTAACCTTCTCCAGAACCTCGTCCAGGAGCTCCTTCGTCTCGGGAACCGCCTGGTCAAGCATTTTGAGGAGCTCCACTGCGCGCTCCACTATCTTCTTCCTCCTCTCGACGCGGACGTCGACTATCTCTGTAACCTGGGTCTTAGCCTGGTAGGGGCCCACCCTGTCCACGCTTTCAATGGCAGCCGCCACTAGGGCTGTCTCAACCTTGTCGAGGTTGGAGGGAATCTCTATCTCAGCGACGGTCTTCCCGTCTACGCGCTTAGCCTTAACCTCTATCCTGCCTAGACGCCCCATCTTTTGGAGCTCGCGTAGATCGAGCTGTTCGCCAAGGAGGCCCTCTGTCTGGCCGAATATGGCTCCTATGATGTCATGCTTCTCTACAAGCCCTGAAACCTCCATCCTAGCCTTTATCACGTACTTGACCGATACCGGTGCTCCACCCATCACACTTCACCTTTACATCCATACATACACACCAGCTGAGCATCAGCGCAGCATGGAGAGGCAAGCATTCCGCTCGCCAGCGGGGCGCGCTGTAGCCGCTCGTCAACACGCCATCTCACCGCTGTGACGGTACATCGCCTTTTCGCTCAACGGCGCTCTCTGCGAGCGGCTCCCGCGCACCCCTCACCACTACCAAACTACATGTAGATAAAAAACGTTCCTAACACCAAACACTCAGGCGGTACAGAAGAGGAAGATGGTGCGGGGGCCGGGATTCGAACCCGGGCAGGCCACTGCCAGCGGAGCTCTCACCGCGTGGGACCTGAGTCCGCCCCCTCTAGCCAGGCTACCTGAGCCCTTTGACCTAGCTCGGGCACCCCCGCCCTTATAAAATTTGGTTGCGACGCCTTAAACCTTATTCTCCGGACGGCTCCTCTTTGCCCGTGGAGCCCTCGATTTTCCTGATATATTCTTCCTCCTCGGTAAGGGATATTTCCTGTCTCATGGCAAGCTGTTTTTCCAGCCTCATACGCTGCTTTACAAGCCTGGTTATGTAGCCGGCAATCCTGTTGCGTAGCCTCTTGGAGGGGATGTCGGCGACCTCTATTAGCGCCTGCTTGTTCACCTCGAAGTCGGGGCCGAACTTGTCGGGGAATCTCTCAAGCATTTCTTTGGCTGTCCTCTTTACAACCTTTGTTCTTACTTTGCCCATAATCTCCCCCGGCCATTTGGCTTGGCAATGCTATAAATGTTCCCCACAAGTGCTTGTCCCTAGAATCGCGGTTTTAGGCCTAAAAGAGATAAGACAACCTTAATACAGCCTTAGGGGCGAATATTTAACGTGATAGAGATGGCGCAGAGGCGGGAAAGGGGCGAGCTACCCCTCGCGCCCATTGACAGGATACTGCACCAGGAAGGCGGGGAGCGTGTGAGCATAGAGGCCGCCCAGCTCCTACGCGGCTACCTCGAAGACTTGGCCCGGAAGATAGCGCGGAACGCCGTGGAGCTGGCTAAACATGCTGGGAGAAAGACTATTACGAAGGAGGACATGGAGCTGGCCATTAAGATATATGAGCGCTACTATAGCCGTTGACGCTCTACAAACCACTACTATATTTTGTCTAGCCCTGGGAATAGTCAGGGTTATAACCCCCTCTCGCTCCCTATCACCGGTGGTGTAGTGGTCGACGAGAAGCTCATAGAGAAAAAGATAAAGTCCATGTTTAAGGGCGCGGACTACGAGGTAAAATCTGAGGGTAAAAGCCTCAAGGTGTCACTGGAGGGGATCGGCGAAGACCCTGTGCAGCTCTTCGAGAAAATAGGAGACCTTGTCTCGGGCCTGAACAAGATAACGGGCACGAAGAACGCCGACGTAATAGTGTCGCTTCAGGGAATGGCCTACGGCGTCGAGATAGAAGTGTACTAGTGGGGTCAGACCGGATTCGAGGCATCACGGCGCAGCCTCAGTGGGGAGCGGACCTCTTCATTCCCCGCACGCAAAACTCCTCAGCTCTTAGATAAGGGTTTTACAGTCTCCCACACTCGCCGAGTTTCTTTTCCAGGAAACTGAGCCTGTCATCTACAACCCCCCTGATCCACTCGGGGCTCCCGGTTTTCTCCTCGGAGGGGCGGAGCGGGCTTTTATCGCCCCAAAGAATGGAGCCAAGCTCGACCGTCCAGAGCCTCGCGGCCTCTTCGGGCACGTATCCTCCTCCACCAAGGACTACTACTCGCACGCCCCGCCTAACAAGCCTGTTTAGTAGGAGTCCCAGCCGCATGTAGGAGTTGTCGGTGTACCTGAGGCCTACAAGCGGGTCGCCGATGTGCCCGTCGACGCCTCCCTGGAGAACCAGGTAGTCAGGCCTGTACTTGTGGAGAAGAGGCCAAACGAGCCTCTCAAGTGCCGCCTCAAAGACGTCGTCCCCGCTGCCCAAGGGTACCGGGATGTTCACGTTTAGACACTCTCCCTCCCCCTCTCCAAGCTCGTCTATCCAGCCGGTTCCCGGGTAAAAGCCGTAGCCATAGCCGTGCATACTAATCTTCAAGATAGGCTCGCGGTAGAGTATCTCCTGCGTCCCGTCGCCATGGTGGGCGTCGACGTCCAAAACGGCGACTCTGCCGTGCTCCGCGAGAAGCTTAGCGGCTATGGCGACGTCGTTGAAGACGCAGAAACCCCCTGCACTGTTTCTCCTGGCATGGTGGAAGCCTCCCTGCGGGTTGAAGCAGACCTCTCCATCGCTTAGACATGTGACGGTGCCGGACACTGCGTAGAGCGCGTCCTCAAACACTCCGGGATAGGCGGGCGTGTCCCCGTAGTCAAGCCACCCCACCCCCCGCCTAGACGCCTCTTTTACATACTCTATGTACTCCCTAGAGTGAGCCAGCAATAAAAGCTCCTCGTCGACAGGCGAGGGCTCCACCACGCTGACGCCTCTCTCTACGAGTAGTGGAAGATATTTTTCGCGGAAAATCTTTACCCTGCCAGTCCATTTTTCCCTAAGCTCTGGCGGGGTAAACGCTATCTCCAGGTACTTCTCGCCGAACACAACTCCGCCGCGAGGCACGTTACATATACCGTGGACGTGGAAAATATCGCTGCTCCTCTCCGCAACAAATAATACCCTCCACGCTACTCTCCTAGAAACGGGGCCGCGGCAACCCACGCTGCAGTGGATGGCCATAGAAACCTGCTTTGTCCGGGTTCGAGTCCCGGCCCCGGCTCCACTTTTATGTTTGTCGATAACGGCCGCTAAGCGTGTTCTCCAGGAGCCTGTGATGCGAGAAAACGGGTGGTGGGCCCGCCGGGACTTGAACCCGGGACCACCGCCGCTCTAACCCGGGCGGCTGTCAGGGCGGCTTGAGGCGCCGTCCGGGGCGTATCCTTCCAACTAGACTACGGGCCCTATACCACAGTATCTGGCTTCAGGGCTGCTTTAATTTTTATCTCTCCTCCGGGTCGTGGAGGCCCTTCTCCCGTGAAGGAAGGCTTAAAAAACGCGTGTAGGTTGTAGTGTGGGCGTGTAGTATGTCTGTGAAGCAGATAAAGCTGCTTGAGGAGCGCGACAATAAGCTCGTGGGTAGGAAGGAGGCGGTCTTCCTGGTAGACCATTTTGGGAGTGGTACGCCTAGGCGCGCGGATATTAGGAAGAGTGTGGCCGAGGCGCTGGGGGTGCCTGTAAACTTCGTCGTGGTGAGGCGTATACTAACCGAGTATGGCGCCACGCGTTCTAAAGTGTACGTCCACATATACGACTCCGAGGAGAGGCTTAGGAGGGTTGAGCCTAAACACATAATTAGGAAGAACTTTGGTGGTGAAGAGGAGAAGTCCGGGTGAACGCGTTGTCGTGGGTGCATAATCTCTACGAGTACGACTATGAGAAGGGCACTATTAGGCTGAAAAACAAGAAGTGCCCCCGCTGCGGGTCGATAATGGCCCACCACATGGTTCCCGTGGAGCGGTGGCATTGCGGCAAGTGCGGCTATACAGAGTTCGTTACTAAGAAGTCTTCCTCGAAGAAGAGGAGAAAGAAGAAAGAGTAGGAGTTTTTACCGGCCGTTCCCATAATCTGTGAGCACGGGTTATGAAGAGCCTCACCGTACTGGGCATTGAGAGCACAGCCCACACCTTCGGGGTCGGAATAGCCACAAGCGAGGGAGAAATACTCGCGGACGCGAAGTCCACCTACATTCCTCCCCCGGGCGAGGGCATAAAGCCCACCCTAGCTGCGGAGCACCACAGCAGGGTGGCGGGAGAGGTTCTCAGGAGCGCCCTTGAGGAGTCCGGCCTAAGTATTAGCGACGTCGACGGCGTGGCGGTGGCTCTGGGCCCCGGCATGGGGCCCTGCCTGAGGGTGGGCGCCACGGTTGCCCGTTTCCTCGCGGTGAAGTACTCGAAGCCCCTTGTTCCCGTGAACCATGCGGTGGCGCACGTGGAGATAGCGAGGCTCACCACGGGCTTGGAGGACCCGGTGGTGGTCTACGTGTCCGGGGGGAACACTATGGTTACAACGTTTGTTGAGGGGAGGTACAGGGTTTTCGGTGAAACCTTGGACGTGTCCCTGGGTAACTGCCTGGACACGTTTGCCAGGGAGACGGGGCTGGGCTTTCCGGGCGTGCCTAGGGTTGAGGAGCTGGCTAGGAGGGGTAGGAGGCTTCTGGAGTTCCCGTATAGGGTTAAGGGGCAGGACTTGTCGTATTCGGGGCTTTTAACACATGCCCTCAGGCTGTTGCGGGAGGGTGAGCGGCTCGAGGACGTGTGTTTCAGCCTGGTCGAGTACGCCTATTCTATGCTTGTAGAGGTTGCTGAGAGGGCCATGGCTCACACGGGGAAAGCGGAGCTTACGCTTACGGGTGGCGTTGCCAGGAGCGAGGTGTTGTCCGGGAAGCTGCGCGTGATGGCTGAGGAGAGGGGCGCCGTGTATAGGCCTGTTGAGCCGAGATATGCTGGCGATAACGGGGCTATGATAGCCTATACGGGGGCGCTCGCTCTCGGCGAGGGCGTCACCCTGCCGGTTGAGGAGAGCGCGATAAGGCCTCTCTGGAGGATCGACAGGGTCGAGATTCCTTGGAGGAGGGAGGGGGGCTCGAGGCGTGTAGAGCCCAGGTATCCGGAGCCGCCCTCCGTGTTAGGCGTGGAGTCGCCTGTTCCGCTGGCTCTGGGCGCGGAGGCCGTGCTTGTAAGTGGCTACCTAGCCGGGGAAAGGGTTGTTGTAAAGTATAGGCTTGAGAAGAGGTACCGCGTGGCCGAGCTGGATGAGAGGCTTCGTAGCGGGCGGACGGCCCTGGAGGCTCGCGTGCTTGCCAGGGCTGCTGAAGCGGGGGTTCCCGTGCCGGCCGTCGTTTATGTTTCGCCAGAGGACTTTCTTCTCGTAATGGAGTATGTGGAGGGCGTGAGGCTGAAGGAGCTCGTCGGGAGGGGGGATGTTGAAAACGTTTTCAGGGAGCTGGGGGCCAGCGTTGCTAGGCTGCACCTCGCGGGAATAGTGCACGGGGATCTTACCACGAGTAACGTGGTCGTCACCGGGAGGGGCCCTGTTTTAATAGACTTTGGGCTTGCCGCCTTTTCCCGTAGCCTGGAAGAAAGGGCCGTGGATCTCCACCTGCTTTTACGCGCCCTCGAGTCTACGCACCCAAGCCTTGCGCAGGGACTGTTTGAAAGCTTTCTCCAGGGATACGCGGCGGTCGCCGGCGGGGACATGGTTGAGAGGCTTAGGGAGCGGCTGGAGGATATTAGGAGGAGGGGGCGCTTCGTGGAGGAGCGTAGGAAAAGCGTGTGGAGCGCAGGGGGGTAGGCGGGCCCCGGCCGAAGTGCGGCCCCGGCATGGGGTGGCCGCCGCCATATCCACTAGGCCACGGGCCCGATACTAGAGTCGCGGGGGTTAGTTATCTCATTTACCGTGTCTAGCACTGATGTGAGGGCGGCGTAGCAGCGTAGGATATCGTTTACCGCGCTTTTAGCGTCTCCCGCGGTCTGCGCCACCACCGTGTAGTGTATCTCGCCGTCTTTGAAAGAGGACGCTATATTTCCGAACGCTTTGTCGTCGACTCTGAGGGCAAGCCACATTTCTCGGGTGGCCGGCAGGGAAAGCTTAACTGTTATCACCGTTCGCCACCAGGAGGCTGAGCAGGTCTTTCACCTTTTCCTTCTTAATTAGTATGCCCCCGGCGGCCGGATGCCCTCCTCCATAGGCGCTAAGTTTTTCCGATATTTTCTGGAGCGCCCCGCCCACGTCGTAGTCCTCGTTTATCCTTCTAAGGGAGACCTTAACGTGTTCTCCGTCGACGGACGCCGCTACGCCTACAAGCTTTGTGCCAGCGTCGGCCATCGAAACTAGCAGGCTAGAGAGAGGCCCTGTAAGTTTCGGCGAAGCCTCTTCGCCCAGCAGATAGAGTAGTATGCCGTCCTTCTCCACCCTGCCGCGCCCCTCCTCGATCGCCTTTAGCAGGCGGGAGAGAGTCTTCTTATACTTCCTCAGGACTTCCAGCGTGCGCACCAGGTAGCGGCCCCTAAACCCCTTGTTCACCGCGAGCGCTGTGCCGTAGCTCTCCATGCGGCCAAGCGCGTTCAGCACGTATGCGTACTCTCTCAAGTCGTGGAAGGGGCTGCCGGGAGGTTCGCGGAGATAAAGGTATATGTAGCCGAAGATCCTCTCAGCCTCCCTCAGGGGCACGCCTTTGGAAAGGAGGTACTTTATGAGCCCTGTAGCCAGCCTTTTAACCTCTTCCGGACTGAGCGAAGTATACTTCCTCAGCTTCCCGTCCTCCATGGGGTCAATACCTATCTTCCTCAGAAAGTCGTAGCAGGCGGCCTCGTTCCCCGTCAAGCCCGGCAGGTAGGGGTCATAGGTGTTGGCGAGCGCCCTTACAAGGGGTCTCTGCGAAACGCCGAAGAGGCGCAGCCCCACCTTGAAGTCGAGTAGGCCGAGCCCCCTAGCCTCCTCAGCAATCTCCCTGTTTACGCCTGTGAGAGAAAACTTTGGCCCAGCGTCCTGCCTGTCCCCCAGGGCGCCTGTCACTGCGAGGTGGATCACAGAGTCTCTCTTCCCGGGTAGTAGCCGCCGGTAGAGGAGGTACGCGGTGCCCGCCGCGCTTATATCCTTGGAGGCGTCAATGCCGGCGAGGTAAGGGTTAAGTTCTACGACGCGTGGGGCGTCGCCGAGCGAGAGGTGGTGGTCCACGATGAGCACGCGTTTAGCCCCCATTTTCGCTATGAGGGACTTGTACCCGCTCCCCAGGTCGAGGAATACCACGTTTTCGTAGCCGAGCTTCCCTATCTCGCCGAGGATCTCGGGGTAGAGCTGCTCCACAATTTTCAGGTGAAAGGGGACCTGCATTTCTTCGAGGAGGCTTGTGAAGATTGAGGCTGCTGAAAGTCCGTCAGCGTCGTAATGTGATACTACGAGAACCTCGCCCTCGCTAAACATCTCGCTTAGGATGTCCGCGGCCTCGCCGAGCAAGTCGTTGAGAGAGTCAGCGCTCATCAAAACACCAGGGGTATGGGCGCGCTGGCCCCTAAAAACCCATGTGCTTACACGTAGATAGCTATCTTCTCCGGCTCGTACTTCCAGTCCTGCGGCAGCACGCCCGTACGCTTATAGTACTTTGCAAGCCTGTAGATCTTGCTCTCAACGAGCTGCAGCCCGCGCTTCGAGTGGTAATCCTTGGGGTGCTCTTCGAGGTGACGCCTAATCCTCACCGCACGCCTTATAAGGTTGAAAAGGTCTTCCGGTATCTCCGGGGCCATCCCCCTTTCCCGGAGGATGCGTAGCGCCTTCTTACCTGTAACCGCCTTTACCAGGGGTATACCGTACTGGTCTCTAAGGATCACTCCTATGAGCGATAACGGGTAACCCTTCTTGTACAGGGTGACTACTAGCTCCTCCACCTTCTCAGGCGGCATGTCCACCCATTCAGGCTTCTCAATGACGGGTGGCCTTGTAGAGTGTGACTGTCCACGCTCCTTTGACTTCCTCATAGTAGTCCCTACCATTCACGCCCCGGGGGAGATATTAATCTTATCTAACCCTGCACAAACCGGTACTTCCACGTGCCCGCCCCGGGAAAGTATACCTGGAGGCTCTCGTCCCTACAGGACACGCCCACATAGTGCGGCGGCAAAACGGTTCTAGGCCCCAAAAGGGCTGTAACCCATACGCGCGGCCGGCTACCAACATACACCGTAAACCCTCCCCTTAAAGCAGCGTACCGGAGCAGTGCTTCCCGCCCCTTCCCGCCCAGCACTCCACTGCCTTCCCGCAGAACATGCGCTACGCCAAGCATTACTCCCCCGCATCTGCGGCGTAACCTGTCATCGCTCCGCGCCATTTTCTCTGCCGCGGAGAGCCCCCTCCCTGACACTTTATCCGCGACCCTCCGGGCCCACACAAGCGGCGCTTCACCACCCGCAACCAGTGCGTCGCAGACGGCCACTACGAGGCTTTTCTCGTCTAAACCAAGATTTGCGCGAATAGAGCCGGAGAGGCCGTCAACATGTACGTAGGGGACACGCTTTTCCTCAAGCGTCGCAACCAGCAGGCTTGCAAGCCAAAGCGAGGTGTCCCAGGGGCACGCCGCCCGCAACCCCCTATACGCGCCGGCAAGGATGCCGTCCACAGCCCGGTGAAACTCTTTCTGGAGAGGGGAGGGGGGTCCGCCTTGCCGGGTAGTCCTCACACTACCTCGGCCCACTGAAGGCACGTCATCCCCCAGCTCATTTCACGCAGCAACTATTTCCGTTTTTCCCGGGAGATGTAGAGAGCGTAGGCTGCAAGGGTTTTGGCGTCCCTAACTTTTCCCTCCTCAATCCACTTCTCGAAAACGCTGAGAGGCACACGTACGATCTCTATCGCCTCGTACTCCTCGGGGGCGCGTCCGCGGTACACCGGGTTTTCGGCGAGGAACGCGTGGAGTAGCTCGTCGCTATAACCCGGTGATGCGTAGAAGGAGCCTAGATGCACAAGTGTGTCTGCAAAGTAGCCCGTCTCTTCGAGTAGTTCACGCCTGGCGCATGCCTCAGGCGTCTCTCCGCTTTCAAGCGTTCCAGCTGGGAGCTCAAGTATCCACTCATCTATGGCTGGCCTGTACTGCCTCTCAAGGATAACCTCTCCGTGCACGATGGGCAGTATTACCACGGCCCCGGGGTGTCTTACAACCTCCTTGTCATATATTCTGCCGTTTTTCCTGTATCTTACAATGGAGAGACTTATTCTCCTGCCACTATAAACGCTCTGTTCGCCCACTCGCTCCACGTTTTTCTCGCTCATAAGTGCTCAGGAGCAGAAGTGTAGTATAAATCAGGCGTTGCGCATAGCTTCCCCGGCTCCACATGACGAGGCAGCGCTACGTAAAGAGGATTTTCGATCCCATCCACGGCTTTATAGAGCTGACACGTGAAGAACTGAAAATTCTTGACTCGTGCCCCCTGCAGAGGCTGCGCCGCATCCGGCAGCTGGGCCCGGCAGAGTACGTCTATCCATCCGCGACCCATACGCGCTTCGCACATTCGCTGGGAACAATGCACCTAGCCGGCCTCATGGCTTCTAAGGCGGGGCTCGAATTCGAAACAGTGGAGGCGGTGAGAATAGCTGCGCTGCTTCACGATGTGGGGCACATGCCCTTCTCCCA
>JALVKT010000118.1 GCA_027027675.1 Thermofilaceae archaeon | reverse complement strand
TAACCTGTTGACCAATCACGGGGTTCAGAGAAAAACCGGGTAGAAAAACGTGCCGCGTCGCCTATATAAGCGCCATTCCGCCAAGCACGACGCACACGACGTAGGCTATAACAGCTGCGCCCGGAAAGGTCGCCACCCACGTGGCCACGATTTCCTTGAGATTTGAAGTGTTAACCCACACTCGCTTGGCCAGGCCGGCCCCGATTATCGCGCTCACCAGTATGTGCGTGCCCGAGAGTGGAAGCCCCATGTACGTGCCTACGAGTAGTATCAAGGCTACGACCAGTTGCACCCCTAGGGCCGTGAGAGGGTCAAGCTCTACTAGCTCCAGCCCCACGTTCTTCACCACTCGCCTGCCGATCATGTAGAGACCCACGGCCATGCCGGCGCCGCCTAGCAGCCTCATAAGGTCGGGGCTCGAGGAAAAAGGTGTTAAGAAGGCGGTGGCGTTTGCCACGTCATTGGCGCCCCGGCTGAACGCGGTGACGCCGGCCCAGAGGAAGAGCAGCCATCCCGATAAGCGTCTCACCTTGAATTCGCGGTCAAAGCCCCTTATAGTCCTCCCAGCCGCCCTATGAAGCAGGAGTATCGCCGCGTACGCCCCTACAAGGCCCAGGACAGGCGATAGAACCCAGCCGCCCACAACCTCTCCCAGGACGCTCCAGTTCACCCCCATGATGCCGGCCTTGTATAGTCCCAGGCCTATAGCGGCGCCCACCGCGGAATGCGTGGTAGAGACGGGCCACCCCTTAAGCGAGGCAACTAGGAGCCAGGAGGCTATGGCAAACACTATTATCAGGGCGTCCGCAATGGTCAGGTTGAAGCTTAGCAGTCTTTCGCCAAGCGTCTCCTCCACCTTGTAGCTGAACGTCACTGCTCCCAGCAGGTCGAGTATGGCGCCTATGGCGACTATTAGTGAGATGCTGTACATGTTGAGGCCGGCTATAAGGGCCATTGTCTCGTCGTTCGCGCCGACGCTCCAGGCGACGTAGAGCGCCATAACTATGAGTAGCACGAGTAGCAGGTCCAAGGCTTACACCTACCTGATTATCCTAACCAGTATTTCCTCGAGCACGTCGCTCGCGTCCTCCGCCGCGTCAATAGCCCCCTCCAGGTCGTTTACAAGCTTGTACACCAGAAGGTCCTGCCTCTTCCGGAGTAGCGTGAGTGCGTGAATGTACAGCTCGTCACCCCTGTCCTCCACGGATTCTATCTCCTTTACAGTCGCCAGGGCCTCGTCGTACTCCCTCCTACTCTTCTCAAGGGCTTCAACGAGCAGCGAAGTGGCCTTCGAAGCCGCCCGCGCCTCCTCCCGGAGAATGTCTAGCAGATCCTCGCCCAGGTTTTCTGGGCCAACCACTAGTAGGGTGCGGGCCGCCGCCTTTACGCGGTCGGCGATCATGTCTATACGCTCAGCAATCCTCACATAGTCCTGCCTAACACTGGGGGGAATACCTATAACCGCGAGGCGCTCCAGAATGTTTCTCCTCAGGGCGTCCGCCTCCTCCTCCAGGCGGATTATTCTCCCAAGGGCCTCCCTGGCGGGCTCGTAGCGCTTTTCACGGCTGCTCTCCAGGGCCCGTACCATCTCCTCCGTTGTCTCACTGCACTTGGACGCGTGCTCGATTATTTGCTGGTAAACCTCTGCTTCGGGAGACTTATAGATTCTCTCCGCAAGACTCTTCAGCGACACCATTTCATATTTTATCTCACAGTTACAGTCAAATTATTTATTGGCGGCTTCTAGTTCACGCAGTGCAAGCCAGGCCATGTATATCGCCTTCACGTTTGCCTCAAGGAACTTGGCCGCCTTCTCCGTCAGGAACTTTGTAAAGTACAGCCACTTGGAGTAGGGCAGGCCCCTAATCCTAGCCTGGCTTCTAGCAAGCTCAGACGCCACCTCCTCTAGCCCGTGCTCATACTCTACGCCAAGCCCAGGGGCCAGCTCCCTAAGCGGCACATACTCCTCCCCGAGAACTCTCCTATACTCCTTCTCGACGTCAACTATCTTGCCCATCTCTATTAGGCCGCTTAAAAGCGCCGCATAGTACGTGAGCCCCATGCTGTGCAGCTCCTCCCGCACCCGCTCCAGCCCGTACACTAGAACGCTGTAACCGGCATCCACCTTCTCCCTAAGCTCCCCCTCAAGCCGCTCCTTCTCCCCGCTCGTCCTCGTATACTCCCTGAGAAACTTTGAGACAGTAACCCTTTCACCGTCAAACATTGCGATAAGCCCCAGGGCAACCTCGCCGTCCTCTGTGAGCGGAAGCAGGAGCGTGTCAAGCGCTAAGAGCCCGAGCTGGGGGCCCGGCTTCGGCACGTAAAGCTCCCTCCCGGAAAAAGTTACGCGCACCCTCTTGGAGAGAAGAACGTACGAAACCACACGCCTAGCCATGTCGACCGCCAAGTCCCAGCGGCCTCCAAGCGCCAACCACTCCAGATGGGCCTCCTCGTCCTGCTCCTCCAGGTATATCTCGGCTATCGGGGAAGGCTTCCACTCCTCGAGAGCCCTGTAGATGCGTTCCCAGTCAAGCTTCTCTACGAGGCCGGAGCTCTCCTCCTCCCACAGTATCATTGTTTTTCTGCCGCCAACGCTGCTCAGGGAGTACGAGATAACGCCCAGGGGCAGCCGAAACTCCTCTCTCAGAAACACCATCAGCGTTGCCAGGCCAAGCCTGATACGCTCCAGCTTCTCCCCCGGGTCGAGCTCGAAAACCTCGCCGTACCCGTAGTCCGTGTAGCGCCCGGCAACCATCGAGGGAACCTCTATAACCCTCCTCTCCCGCAGCACCAGGGTCCCCGCGGACGTGTCCACTAGGCGGCCGCCCTCACCCTCAACTATCCAGACAACCTTGTAGGGAATCTTAACGTACATCCCGAAACCAGTGGTCGGCGGCCTCACGTTACAGATAGAGTCTGAGTGTATACGCCCCCTCACATAGTCTGAGAAGAGGCTGGGCTTCTCACCCCACCTGTGCTTAACCCTCCTGTACTCCTCCAACGCGTAGGCTAGCGGCTCATACTTGTAGAGGAGGGGCTCCCGTATCTCGGCAAGCTTAACCCGCCTAACCATTCTCCCGCTCCTACCGCCAAGCTCGAGCTCTACGACGACGCCGTCGCTACTGTAGTCGAAACACCCCACCTGGAACTTCTCCACGAGGTCGCTGAACGATATATCCTCCAGGTACCTCTCCTCGCCGTTGCTCCTAACCATGACCCTTTTAATCCCGAAGGGAGGCGCAAACTCGTAGAAGTTTATGTAGTACCACGCCCGCTCCCCCCTCCTGGTAAGACTGTTACCCCTCAGCAACCCGAGCTTCTCGAGAAACTCCCTCTCACCCGCCTCCAGTCCCGCCCCGCTCTTAAACTTGTAGAGAGACCTGAAGAGGAAGCCGTACTTGTTCTCCGGGTTCACCACGGCCAGCTCTAGAGGCGCCTCAGCCCACGCCTTAAAGGTCTCAAGCCCCCTAGAAAGAAGCTCTCTGTCCCACCTACTGCCGGGGACAATAACCGTCTCGGTGAACTCTATGTCTTCCCGCCGCCCCTTCCTACCCTCCCTCTGCCTGAACTCCCTCACAGTGTCCGGAAGCCCTACATGCACAATCCTAGCTACCGTGCCTATGTCGATGCCCTGGGCCAGGGTTCTAGGCGTAAATATGACCTTAACCTCGCCCCGCCTAGCAGCCTCCTCTATCTCACCCCTCCTCTCCTTGGACACGAGGTGGTGGTGCGAAGCTACGAGCCCCCTCTTATCCTCGGGGAGCGAGTACCTAAGCTTCCTATACAACTCCTCGGCACGGGAAATACTCCTCGTGAAAACGAGAGTCACATACTCGTCGTCAACATACCCCGAGATAACCTCCAAGGGGTCAACGTGAGGAGAAGGCATCTCAACGCCCAACGCCCTCAAAGCCTCAACAACCTTGTACACGCCACGCTTAAACTCCCCGTAATCCTCCAGGGCCCTTAAAACGTCCTCTCCCGCCCCGTTCTCACGCAAAAGCTTCGCATAGCTTCTCGCCTCTTCATACAGCCCCTTCAGGTTCTTACCTAAAACCACCGTCACCCGGTTCTCCACGCGGAACGGCTTGCCGCCGACTACGCGGCATTCACGGCCGGTAAACCTTTTCAGAGCGCCGCACAGCTCCCCGGGCTCGGCTAGCGTCGCCGTAAGAACAGCCACTTGGAGCCGCCCGTCGCTAAGCTCTGACACTATCTCAATCATCGCGAGGAGCAGCGAGAGCTCACGGGGCCCATAAAAGTCCAGCTCATCGAGCACCAGTAGGTCGAGGCTTCTAAGGGCGGAAATGAACAGGCTTCTCGACGGCTGCGCCGCTACCCGCTTAAGGTCCATTAGGAGGAAAGCCGGGTTAGTTACTACCACGTCGCTCGACGCCAGCATAGTCCTTATCTTCGACGAGCTAACCCCCTCCCTCGAAAGCCTTCCTCGCTCCACGGAGTCTATCGCCATAACCCTAAAGCCCAGGCTGCCAGAGTAGTCGCGCAGCCTAGCCAACTGGTCATTAGCCAGCGCCAGGGTCGGATACAGCGCTAATACTCGCCGCCGCTCCTTGACGGCATAGATGATCCAGGCCTCCGTTTTCCCGCTACCCGTCCCTGCCCGCAAGGCGAGATTGAAGCCCTCAGCAAGGGCCCTGTAAGCCTCGAGTTGGTGCTTGTAAAGCCTCTTATCAAGCAGCTCTCCCAGCCTCCCCTCAGCCTTGGAGAGGCCGAGCAGCTCTCCGAACGTTACCTCGGCGTACTCGGGGGTGAGAGGAGGCTCGTCGTACCCGTAGTACTCGTACCCTCTCTCTTCAAGCAGCTTCCTTGTATCCAGCATATAGCCTATTAAAGGGCTCCCCTCTACATCTAAAAGTGCTTTCACAGTGATAGGGGTAGACTGGCTACTCGCCATTGCGAGAGGAGTAGGCGGCTACGCTGGAATCTTCGTGATATCCGTGCTAGGCAACCTGATACCCTTCATACCGATACCCTACCTGGTAGCGGTCTACCTCTACGCCGCGTACATCCCCGGCAGCAACCCCCTATTAGTCGGAGCGGTAAGCGGCCTAGGGGCGGGAATAGGAAAGCTAGCGATATTCTACGCCAGCCGAGGAGCAGCCCACCTCCTCAGCGAGGAAAAAAGGGAGGAAATGGAAAAGCTGAGCAAAATGATAGGCGACTACGGCGCACTCCTCGTCTTCGTCTTCGCAGCTACACCGAGCCCCGACGACGTGGTGATAGCGCTGCTAGGCATAATGAGGTACGACCCCCTCAAGTTCTTCTTAGCAGTTACGGCTGGTAAAACAATGATAAGCATAGCCACCGCATATACGGGACGCATAGTGGTGGAGGCCGTCGGCAAGGAGAACTTCTGGCTAAGCCTCACCGTCTCAATCGTAATATTCGTCGCCGCAATGGTGCTTATGACGCTGATAAACTGGAACAAGATAATCTCCATTCTAGGAGAAAAGGGCTGGAAAGGTCTCCTCGAAGAAGCGAAACGTGAGGGATGGCGTAAAATCCTCTTCGAGCGCTGACGAAAACCGTTATAGAGCACCTGCCCCTCCTGCTACTCTGTGGAGAACAGAGACTACAGATACGAGGTGCCGGTGGAGCAGCTGCCCCGCGCCATGAGGGTTCCCAGGGAGCTTTCAGAGCAGCTTAAAGGAGCCCTCTCCAAAAAGAAGATCTCCCAGATGAAGAAGGAAGCCGTATACTGCCCCGTACTAAAAAAGAAGGTGTCATTCCTACAGTGCTTCTTCTGCCCCAACTTTGTTAGAAGGGTTAGAGGAATAGTCTACTGCAAGGGAGAACCCTTACCCGGCGCCACACAATGAACCCCCAACGGCTCTTCCAAGACTTTCTCGCACACACCCAGCCACGCCCCATACCCTGGGACGTGTACAGCGAGCTACTTGAAATGGCCACCGAAAAACACGCCGCCGACCCCCAGCTCTACATTGTGGAAGCCGAAAACGTGCTCGTAGTCGGGGACACACACGGCGACGTCTTCTCCAGCCTGAGCGCTGCAAGGAAGGAGTGGGACGCTATAGTATTCCTCGGGGACTACGTCGACAGAGGTCCGTACCAGCTCGAAAACCTCGCCTTCCTCCTATCACTGGAGCTATCCCATCCAGACCGCGTCTTCCTAGTCAGGGGAAACCACGAGTCCCCCCTAATGAACAAGCGCTACGGCTTCCTAGAAGTGGTGGCGAGCAGGTATGGCCTCAGGGCATACAGAGAGTTCCAGAAGCTCTTCGCTAACATGAGCTACGCCGCCCTGATAAACAACGCATACCTAGCGGTTCACGGGGGCATAGCCAGAAGCCTGAAATCAGTCGAAGATATAACCTCCCTGCCCAAAAACGACCCGGAGCCAGTTCACCAGACGGCGTTCGAGATACTATGGAACGACCCCGACGAAAACATAGACTATTTCGAGCCGAACCCCTGGAGAGGAGAGGGAGTATACCTTTATGGGCGAAAAGCCGTCGAAGACTTCCTCTCACGTAACAACCTGAAGTCCCTAATTAGGGCCCATCAGCCATACCCTGGGGGCTTCAAGGAGCACTTCGGGGGGAAAACAGTTACAGTGTTCAGCTGCCGCTTCTACCCCATAGAAAGGCCGGCCGCCCTAATGATAAGCGGCGACAAAGGCTACAAGCCTCTACCCTTAGAATAACCGTAAAATATGTAGAGAAAAGCCTAGTTTTTAACCGAGCCCTTCCTGTACTGGACGCGGAGCTTGAACTCCGCCTTCTTCCCAAGGTTCCAGTTCTTCACAGGCCTGTAGTAGCCCACTATGCGGCTCCAGTGGTCAACGTTCCTGCTACCACACTTGGGGCACGCCTCGAGGTAGCCGGTCGTGCTCGCGCCGCACTCCCTACAAACCGTTATCGTCGGTGTGATGCTGAAGTACACCACCTTTGTGTTGGTAACGATGCGGTAGATGAGGTTCTTCAGCGCCTTCGGGTCAGGCTGCTCGGCGAGGAACAGGTGCATCATCACGCCGCCGGTGAACTCCTTCTGCACCTCGCCCTCCCACACGGCGCGCCTGAAAATCGGGACGTCCGCGTAGTATGGCACGACGCTGTTGCTGTAGAACGGCGCCGTCCCGTCGCTGGGTATGAGCAGCTCGCCCCGCTCATACTCCTCCCTGAAGAACTCCATGTCGAGCCTCGCAAGCCTGTAGCCCGTGCTCTCCCCAGGTATCTCCTCGACGTTGTAGAGGTAGCCGTCGGCCTTCTCGAACTCCTCGGCGCGCCTCCTCACGTACTCGACCATGCGCCTCTCTATCTCCACGGCCTCCTGCATGTCCCTGTAGCTGCCCTCGCTCCACACGGCCGGGTCACGCATGAAGTTCGCAGCCGCCTCTGGGAGCCCTATTATGCCTATAGTGTTGAAGTGGTGCTTGAAGTGGCCCAGGTACGTCTTGGTGAGCGGCATGAGGCCCGCGTCAAGCGTGCGCTGGTAGCGGCGGCGCCACTCCAAGAGAACCTTCCTCGCGTGCTCGAGCATGCCGTCCACGAGTCCCTCGAAAGTCTCCCACTCGCCCCTGCTGAGGAAGGCGAGGCGCGGCATGTTAAGCGTGACAACGCCTATGCTGCCCGTCGCGTCGGGCAGAGCCCATATGCCGAAGCTCGTGCGGTCACCGCTCTTCAGGAACCTCTCCAGGGCCTCCTCCTCGCTCGCATGGCCCAGCTTAAGCGTGAACGTGGAGCCGCCCGCGCTGAGGACGTGCTCAACGTCTATGGTGAGGCGGCAGCACATGGCGTAGAGGGCCTCCACGTTGCTGCTGTAGCCGTTGAGGAGGTAGGCTGTGCCCTTCTTCGCCAGCGCCTCGAAGATGAGGTCCGTGAGCTCGCCCCAGCGGCGCCCGTTCCAGTCAAAGTTCTTGGTGAGCATGAGCGTGGGGATGGGGAACGTGAATGGCTGGCCCACCGCGTCGCCCTCCCTGTAGAGCTCGAAGAGCGCCTTGTCAATCATGAGCGCCTCGTCAATGTAGTCGCCGAGGCTCCCAACCCTCTTGCCCGCGTATATCGCGTCTCCCTCAAGCATGTCCTTGCTAGTATCCATGACCAGGGTGATGTTCGTGAACGGGCTCTGGTAGCCGGCGCGCGCGGGGTAGTTGAGCTCGAAGAGCATGCCCTGCAGGTGCTGCTTCACCTCCTCGTAGCTGGCGCCGTCCCTCGCGGCGAAGGGGGCGGCGAAGAGGTCGAAGGCGCTGACCGCCTGGGCCCCAGTCCACTCCTGGGCGCCCATGAAGAAGAAGTTGACGAGGTGGCTCACCGCGGTGCTGAAGTGCCTGGCGGGCCTGCTGACGACGGAGGGGGTCTTGAGGCCGAGCTGGAGTATCTTCTTGTAGCTCCAGCCTGCGCAGTAGGGTATCCAGAGGCTGTCGGGGAGCTTGTGTATGTGTATGTCGCCCCTGTAGTGGAGCTCCACGGGCTTCGGGGGGAGGTAGAGCTTGAGCACCTCAGGCTTCTTGACGAGCTTCTCGAAGAGGAAGTTGCGGAAGTTGCTGTAGCTGAGGTTCGTGTTGCTGTTCTCATACTTCTCCCAGTCCACATCGCGGAGGTACTGCTCCTCCGCCTCCTGGACTGGGTGCTTAACCTTTTCGAGTTTAGGAGTCTCCATAAGGATCACCCGAGGTATAGGGCATTTTCATATCTACGGAGGGGTGATTATATACGGAGCCAAATGGTGCATGGTGATATATTCAGCAGAAGTTTTTTGTCTAATATAAACATATATTGTTGAGTTATTAAGCATAGCTTTGTTTATTTTCCCTCTAAACAAAAATAATCATGTAATACATACACCATTATCCCAGCTGTATAAATATTAAAATAGTGTCAAACCTCGGTTTCCCGTGAACAATCTTTAGCGGTTATTCTTATTATGTCAGGGGGCCTTGTGGAGATGGGCTGAAGCTCATGCGTAAGGAAGAGCTAGACCCCTTCTTCTACCCCAAGGCGATAGCTGTTATAGGAGCCTCCCGCGAGGAAAACAAGCCCGGCCACGTAATATTCAGGATACTCCTGGAAAACAGGCGCAAAGGCATACTCAAAGCCGCAGTCTACGGGGTAAACCCCAAGGCCGACACGATACTCGGAGAAAAAGTCTACAAAAGCGTGTCAGAGCTGCCCCCCGGAGTAGACCTAGGCGTCGTCGTAGTACCGGCACGCTTCGTCCCAAGCGTGCTCGAAGAAATGGGGCGCAAGGGGATCCGGGCGGCAATAGTGATTTCCGCCGGCTTCAGCGAGGTCGGCAGGAAAGACCTCGAGGAGGAGCTCGCTGAAACCGCTAGGAAGCACGGCATAAGAGTGCTTGGGCCGAACTGCATCGGAGTCTTCTCTCCGTGGAGCGGCGTCGACACGGTTTTCCTACCATACCATAAGACGCTAAGCGACGGCAGAAAGGTTCTCAGCACACCAAGGCCTGGCAAGGGCCACGTAGCCCTCCTCTCCCAGAGCGGCGCCGTGGGCACAGCGGCCCTCGACTACATGGCAGGCGAGGGAATCGGCTTGTCGCACTTTGTAAGTTTTGGAAACAAGGTGGACGTTGACGAGGCGGAGCTCATAGAGTATCTTGAGGATGACGAGGCTACCCGGGTAATTCTTCTCTACATTGAAAACGTGAAGGAGGGGAGGCGCTTCGTAGAGGCCGCCTCCAAAACATCTCTCAAGAAACCCGTGATCGCCCTAAAGGCCGGCCGCACAGAGGCTGGGAGCAGGGCTGCGGCAAGCCATACGGCCGCGGTTGCGGGTGTAGACGCGATCTACGAGGCAGCGTTTAGGAGGAGCGGCGTTATAAGGGCCTACGACTTGCAGGAACTCTTCGACTATGCGAAGGCCTTTGTTAAGCAGCCCCCGCCTCCCGGGCCGAGGGTGGGCATAATAACTGACGGCGGAGGGGCAGGCGTAATGGCCACGGACATGGCCGAGCTCTCAGGCTTGAAGGTTCCCGAGCTTAAGGGGGGAGCCAGGGAGGAGCTTGAAAGGCTGAAGAAGAAGGGCGTATTCCCCGAGTTCTCGCAGCTGGGTAACCCGGTGGACCTCACAGGCTCCGCGACCACTGAGATGTTCGTGGAAGCATTGAAGGTGCTGATAAGCTCCGACGAGGTTGACGGTATAGTCGTGTTGGCGCTACACCAGGTTCCCGGGATACCTGACCCCGTCGACCTGGCACGCAGGATAGGCGAGATTGCGGAGAGCTCCAGAAAGCCTGTATTAGCCGTTGACACGGGTTGGAGCGAGGCGGCCGTGCTTGAAAGGAGGGTGTTCGAGGAGCTAGGGGTGCCGGCGTACCCGATACCTGAGAGGGCCGTGAAGGCCCTTGCCGCGCTGTACCGCTACGGGGTATACCTCTCCAAGCGCGGCGTCTTCGAGGAGTACGTGGAGAACTTCATGGAGTGGCGCGCGAGTAAGAAGTAAGAATAGTATTTAATTTTGTAATGTGTGATTATGGTGTTAGTCTGAGGTGCCTGTGTAAATGCTAGCCCCCGAGAAAATGTCTAGGTTCAGGGTGGTCGTCCCAGCAGAGAACAGAGTGGAGCTTCTAGTGGCTCTTAGACGCTTCGGGACGGTCTCACTGCGCGCCTCCAACGAGTCGGAGCGTGTGATACCGCCCCTCCTGCTCGAAGTGCTTGAAGAGAGAGTTACGCCGGAGAACCTTAACGTTGACGAGGCAGAGAAGACAGTGGCCAAAGTACTAAGGGAAAACGACGCCTTGAGAAAGGAGTTTGAACGCCTAGTCGCCGAGTACCGGAAAATCCAGAAGCTACGCCGCGCCCTGGAGCGCCTCAAGGAGATGGGCGTTTCCCCCGAGCTTCTGGCGAAGCCTGGAGTGGGAACTAAGACTTCATGTCTCTGCCTCCGCGAAGAAAACCTCGCCTCCGCCTCGCAGGAACTCCGTAGACTCGGAGTGATTGTAAGGAAGATTAAGATATCAGATAGGGAGTACTTCCTCCTCCTCATTTACCCGAAAAGCTTGGAGGAAAAAGTCGAGGAGATACGTAGGAGGTACATGGAGGAAGAACTAGAGCTCCCAGAATGGTTCTACTCTGCGCCACAAGAGGTTGAGGAGAAGCTTAACAGGGAGGAACTCAGGCTGCGCCGCGAAATGCTCTCAGTCCTACGGGAGATAGCGCAGGTAATAAAGGATGCAGTAGACTTTGAACGCGCCTCCGAGCACGAGTTATTCACAAACGCGTACCTCTCGCTCCAAAGGGTCAGGAAAAGCGTTGAAAATCTGGGAGAGACGATACTCAGGCTTGCAGCCCTAAAGCTCGCTCGCAAGATTTACGAGGAGAAGAGCCTTGACGCTCTGAGAGACCTAGGCCTCTCAGGAACACTTTTGGGCTATGCTTCGAAGCTCCTACAAAACGAGCCTATAGATCCGATGGAGATTCAGGCTAAGCTGTGCAGAAGCGAAGCGCCACAGGATGTATGCCAGTTTATCACTGCCGAGGCTGAACGCTACTCCCGCTTCCTACTACTCTATAAGACGCTGCTCCACATGGAAAAGATAGGGATATTTGAGAAGGCAAAGGATCTCTGGGTTCTAGTCTTCGCAGGCACGAGCGAGGAAGTGGACAAGCTTCTCTCGGACGCCGAGTTTGGAAGCGCAGCCATAACCCTTGAGGAGGAGGGAGGCAGGGAGATAGAGGTTCTCGTCGTAAACGGGCGCTACGTAAACCTGGAGGTCTTCCCGATAATGGGATACAAGGTCGCAGTCATGATAGCTGACACGGAGGAGGTATTCAACGAGATCTCCCGTATAAGCAAGCGCTACGACCTGGTGCGCTACTACATGGGCCCCCAGGACGTGGCCGAGTTCAAAAAGCACATTGAAAGGATGAGGAGCAACGTGGAGCGCACCGCAATTGTTGTACTGGCCTCCCTTCTCGTCTATGCGGCGAAGAGCGGCGCGATAAAGGCTTCCCGTCTTGTCGGGAAGACTGGCGACATAGAATTGATTAACGCGTACAAGCTTTACAGCGACATTGTTGAGGGTCGTATAGAGCTAAAGTTTCTTCCAGAGGAGTCGAGGCTGGAAAAAGTCAAGGAAATACTTGACACTGCCGACACCATAATTGAAGGGGCAAGAGAGGTTGAAGAGGATCTAAACACAGACGTAGAGGTTTTGGCGGCCGGTAACGAGCAAGTCGAGAAGAAGCTGCTGGAGAAGGCGTCTAAGCTCCTCAAAAGCGCGGCGGAGATACTCGCCTACGAGCCCACAATAGAGACTATCTATAAGGCCCAGACAGCCCTGAGTGAGCTCAGGGTTTTCAGGAACAGGAGGCTTATAATAGCCGAGGGCTACCTACCGGCGAAGCTCAAGCCCTTATTCATAAAGATTCTCGAGGAGAACGTCCCCAGGATACTTTACCTCAAGATTAAGGACGTGGGGTTGAACGAGGAGGCGCCGACATATATTGAGCACAAGGGACTCCTCAAGTATTTCTACACGCTAACCGAGATGCTCGGCACGCCCAGCTACTGGGAGATAAACCCCACCCCCATCTACATGCTCCTCTTCATAACAATGTACGGTATGATGTTCGGCGACATAGGCCAGGGGCTCCTCATCTCGCTCTTCGGGCTCTGGCTCTACAAAACAAAATACAGGCTCCTAGGGATAACCGAGAAAGGCGCGCAGACGCTCGGAGCCCTCGCAATGCTCTCCGGCCTCGCAGCCGCAGTCTTCGGGGCGGCCTACGGGTGCCTCGTGTTCCTCTACCCGGTGTGCCCGCACATGGCCCTAATAAAGCCACTAGAGGATATCATGGAAATAATAGTAGTAGCTCTTGTCTTCGGAGTCATACAGCTCTTCCTCTCATTTTCGCTCAGCATAATTAATCATCTAAGAATGAAGGACTATGAGGGGGCAATATTTGGTGGAACAACGCTACTCGGCATACTGTATTATGCCGGCGGCGTTTACACGGTGTACAAGCTTTCCGAGTACGGCTTCGACCTCAGGGCGCTCGCAAAGCCCGAGGTGCTTCCAGGCGTGTATCTTCTCGTAGGCGCCATGCTCGTGTTAATGGGTTACGGGGCAGCAAAGTTCCTGAAGACAAAGGACTCCGAGTACATAATGGAGGCCCTCCAAGAACTCATAGAAATGATAATGGCTTATCCTGCAAACTCCCTCTCCTACATTAGGCTCGCCGCATTCGCAATGGCTCACGAAGCCTTTGGACTGTTGGCGGAAGGACTGGTTCCCATGGCCGGCTTTGCTATAAGCTATATCCTAGCTAACTTCTTCGTACTCGCAATAGAGGCCCTCGCCGTGGGTATACAGTCTCTAAGGCTTCTCTACTACGAGTTCTCAACGAAGTTCTACCAGGGCTCCGGAATCCCCTTCGAACCATTAGTGAAGGCCGAGGTTGAGCTGGAAAGGGCCGTGATGAAATAATAATCTTTATTTGGTATTATATGGGAAGAGGATTGGAAAGATAGGTGGCATAGATGAAGGCAAACAGATTCCTATTAGCACTGGCGGTGCTGAACATAATAGTGATTATAGCGTCGACAAGCGTAGTCGCCTCAATAGCATTATCTAGCAGCCACAACACTCTAGGGCAAGAAGCTAAGGCAGGCATCACAGAACCTGAGGCTCTGGCTTTAATAGCCGCGGCGTTGGGCTTAATAGGATCCACCGTTGCAGCCGGTATAGCACTCAAAGGTGTAGCTACTGCGGGCTTTGCTGCTATGGTCGAAAACCCTGAGACGAAGACTTGGATGCTTATCATGGGTGGTTTGGCGGAAGGTATAGCGGTCTACGGCTTGCTGCTGGCAATACTGATCTACAGCAAGATCTAAAGCCGGGGAACACCTAATTTTTGATTTTATATATCTCCTTAGCCCTTCTTCTCAACGCTGCTATGATGAGCCGTGCAAGGGCTGACGCCGTGACGACTCGAACCCCGCTGAGCAGCCCCCTAATAATCATAGAGCACCTAGAGCCGTTCACGAGCAAGTGGATGCACATAGAGCTTCGCAGCGCCTCACGGCTGGCCGGGCCCGGCAACCTATGGATAACGAACGTGAAGAGCCGGTGTGAAAGGGAACTCCTGGCGAGGGACGCTAGGGTTTTCGAGGAGAGCATCGTGGACCTAGTCAGGCTACTAGAGGGGAGACGTATAATAGTTCTAGACCCCACGGCTAAGGAGAGGCTTAGCCCAAGCGACTTTACGGGGCCCACGGCCGTAGTGGTGGGCGGCATAATGGGTGCTCACCCGCCCCTGGGAAGGACGCGCTCCCTCCTCACATCGAAGCTGGAAAAGCTTGGTGCTGTGGCTCGCAGCCTCGGCGAGGGCCAGTACACGATTGACGGGGCTGTCTACGTGGCTTTGATGGTTGCCCGGGGAGTAGAGGTGGATGAGATACCGGTTATTAGGGGGCTGAGGCTGAAGCACCCTGAGGGGTGGAGCGTCGAGCTGCCATACACATACCCCGTAGAGGAGGGGAGGCCTGTGATTAGCGAGGAGGAAATAGACTATGTGCTCTACGGGGTTGAAGAGGACGAAGAAAGGCTTTTGCGGGAGGGGGTTGTCCCGTCCATATGTTAAATCTCCTCTAGATCTGTGACGAAGTACCTGGAGGAGTTCTTGGAAACCTGTATGGTTATCCACGCCTTAAGCTCGAGCGCCGATTGTTTGTCAAGTACGATAATGATCCTTCTCCCCCCGAGCGGGTCGTCGGTGCTCTCCACCTTTTCCACCCCCAGCTCTTTTAGGTGTTCGCGAAGCCCCTCCTCGTAGAGCCGGTAGGGGAGGTTGAAAAACACGTGGTCCGTGTTCTCGATTATCAGTATCTCCTCCTCCATAGTGGGCCATCGTAGCCACTCGCTCTTCATAGCGTCTCGCATTGTAAGTGGCGCCGCCGAATATTACCCAATCATTTAGGAATTCAAGCGTGTAGAGGGGGTAAGGTATATCTGCTGGCGTCTTCTCTGTGGATGGGGACGTTATATGCCGGTAGAATACGACGAGGGACTGGTGAACGAGCTCAGACAGATGTTCAGGGCTCTCGAGAACCCGGTGACGATATACTTCTTCGTGGACCCGGAGGCGCACTGCCACTACTGTGAGGACACGGAGCAGATACTGAAGCTGGTAAACAAGGCCTCCGACGGCAAGGTGAGCTATGTGAAGCTAGAGAAGAGCGCGCCGGAAGTCGAGAAGTACAAGATAGACATGTTCCCAGCGCTCCTGATACACGGCACGGAGGAGTGGAACATCAGGTATTTCGGCATCCCGGCTGGCTACGAGTTCGGAGCCTTCGTGGAGGATATAATAGACGTGTCAAGGGGGCATGCGGATGTGGCCCCTTACCTCGCGGAGCTTCTCAAAAAATACGTTACAAAGCCCACCCGGATAATGATCTTCGTCACCCCAACGTGTCCCTACTGCCCGCTCGCTGTCAGGGCGACGCACAGGTTCGCCATGGTAAACAAGAACATTTACGGCGACATGATAGAGGCGCTTGAGTTCCCAGACCTTGCGGACAAGTACGGCGTCTACGCTGTGCCTAAAAACGTGATACAGGTGGATGGGGAGGACAAGGTGGAGTTCGAGGGGGCTGCGCCTGACCCCTACTTCGTGGCGAAGATCCTCGAAGCCTACGAGGTGGAGATACCTGAGAGGCTTGAAAAGGAGATACTGGGTATAGCTGAGCCTCAGGAGACGTTTATCGACGAGGAGCTTGGGCATCACCACCATCATTAGGGGAATATTTTTTAGCTTCCCTCCCGGAGACTATGGCGGTGATGGAGACGCCGGGCGTATCCTTCTAGAAGCCCAGCGGGAACCCATCCCCTTATATTTCCCAGCTCTTATTAGGGGTGGTTGTCATGTCCCAGCCTAGCGAGGAGTTTCCCAAGCGGTACGACTTCGCGGAGATAGAGGCTAAGTGGCAGCGCGTGTGGGAGGAGAAGGGTATTTACAGGTTCGACAGGGAGGACCGGGAGAGGCCCACCTATAGCATAGACACGCCGCCCCCCTACCCCAGCGGGGAGGTGCACGTGGGGAACGCGCTGAACTTCTCCTACATAGACTTCGTGGCCCGCTATAAGAGGATGCGGGGCTACAACGTCCTCTTCCCGCAGGGGTGGGACTGCCACGGCCTCCCAACAGAGGTGCGGGTTGAAAAGGAGACTGGGAAGCGTAAAAGCGAGTATGACCCCCAGGAGTTCATAGAGCTCTGCAAGAAGTACACGCTGAAGTGGATAGACTCTATGAGGAAGGCGCTTAAAGCGCTTGGGCTGAGCATAGACTGGACCACGGAGTACATGACGATGGACCCCTCCTATTGGAGGAAGACGCAGATAAGCTTCATCCGAATGTACAAGAAGGGCCTCGTCTATAGGGGGGAGCACCCGGTCATATGGTGTCCCCGCTGTGAAACAGCCATAGCTGAGGCGGAGGTCGAGTATGTCGAGCGGGACAGGCCCCTCTACTACTTCAAGTTCAAGGTCGAGGAGACAGGCGAGGACCTCGTTATAGCCTCTACGAGGCCCGAGCTCTTACCCTCCTGCGTGGCCGTAGCGGTTCACCCGGAGGACGATAGGTATAAGCACCTCGTCGGAAAGCACGCCATAGTCCCTATCTACGGGCGTAAAGTGCCGATAATCGCGGACGAGGATGTTGAGCGGGAGTTCGGCACCGGCGCGGTCATGATATGCACGTACGGCGACAAGACGGACGTTAAGTGGCAGAAGAGGTACAACCTGCCCCTAATCATATCGATAACCGAGAAGGGCTACATGAACGAGAATGCGGGCCCGATTGCAGGGCTTAAGGTGGAGGAGGCCCGCCGCAAGATGGCGGAGCTCCTCAAGGAGAAGGGCCTGCTCGTCAAGGTAGAAAACGTCAAGAGCAGCGTTGGGACGTGCTGGAGGTGCCACACCCCAGTGGAGATCCTGCCGAAGCATCAGTGGTTCGTAAAGTCCCGGGAGCTCGCCCCAAAGGTTCTCGAGGAGGCCCGCCGCATCCAGTGGGTTCCACCCTACATGTACAAGCGCCTCGAAAACTGGGTTAAAAGCCTGGACTGGGACTGGGTTATATCGAGGCAAAGACTATTCGCAACTCCCTTCCCGGTGTACTACTGCAAGGACTGCGGCCACGTAATAGTGGTTGACGAGGAGCACACGCCGATAGACCCCCGCAAGGACCCCCCACCCGTCAAGAAGTGCCCCGTCTGCGGCTCGACAAACATTGTGGGTGAGACGGACGTCATGGACACGTGGATGGACTCAAGCATAACCGCCGCCGTGCACGCCGGGTGGCCGGACAACATGGACGAGCGCCTGTTCCCAGCAGACCTCCAGCCGAACGGCTACGACATCATTAGAACGTGGGACTACTACCTCATACTGCGCGGCGTAGCCCTCTTCGGGAAGGCGCAGTTCAAGACGGCCCTTATAAACGGCATGGTGCGCGGCACCGACGGCAGGATGATGCACAAGAGCTACGGCAACTACGTGGCCCTACTCGACGTCGTCGAAAGATTCGGCGCGGACACGTTCCGCCTCTGGGTGGCAACCGCCGCAAGTACGGGGCAGGACGTCAGGTTCAGCTGGGAAGGCCTAAAGTACACTAAGCGCTTCCTCACAAAGATCTGGAATGCAAGCCGCTTCGCCTATAGATACCTGAAAGAGTACACCTACAACTTCTCAGAGACGCCTCAGCTCAGGCCCGTCGACCACTGGATCCTCAGGGAGCTAGCCGATACCGTAGAGGCGGTGACGCAGAGCCTCGAAAAATACGACTTCCAGGGCGCATCGCTCCGCCTAATAGACTTCGCGTGGCACAAGCTCTGCGACCACTATTTGGAGGCCATAAAGTACCGCCTAGCCAGGGGCAGCGACGAGGCCGCTCTCTACACCTTATCAACAGTTCTCCTAACGCTCTACCGCATGATGAGCATATTCACGCCACACATAGCCGAGGAGCTCTACCACAGGCTCTTCCCCGGCTACGAGTGGGAGAGCATCACGACTGCTCCATGGCCCGAAAAGCCGTCCTGGGAGGAGAGCCCGGCCATGCTCGGCGAAAAGGCGATAAAGATCATTGCCGAGGCCAGGAGGCTTAAACACGACTTGAGGATACCGCTGGGAGCGGAGATAAAGGCGGTCCACATATACACCGAGGACCCCGAGGTGTCGGAGGAGCTGCGCGAGATAGCCGAGGATGTTGCGGGGACGCTTAGGGCTGCTGAGGTCATAGTTCACGTGGGCGACGTTGACAAGGGAAGGAGGGTTGAAGGCCTGGAAGGTGTGGCTGTGAACATTATTAATGAGTAATTTTAGTGTTTTCTTTAAATAATTTATATTATCGTTTACGTCCATTTTTAAATAAATTTAGAATATTCTTTAAAAAATAATGCAGACATTGGCACCAAATCACTAAATATTTTTTCCTGGAATACACCTAATGGGTGGATAGAATGGAAGGCGCGGGTGAGCAGAGAACGAAGCTGCTGAAAATTATACTGTATGGCGTGGAGAAGGCCCTCTGGGACGCCCTGGGAAAAAGCAGCCTGGCCTTCGCGCCTTTCATCGGCGAGACAATATACGAGGAAATGCAGGATGTCCTCGGAAAAAACATTGAAACTTCGTCTCTAGACGAGCTTCTCGAAGCCGCTGGCAGCTTCTACGTCGACAAGCTGGGCTTCAGCAAGTCCTTTAACGTTGAAAAGGGAGACGGCTTCTTCTCACTAGAGGTGAGGGGCTGCTCCCTGCTCGACGTCGAGAAGAAGCTCCTAGAGAATGGCGTGACACCGTTTATCTGCCCACTCATGAACTCGGTTGCGTACCTCGTCCGCAAGAAGATGGGCGTAAAGAGTAAGATCAAGGAGATAAACGTGGATCCCGAGAAGGGTGTCTGCAAGCTCTCCTTCGAGATTATAAAGTAGCCTGTCCTCCCGGGCCAACGTTATTACCTTCTTTCCACATATTTTTTGTTGCAATGCGCGAGACACCCCTCTACCTAGGCGTGATACACCACCCTGCAATTGGAATCAGGATCCCCGAGGTGCTCCTAAACGGCATACTCTGGGCCTTCAGAGAGGCCCGCGTCGCCGGAACCCTGATGCTGTCCTATGGCCGTGAAACCGCGCCGGAATACGTTATCAACGCTCCTCCCGGCCGCTACGAGATAACTAAGGGGCATACGGGCACTTCTATTAGGCGGTACCTGACGCTCGCGGGAGATGCTGCGAGGAGGCTAAACGTGCCCGTGGAGCTAGAAGCGGACCATGTGACGCTTTCAACCTCAAGCGTGAGGGCCGTGAAGAGGATTTCCGGCGTAAAGGAGGAGGCGGAGGCCAGCGAGGAAGAGCTTGAGGAGGCTCTACGCTACATAAGGGACGAGGTGGAGGAGGCGGTTTCAACGGGCTATATACGTTTCTACACTATAGACACCTGTGACCTCATACGTTACGGCGCTGACTCGATGGATGAGGGAGATGTTGAGGCGGCCTTCGAGGAAATAGATGGGCACGAGAAGATCCTTGAGAGGTACGTGGGGAGGCGCTTTGTTGCTGTAGGTGAGAGCGGCCGGCAATACGTGTACAAGATGGGAGAGAGGGAGGTTAAGAGGTTGGCGGTAAAGTACTGGAGAAGCCTGGAGGGCGTGGAGAGGGTGTACGGAATTATAAGGGAGAAGACGCCCTGGGAGTTTGGGGTAGAGATAGCCTTTGACGAGACCCCCCACATAACTAGGCCCCCTGAAATGCTGTTCTTCATGAACGAGCTTTGGGAACGCGGCATACCGGTCGACTATATAGCGCCGAACATAGGCTTCGAGAAAAAGCAGGACTACAGGGGCAGCCTCTCAGAACTCTACCGCCGCGTCGACGAGGCGGCAGCGGTGGCGCTGCGCTACGGCGCCCTCCTCTCGTTCCACAGCGGCAGCGGCTCGAGCCCTTGGAGCGGCAAGGGGCCCGGCGTCTACGAGGCGCTTCTCTCCGCGACTGGTGGTAGGCTGAAGTACAAGGTCTCAGGGGTCTACTACGAGTTGCTCCTAGAGATACTCTCCTCGGAGCCTCCGGGCAGCAGGGCGCGCCGCCTATACGAGGAGATCTACGACGCCGTAATCGACTACGTTGAAAGAGAGGTTGAGAGGAAGGGGCCGCTTTACAGTGAGGTTCTCGAGAAACAGCTTGAGGAGTACAAGCGCGTGACAAAGGATTTGGGCTACAAGTACCCGGCCTGGGCCAGCGTGTTCCGCTACTACTCCTTCATAGCCCTCAACCTGAGAGAAGATGGAAGGAGGAGGTTTAGGGACGAGATAGTCTCCCTCTACCAGGAGGACGAAGCGCTGAGGCACAGGATTGACAGGGAGGTGGCGGCGCTTACTCTCCGCCTAATAGACGGCTTAGAGTTTAGGGATAACGTAGACCTTCTCGAGCAGCAGAGGTAAACGCTATAAACATTTTTCCTTCCTCCTTTTTCGGGGGATGGAGCATGAAGGGCAAGATAGTGTCCTTCAGGCGCGGCGGAAACCGCTACTACCCGCTTCAAGCCATAGTGGAGGTTGAGGGCGCCGGTGTGGGCGACTTTCACAAGCTTGTGGGGAAGAAGGTTGTGTGGCGGCATCCCTTGACAGGCGCGGTCTTCACGGGTAGGATAGTGAGGCTTCACGGCCGCAGAGGCAGGGTGATTGTGAGGTTTAAGCGTCAGCCACCGGGAGAGGCCGTGGGAAGGGAAGTTGAAATAGTGTAGGGGGCTCAGCTGCGACGGCCTTCATCACGGGTCAATTCGGGTTCAAGTCTTCACAGCCCCCGTTTTATGTAGGAAGCTGGGCCTATAATTTTAGTTAGAGGGGGCTCTGCGGCGATGCAGGCCTCCTCATCCCTCCTCGGTGCCGCCTGAGTTCTTCACGGCCCCGGTTTTCTTAGCGCCTGGCTGGGACTATTATTTTGCTGGTCTGCCTCCTCGCCCGCCAGTTTCTATACTCTATCGCGAATATTATGAGGAGCATTATCAGGGCTATGCCGCCGAGCACGAGGCCCACGAACTCCGCGAAGCTCAGTACTATCTCCATCGATTTAACGGGTAGAGGACGCGTTATATTACGGTGATGCTTAAGATAACCCGTGTCTGGTGGCGTAGACGTAATACTTGTTAGGCCGGGCGAGTACACGGTTAAAAGCAGGGGCACAAGGGTCTGGTTCGACAAGCTGCTCGCAAGGAACCTGAGGGACGCGCTGCGAAGCGAGGGCTTCAGCGGCGAGGTAAAGAGGGGGTGGGGAAGGCTTTACGTCTATGCCGAAGCGGGGGCGGCCGGCGTCCTTAGGAGGGTCTTCGGCGTAAAGAGCCTGTCGCCGGCTCTGGAGGTTGAATATGGGGGGCTGGAAGACCTCCTGGAGAAGGCTGAGGAATACTTTTCCGGGAGGGTTGAGGGTAAGAGGTTTGCTGTCCGTGCTAGGAGGAGCTGGGCTGAGGGCTTTACTTCGCTCGATGTTGAGCGGATGCTTGGAGAACGTCTCCTAAAGTATGGGTCCAAGGTTGACCTTTCGAGCCCCGAGGTTACGGCTTATGTGGAGGTTAGGGGTAAAAAGGCATACTTTTACACGGACGTGATTCCGGGGTACGGCGGCCTCCCCATTGGAAGCGAGGGTAGGGCGTTGGCCCTGTTCTCGGGGGGCCATGACTCTCCCGTGGCAGCATGGTACGTTATGAGGCGGGGGGCGCGGGTTGACCTCCTGTTCTTCAACGTTGGCGGGGAGGCGTACCTGAGGGCGGTGCTCCCCGTTGCAAGGGCTCTAGCTTCACGGTGGAGCTACGGGTACAGGCAGAGGCTGTACGTGGTGGATTTCAGCGCCGCTATGAGGGCTATTGCTGAGCGGGTGAAGGGAAGCCTCGTCCACATAGTGTTTAAGAGGGCTATATACAGGGGTGCCGAGATGCTTGCGGGCCGCGTCGGCGCTGAAGCAATAGTTACAGGTGAAAGTCTGGGCCAGGTGTCGTCGCAGACTATGACGAACCTTAGGGTGACCGAGGCGGCGGTCTCCCTGCCCGTGTTCAGGCCTCTAATAGGGATGGACAAGGACGACATTGTGGCGGTGGCCCGTGAGATCGGAACCTACCAGTACTCGTCCCTCGTGAAGGAGTACTGCGGCGCATTTTCAGCGAGGCCCGCGACCCACGCCCGCCTAGAAGACGTTGAGAAGGAAGAGGAAAAGCTGCCTCCCCGCCTCCTCGAGGAAGCCATGGAAAACATTGAGAAGATCGATCTCAGGGGGCTGGGGGAGACGCCGGGCCTGGAGGGCATTGAGGTCGACGAGCCTCCCCCTGGAAGCGTGATAGTCGATCTGAGGCCGAAAGCGAAGTATTTGAAGTGGCACCTTCCCGGGAGCGTGCACGCCGAGTTTAGCGAAATCTTCGAGGGGCGTGTGGGGTTCGAGAAGGATAAGACGTACGTCTTTGTGTGCGACGAGGGGGCGCTCAGCCGTGAAGCGGCTCTCTACCTGAGAAGGCAGGGCTATAACGCGTACAGCCTCCGGGGAGGCATACGGAGGGCAAAAAGGCTGCTAAAAAGAGGGGGCTAGACGCGCCAACGGCTGAAGTACTCGTCAACCTTCTTTTTCAGGTCGCTGGGCACTTCCCTCTTGAAGGGCAGCTTCTCGGCGTCGAGGAGTTCTCTGAGCAGGGCCTCTACGAAGGGGCCTATTAGGGCGTATCCCTGCTCCGATATGAAGCGGCCGTTGTCCCGTATAGTGTGCATGTACACCCCTGTGCCGCAGCTACGGTAGAAGTTGAGCGCCGGGATGTCCTCCTGGGCGAAGCTTGTGCCGTCACTGCTCATCACGTTTTCGGAGACCTGGAGGTTGAGGCCCGCTATCTTGGCCTTGGACTCTACGTAGTTGCGCAGCTCTTTGGGCCCCGTGACGACGGACGCGTTCCTGCCGATAGCGTCCCCGTGCACGTCAAGGTTTACTACTAGCTTGATCTCCCCAAGCTCATCCCGGTGTTTCTTCACGTATGCCTGGCTCCCCCTAAGCCCAAGCTCCTCTCCGGAGAACAACGCGACCCTTAGGGTTCTCTTAAACTCTCCCTGGGCGAGCGCCCTGGCGAGGGCAACGGCGAATGCCGCGCCGCCAGCGTTGTCAATGGCCCCTCTCACGCCCCTGACGCTGTCGTAGTGAGCTGTCACAAGTATCACCTCGTCGGGGTACTTGTAGCCGCGTTTCTCAGCTACAATGTTAAACGCGAGGCTGCGGCGATACTCCTGCCTGAGGACAAGCCTGACACGCTTAGAGCCTAGCAGGCGGTAGGCGTCGCTGTAGCTCACGTATACTGCTGGAAGGCTTCCGTACTTCTCGCGCCACTCGTACGGGATGGAGACGTGGCTGGGGAGCCTGCACGCATTCGACTCCGCGATTACGAGGCCGGACGCCTTGCCTACAAGCTCTCTCCACTCCTCCTTGCCAGGCCTCACCGAGGACAGCCCGATCCATCCGCTCTGCGAGGGCAGAAGGGCGGGGTCTGCCCCCTCAATGTATACGAGATCCCCCTCAACCCCCTCCTCGCCAGTCTCGCCGCTAAAGCCCACCGGGCTGCAAGGCACCTTAAATGAAGGGTTAAGCGACTCGAGGCGGGCCTCGACGACACGGTACGTTTCAACCCTGAAGCCCTCACGCCGCACGTCGTATCCGGCGGCTTTGAGCTCCCCAGATATTATCTCGGCGCCCCTCCTCTCCCCCGGGGTGCCCGTGAACCTCGGCTTCTCAGCTAGCCTCGCGGCGAGCGATGCCGCGTAGCTTGGGTCGAACACGTGTCTCCCTAGGGCTTGCCCCTAATAAAGGACGCGTGGCAGGCTGGGGAATCGATAATAACGGCTTTAGCCGCTCTAAGAGGGATAGGGCTGGCGGAGCGTTACCTGGGGCGTACCGATGATTGCCTTCAGGGTTCGCGTGACAGGTATAGTGCAGGGGGTGGGGTTCCGCCCCTTCATTTACCGCTTAGCATCGAAGCTCGGCCTTAATGGGTACGTGGAGAACCTTGGAGGCTCCGAGGTGGAAATCTGGGTTGAGGGGGGAGAGGCCCGGCTCAAAGAGTTCCTGCGCCTCTTAAGAGATGAGGCGCCGCCGGCGGCCGTTATAGAGAACGTCTCCGTGGAGAGGGTGGAGCCCCGCGGCTTCCAAGGATTCGCGATCCGGAAAAGCGGGTCTCAGAGAACAATGGTCTCTATGATACCGCCGGACCTGGGGGTGTGCGAGCACTGCTTGAGGGAAGTATTGGACCCCACGTCCAGGTGGTACCGCTACGCGTTCCATAGCTGCGCTTGGTGCGGCCCCCGCTTCACGGTTATCAGGAGGGCTCCCTATGACAGGGAGAACACCTCCATGGCAAGCTTCCCCCTCTGCTCGGAGTGCCGCAGGGAGTACTCCGACCCGGCCAATACGAGGCGTTTCCACATACAGGGTATAAGCTGCCCCCGATGTGGCCCCCAGCTCTACCTCCTAGACTCTCGAGGGTCGCCCGTCAGAACAGCCGACCCCCTCGTGGAGGCGGCAAAGCTCATCGACGAAGGCGGAATCGTCGCTGTGAGGGGCCTCGGCGGCTTCCACCTTGCATCACTGGCAAGCGACGGCGACGTTGTAGAGGAGCTTAGGAGGAGGAAGAAGAGGGGGAGGAAGCCCTTCGCGGTGATGGCGCTTAACATCGATGTGGCCCGGCGTATAGCTGTCGTGGACGCTGAGGCTGAGGAGCTGCTTAAGAGCCCCCAGAGGCCCATACTGGTGCTCCCCCGTAGGAGAGGCCTAGTGGCGGAGGAGGTGGCTCCGGGCCTGAACACGATAGGGGTTATGCTGCCGTACACGCCGCTGCACTACCTGCTTCTCTCGGAGACGAGGGACGGCTTCCTCGTAATGACGAGCGGCAACATGAGTGGGCGCCCCCTGGCGAAGAGCATCGATGAGGCCCTACAAACCCTGAGGGGAGTGGCGGACTACTTTCTAGTGCATAACAGGGAGATCGTGAACAGGGCGGACGACAGCGTTATCCGGTTTACAGACGGCACTCCCACATTTCTCAGGAGGAGCAGGGGGTACGCGCCCACCTGGGTCGAGGTTGACAAGCCCCTGGGGAAAGCCGTGGCCTATGGAGCGATGCTCAACGTTACAGGCGCTGTTTCCGTCGAGAAGTACATAATACCTACGCAGCACATAGGCGACGTCGAAAACGTTGAGACGCTCGAGTTCCTAGAGGAGGCGCTCAGGTTTTTAAGGGAAAACTATGGCGTCGACGACTGCGAGGCGCCAAGGATATGCGACCTTCACCCAACATACCTCACCTCCAGGCTCGCTCTGGAAGAGGCGGCGCGATGCGGCGAAGAGCCTCTGAGGGTGCAGCACCACGTCGCGCACATAGCCGCTGTTATGGCTGAGCAGGGCCTGGATGAGGCCTACGGCATAGCTGTCGACGGCGTAGGCTACGGGGTTGACGGGAAAATATGGGGCGGAGAGGTTCTACACGTGTATCCTGGGGGCTATGAGCGGCTCGGACATCTAGAGGAGCTTCCGCTCCCCGGGGGAGACAGGGCTACGCGCTACCCTGCACGCATAGTCGCCGGGCTCCTCTCGGAGGAGCTGGGCCTGGATGAGGGCATGCGTGAAGCCAAGAGGAGGAGGCTCCAGGAGAGGCTTCCCGGAGGAGCCGCGGAGCTCGGCGTAGCGTTGAGGCAGGCCGGCGGAGCGCCTAGAGCAACGAGTATGGGCCGCTTCCTGGACGCTGTGAGCGCCTCCCTAGGAGTGTGCTGGGAGAGGAGCTATGAGGGCGAGCCTGCAATCAGGCTGGAAGAGGCCGGTCTCGGCGGCAGTCTCGCCGGCGAGAGACTCATCGAGAGGGAGGGTGGATTAGTACTTACACGCGACTTTCTGCTAAGGCTGGAGGATTACAGGTCGAGGTTCGGTCTCAGAGACTTAGCGTATACCGCTCAGTACCTGGCTTCACGCAGGCTGGGTGAAATCGCGTTAGAGGCAGGGGCCAGGAAGGTTTTAGTGTCCGGCGGCGCAGCGGTGAACACTATAATCGTGAAGGCTCTGCGTGACCTCTTCGGCCGCGAAAACGTTGTTTTACCCCGTAGGCTGCCGCCGGGGGACGGGGGGATATCGGCTGGCCAGATATACGCGGCGCTGCGCCTCGAGGCCCATGAGAGGCAGTAACCGGTTTTATATGGGCTAGGCGTATGCCACACGATGACGGTATACGGCTTTGACTCGAGCAACGGTTTGGCCGCCCGGATAGCCCGGCTTCTCGGCGACAGGTATGTTGCCATGGAGACGAAGACTTTCCCCGACGGAGAGGAGTACCTGAGGGTGCCTGAGAAGCCGGAGGGTGCCGCTATAGTCGTAGCCTCTACCTACAGTCCGCAGGAGAAGAGGCTCATGAAGCTCCTAATGGCTGTGGAAGCCCTAAGCCAGTGGGGCGCCCCCATAGTCGTAGCTGTGCCCTACCTCGCCTATGCCAGGCAGGACAAGCGCTTCTTGGAGGGCGAGCCGATAAGCGTGAGGATAGTTCTTTCCTCGCTAGAAGCCCTAGGGGTGGATGCACTAGTAGTTGTGGACGTGCACCAGCCACACGCGGTAGAGGAATGGTTCAAACAGCCGTGGAGGAACGTCATACCTTACAGGGAAGTTGCAAGGTACTTTAGGGACGTGCTACGTGACCCGCTCGTCCTGGCGCCGGATAGAGGCGCCGTTGAGAGGGCGAGGCTCGTGGCGGGGGAGCTGGGCGCGCCCTACGACTTTCTCGTAAAGGAGAGGGATCGCGTGACCGGCGAGGTCCGTGTGAAGCCGAAGGAGCTGAGCGTTGAGGGGAGGGACGTGGTGATAGTAGACGACATCATAAGTACCGGGGGGACAATGGCGCTCGCAGCCAAGAACAGCTTAGAGGCGGGCGCCAGACACGTGTACGCTGCCTGCACGCACGCTGTAATGGTTAAGGGCGCGCTCGACAGGCTCCTATCATCGGGGATAGAGGAGGTTGTCGCAACGGACACGGTTCCCTCACCTGTCTCGAAGATAACAGTGGCTCCCTCGCTGGCCGAGGCGGTGAGGGAGATTCTAGGGGAGATAGCATAGCCCTATTTTTCTCCCCCTAGGAACTCTAGGAGCCCCCCGCTTTCCTCGCTCCTCTTCTCTAGGGCTCTCCGCGCCCGCGTGTAAAGGTATGGTACAATGTCGACCTCCTGGGGCTCCTTAGACCACGCCTCCCTCCAATCCACGTCTTTACCGCCGAGGTCAACACCGTACTTCTCTGAGAAGTGATGTATCTTCACAACCGCCGGGAGCGGGGCCGCCGGCCCCGAAACCACGGCCTCGCCGACGCTCAGGCCGGCAAGGCTGTCAACGAGTTCCTCCATAACGTCCTCCATGCTTCTCATGATGTGCCTCTGATCCTCCGGGTTTGAGGTGCGAAGCGCTACCAGTGTTCCGCACTGGGCTAGGAGTGTCTGGGAAAGCTCGCGTGGCCTCTGAGACACGACCACCAGCCCGACGCCGAACTTCCTACCCTCCTTGGCTATCTTCTCCAAAATGTCCTTTGAGGGCTGCTCTCTCCCCGCCGACGCGTAGACGTGGGCCTCCTCGACGAAAACCATCGTGGGCATGTGGTGTCCCGCCTGCGCGTGCGCCGTAGCTATCCGCCAGAGGGCCTTGAGTATCGTCGACACCGTGGATACCTGTACCTCGCTCGGTAGGCCGCCCAGGGCAACTATGTTGACGCCGGGCCTGAAGAGCCTCTTATAGACCTTCGTGAAGACCCGCCCGCTCCTATACGGCTCCTCGCCCTCCTCCTCGTCGTACATCTCCGCGTCGCTCCTGGTGCGCGTAATAAAGTCCATGTCGGGGTTGTCGAAGAAGCTGCCCAGCTTAAACGAGAGGTCGGCCGCCGACTTCGCGTCGCCGCGCTGAGCGCCCTGGGCGGTCTTGGAGGCTTCAAGCAGCTCCTCTGGGCTAAAGTACACTGGGTCGTCGGCCGAGGCCTCGCTCCACTTTCTCCTGCGCACTTCCCTCAGCATGCTCCAGAGGAGGAGTCTCTGCTTGGACGCTCTAAAGTCGAGCCCCAGAAGCCCGGCGACTTCTTCGAAGCCGAGCGTCCATAGAGGTACTTCTAGCTCCTCGGGGCTTACCCCGTACCTCTCCTTTATGAGGGCCGCTATCTTGCCGCTGGGGGCGTAGACGTGAACCTTTTCCCTGTTTAGCGAGGCTAGGGGTACGTACTCGCTATGCGTGTCTATAACTAGGACCCTCGGGTACTCTAGCTTCTCAAGTATCTGCGCGAGAAGCACCGCTACAGTGTTGCTCTTACCCGCGCCGGTCATGGCGAGCACCGCTAGATGCCTTGAAGCCATCATCCCGAGGTCAAGGGAGAAGCCAACGCTGGGGTTGCACGACAGCACGCCTATCTCGAGGAGACCCTTCTCCATGAAGCCTTTCATCTCCTCGGCGGAGGCAAGGTAAACCTTGCTGCCCGGCTTAGGGGGAGATTTGACGCCCTTCTCAACCCTTCCATCCTCGACGTACCCGACAAGCTTGGCGGTGAGCTCGTTCCTAACCTTGCCCAAATCCTCGTAGCCCCTTAGGGGCTCCACTATGCCGGCGCTCCCATACATCTCGTCTCTCATATAGTAGCCGACGGTTATCGCGTAGATCGGGTTGCCCTCAACATCTAAAAGCCTGAGATATGTGCCATGCCTCGACACGAGGGGGAGCTTTTCCGTGGGGACGGCTATTTTAACAGTGTTTCTACCGTAAACGCTTACAACCCTGCCTATCTCTTCCCCGTTCATACACGGTCACCCGGGAAGGCCGACCATAACCCTGCCTTTAGGGGCTAGCAGCCGCTCAATTATACCCTTGCCCTCGGCGGAGCGCCACAGCGTGTTGGCAACGAGCTCCGCGGCTTCCCTCTTCAACACGGCCAGGTGGTGCACGTAGACCAGGGGGTTTGGGTAACCATTGGTAGAGGGGATAGCCTTCAAAGTTGAAAGTATGGCGTCGAGGAGGCTTGACATGCGAGCCGGGACGCTCACCTGGAGGGGCACTCCCGCTCTCCCCAACTTCACGTAAGTCACGAGGTAGCCGCCCCACTTCTCATAGAGGGCGTCGAGCACCTCGGGGTCAGCGACGGGCTGCGACGGCTTTTTCACAGGCTTATCGGGGGAGAAGCTGAGATACACATCTCCCCTACTATGCCATGCCTCGTCAAGCACCGAGACATCGTTGATCCACCCTCCGCCGGCTGCTGTTTCCACTAGGAAACGGCTGTCCACGTCCTTAGAGAGCCAGGCCACGCCTACGCCCCGCTCCTC
>JALVKT010000117.1 GCA_027027675.1 Thermofilaceae archaeon | reverse complement strand
AGCGCGGCCACGGGCCCTATGTCGCCTAGGCCTAGGACCCGCGTCCCGTCCGTGACTATGGCTATCGTGTTCCACCTGCCTGTGAGCTCGAAGCTGGCCTCGGGGTCGCCGGCTATCCGCCGGGACACCTCGGCCACGCCTGGCGTGTACCAGACGGAAAAGTCCTGGAGCCTCTTCACGGGCACGGAGGGGTAGGTCGCTATCTTACCCTTGTAGCGGCGGGCCAGCTCGACGGCCAGCTCGCCGAGCACCTCGCGTTTCATCTCTCTTTCAGGCAGTAATGGGGCGTAGGCGTATATAATGTAGCGAGCCCTTACCCGCCCAGCCTGCGCCTCACCCTCTCAGCGGCGCCCCTGAGCCAGCCGAGGCCCAGCTCCTCGAGCGTCTCGTCGCTGGGCACGCCCAGCCTGTCCCAGCCGACCTCCCCGTAGTACTCGAGCCTCTTCTCCTCCACCTCCTCCCTCCTCGGCGCCTTGCCCTTGAAGGGGCCCGAGGGCAGCGGCTCGTAGAAGCGCTTGGGCAGGTCGTCGTCGCGCCTCGGGTCCCAGTACGCGTCGGGGCCGCCGAGGAGGAGCGCGAGCCTCTGCACGGCCAGTATCCTCTTCGCGTGCTCCCTGGCCCACCTCTCCATGTCCACGTCCCACCCCGTGATGGCCTTGAGGAACTCGAAGGGGAGCTTGTCGTCCGCGTTGAAGGCGCATATAACGGCGGAGTCCACGAACGTGGCCCAGTGCTCGCCCCACATTTTCGTCACGGGGAGCCTCGGCGCCGAGGTGTGGTCGCCGCCCTGGACGCCGACCGGGTAGGAGTAGGCGGGGAAGTCCTTGCCGCTCCTCACGCCGTGCGCGCCGACGCCTATCCCCTTGACGTGCACCGCGCAGTCGGACACGTCCACGCCCTTCCACTCGGATATCCTCCTGGCCGCCCTGTAGACGCCCTCCGCCAGCAGGTCGCCTATGCCCTCGCGGCGCGCTATCATCTCCATGAGGCGGGCGAAGGCGTCCGCGTCCCCCCACTTGAGCTCCAAGCCGCCGAGGTCCTCCCGTGTCAGCACGCCCCTCTCGTAGAGCTCGGCTGCGAAGCCCATTACGTTCCCCGTCTGTATGCCGCAGAGTCCGAGCTCGTCCGCGAGGTATGAGAGGTGTATCACGGCGCGGGGCTCGAAGACGCCCAGGTTGGGGCCGAGGTACGCCTGGAGCTCGTAGTCGGGCGCGTCGGTCGCGGAGCCGGCGTACCTCCCGTTCCTCAGGAAGGAGACCTTCATGCACGTGCTGGGGCACCCGTAGTCGCCCCAGTACCTCTTCACCCAGTGGGCCTCGAAGGCCTGGGGCGCCAGGTTCCTGTTCCTGTGCCACTCCTCCCTCCAGTTCCTCACGGGCTCGCTGCTCGTCCTAGCGGCGACCATGTATGCGCCCAGGCCGGTCCCCCAGTACTTTGTGAGCGTGTTCCCGTTAAGCTTCTCCCACGCCGCCTGTATCAGCATCCTCACCCAGCCGGGCCACTTGGCCCTCGGCATGGGCCCCGTGCCCCTCACGGCCACCGCCTTCAGGTTCTTCGACCCCATCACCGCGCCGTAGCCGCCGTAGCCGGCCGCGTGCACCCACTTCGCCATCACGGCCGCAGTCCTAACCCTGTTCTCGCCGGCCGGGCCTATGTAGACGAAGGCGGGCTCCCTGGGGAGACCGTCCCTGTTCAAGTGCCTGGAGAGGAGCTCCCGGTACAGCTCGTCCCTGAGCCTCCTGAAGGTCTCCCTGCCGCCGAGGCCCCAGAGGTGCTCCGCGTCCCTTATCTCCGCCTCCCCGTTCTCCACGTATACGTAGACGGGGCTCTTCGCGGCGCCCCTCACGACGAGGCCGTCGAGGCCCGCGGCCCTAAGCTCTATCGCCACCTCAGAGGAGAGGACGGAGCCCACTATCCCGTTGCTCTGCGGCGACTTCGCCGTGACGAGGAGCTTAACGCCCGGGTAGTAGCCCGTCAACGGCCCCGTCAGGAAGTACAGCGGGTTCCTAGGGGACAGGGGGTCGAGCCCCTCCCACTCCCCGTGGAACTCGCGCATGAGCAGGTAGGCGCCCAGCCCCCTCCCCCCGATGAAGGCCTCCAGCACCTCGTCGTCGAGCTCCACGAGCCGCGTCTTCTCCCTCGAAAGGTCCACCTCCAGTATCCTCCCAGCGTACCCGTAGGCCATCACATCTCACCCCCGTGCTCGCCGTAGTACGTCTCCTTCAGCCTCTCAACGAGGAACTGGGGCATCACCGAGTAGAGCTCGAACAAGTCCCTGTCGGTCTCCGGCACAGCAATGAGCGCGTTGTAGCCTGCATCCCTGCAAGCCTTCACGCAGGCAGGGTCGCCGCCGCAGAGGTCGCATATCAGCGCCTTCCGCGTCACCGGGTGGAGCCTGGGCACCTTGCCCGGGCACGCCCTTATGCACGCGCCGCAGCCCGTGCACTTGTCCGCGTCGACGATCGGCGCCCCCGTCGCCTCGTCCACGCGGATCGCGTTGTAGCCCTCCCTCTGGCAGGCCTTGAGGCAGGGGTAGTCGGGGCACTTGGCGCAGAGGTGGGGCACGTCTATGCCCGGTATGAGCTCTATGACGCGTATCCTGCTCGCCTCCGGGAACACTGTGCCCTCGTGGTGGAGGCTACAGGCGACCTCGCAGAGCCTGCAGCCGCTGCACCTGTGGGGGTCTCTGAGAATGAATATTCTCCTACCGGTTGGGGCTGAAACGGCTGTTCCCCCCGCTATATGCCGCGACACGTTTTTTATATTTTGTTTCAAAGAGGCTCGTTGCTAGAAATTTTACGCGTCCCCGCCCGGGGCGCCGCGCAGCCTTTCGCGCCTCTCGTCGCGCAAGAGATATCCCGGGGCCAGCGGCAAACAGTACAGGGAAGGGCTTTGGTCATAGTCCAGGTGTACACGTACTACAGGCTGGGCGACGCCCTCGCCGCCGCATGGCTCGGCGCAGACCACATAGGCATCGCGGTCCTCGACTGGGAGTCCCCCGGCGACGCCGCGGCCTACACCGCAGACCCCGAGTGGCGCCGCGTCTTCCAGCTCACAACCCCCCAGAAGACCGCCGAGATATTCCGCCGCGTAAAGGGCCTGGCGAAGCGCGTACTCATGCCCCTAACCTCCACTGCGGGCGGCGCGCTCCGCCTCCTCGACGAGACCGGGGGCGACGTCCTCCACACGGTAAACCCGTGGGGCCCCCGCGAGTACGAGGAGCTCCGCGCCTCGGCAGGCGTAGAGGTGATGGCCTCCATATTCCTGACCCCGGGCGGCTGGGACGAGAACAGGGGCGAGGTCGAGCGGGCCCTAAGCCTCGACGAGCACGGCGCCGTGGACTACCTCCTCCTCGACACGAGGATTAAGGGGTGGCGCGGCGTCACAGGCAAGACCCACAACTGGGAGATAAGCAGGTACATCGTAGAGCACACCTCCACGCCCGTCATACTGGCCGGCGGCCTAAACCCCGGCAACGTCGAAGCCGCCCTCGAAACGGTGAAGCCCGCCGGCGTGGACGCCTGCACGGGCCTCGACTCCACCCTCGGCATGAAGGATCTAACGAAGGTCTGGGCCTTCATAGAGGCGGCGAGGAGATGGGAGAGGCGGCGGCGCTAGGAGCCCTCGTCCGCGACGTACTCTTCAAGGTCGACTCCCTGCCCGGCCCCGAGGAGCTGGCCGAGGTAAAGTGGGCCGCGCGCCGGGGCGGGGGAGTAGCGGCGAACATGGCGGTGGCCTACAGCCACGCCGGCGGCAAGG
>JALVKT010000116.1 GCA_027027675.1 Thermofilaceae archaeon | reverse complement strand
TCACCATTTCCTCGTACACCCGCCAAACCCTCTTCTCCGTTACAAGGCCGGCATAAAATCCGCGGCGTTCAAGCTCCTCCACTACGTTAAGGTATAGGTCGGCTGGGTGCAGGAGAGGGTTTTTGGCGAGGACGGCTATAATAGCCTCGCCTATGTCACGGTTCCTGGGGTAAGGCTTCTTCACCATTTTAGCTTCGCCTCAGTACTCGAAAGCACGATCACAGCGGCAACATGTGTGCACACGTTACTGCTTCGCCGCCACCCGTATCGCCGAGCATAGCAGTCACAGTACCACCCGCTACGCGTGTATACAACGTTATATAGGGGGTAGCGGTCTCCAAGCTCCCTTATCCCGGGTAGGCGCCACGCATACGGTGCAGACCTTTCAGCCCCTATAAAACACCTAGTGAGCACTCTCTCATACCAGGACCTCTGCCGCCCAGGAAAGAGGCGTCTCACATTTTCTGCTAAAGCTAGTGCTAGAGGATCGCCCCGCCCCTCCAGGGCCTCCCTAGCCCTCCTCCTCGCCTCCCTTACCTCCTCTCTGGAAGGAGTCTTCACGCTCACATCCTCTCCGGAGGCTCTATGCCTAAGAGCAGGAGGCCATTCTTCAGAGTAGTGGCCACAGCGTCTACAAGCGCCAAGCGCACCCGCCGCTTCTCCTCGCTAGGCGCTTTTATCACAGGGTAACGGTCATAGTACCTGTTGAACTCCATAGCCAGCGAGTTGAGAAAAGCCGTTATAATGTCTGGTCTCATCTGGTCAGCGGCCAAGGCAACCCTCGACGGGAACTCTCCCAGCAAGAGTATAAGCCTCTTCTCCTCGTCGCCCAAGTGCTCCGCTAGAATCGCGGGCTCAGCCCCCACCTCCAAAGCTTTCCTGAGAATCCCCCTTGCACGCACATATGCGTACTGGACAAAGGGTCCGCTGTTCTGTTCAAAGTCAAGGACGCGGTCCCACCTGAAAGTAATAGGTTTCTGGGGGGAAACGTTCAGGAAGAAGTACTTAAGGGCGCCTATCCCTATCTTCACGGCGTCCTCCGGCCTCCCTATCCCCCGCCTCTCGATCTCCACGCGAGCCCTTTTAATGGCCTCACCAATGATGTCGTCCGCAGCCACATACTCGCCGCGGCGCCCCGACATCTTTCTCCCAGGAAGCTTTACGAGCTCGTAAGAGTAGTGGATAAGCCTCCTCCCAATGTCACGGTACCCGAGAAGGTATAACGCCAGTCTAAGCTGAGCCTGGGCCAGGGTTTGCTGGATGGCTATCACGTTCACAACGATTTCCGCGCGGCTCAGCTTCCAGATAGAATACGCTATATCCCTCGTCGTATAGAGCGTAGTGCCATCAGACCTGACAAGCGTCATAGGCGTCACCTGGAAGCTCTCGGGAATGCCGGCGGCAGCCCTCGCCTCAGGATCCTCCGCTACTTTATCAGCCCTAAATACCAGGGCTCCATCCTCGCGTTCCACGAACCCTGTATCGACGAGCTGGCGGAGTATCCTCTCTGTAGCGCCGCTCCACACGGTTATCTCGCTTTCCCAGTCCCAACTGTCAAACTCTATTTCTAGGGGACCGAAGGTTTCCCTAAAACCGCTTAGGCTCTTCTCAACCATTTCCCTAATAATATCTACCGCCCACTTCTCTCTGTGCTCGTAGGCCCTGTTCAGCCTCCTTATATCCTCTTCAACCTCGTCTGCACGCCCCTTAACCTCCCGCACCAGGCGTTCAAAAACCTCTGGCCTCTTCTCCATGTACTCCTTAAGCTTAGCAGCTATAGCTGAGATTCTCGCGTTGGCCTCCGCTACCTCCCGGCCCTCAGCCACCTTTTTCTTCAGTTTTTCAAGCTCTAGGAGAAGGTTAATCATAGTATATACGTCCCCCACAAAGTGGTCCGGTTTACCCGTTGCAAGGTCTCTAGTCAGCCTGTAGCCATACGCGGCATAGGCTACTTGGAGGCCCACGTCGTCTATGTAGAAGTGCCTCTTCACACTGTGCCCTCTTGCAGCGAAAAGTCGAGCCAAAGAGTCCCCCAGTATAGAGTTTCTGAGATGACCCACATGGAGCGGGTGTATAGGATTGGCGCTTGTATGCTCGACTATGATGCTCTTAGACTCTGGCGCTTGAAGCCAGCCGTACCTCTCCTTTCTCTCAGCGATGCTTCGGAGAACTATTTCACCATATTTTTTTACATTTACATCAAAATTGACGTACGCACCGGTAACGATTACGTCCCTAAAAAGGCCTCCCCCTCTAAGCCCTCTTAGGGCCTCGCTAAGTTCTGGGAGAGATGTTTTTCGGCTCTTTAAAAGCTTAAAGAGAAGAACGCTAACGTCGCCGTGCTTCTCTCCGCTTTTCACTATTAGATCCGCGCTAGTAGCGTGTATACCGTGCTTCTCCAGCGCCTCAAGCACCGAGTTAAGCGCTTCTTCATAGAGGATCTGAGAGGGGTTCTCAACCGCCATACTACATCAACACGAATGATTCTCAGGGAGCCCGGATATAAATGACTCACAGGTAAGCCAAATTAGTGCGTTCGCACAATATTACCGCGAAGACGTTGAAGGAGAAAAGCCAAGCATTGCTAAGTATGCGGGCGTGGGGGCTTCTCGCCCTATCATTTGTTTTAGTCGCTTCTGCAGCTGCTGTGAGAATCCTGGGCTTCACCTTGTACGGGAACAACGTGTTATGGATAGAGGGGCTGCACGCGCTTCTCGACTCTTTATTGTCGCTTTTCATATTAATACCCGTATTAATTGTGAGAAGTAAAATCGGAGAACGCTACCCCTACGGACTTTACAAGTTGGAAGACCTAGTGGCAATCATCCTCGCCCTAGTGATACTCTTATCTCTATTTCTAGATATAAACGAGCTTTTCTCAAAGCCAAGCGTTGTCGGCATCCCCGTAGCCACAGTAGAGGCTGCAAGCATTCTACTCCTTGCTTTAGCCGCGTACACAAAGAGGCAGGCAGGAAGAGAACTCCGCTCCCCCTCACTGCTCGCCGATGCAAACCACATGTTCGTCGACGTGATGGAAGGCGGCGCTGTGCTTGTAGGCTTGCTAGCTTACATCTTAACACGCATCGGCGGAGCCTATACAGCCACAGTGGCCATGGCGCTGCTAGGCCTACTATTGGCGGCCTACGAGGCCGGGCATGACTCGTTAAAGGCAATACTCGACCTCCCCAAAGACAAGGAGGAACTCGAGAATATGCGTCGCGCAGTGGAGGGCGTTATAGGAGAAACAGGGGAACTTCTGGACATCAGGGCGCGCTGGGCAGGGCCAGTAATCTTTGTAGAGGTTTTGCTGAGGCTTCACCCCCTCCTTACTATTGAGGAGTCAAGCCTCGTGGCAGAGAAGGTGAAGAGAAGTATAATGAGCGCTGTGGAGGGTGTGAGAGACGTCGCGGTGAGGATAGAGCCTGTGAGGCGCAGGCGGCTTAAAGTTGCTGTGCCGGTGGATAAGCCGGAAATTGCGCGGAACATTTCCAGGCATTTTGGGAGGGCCGCCTACTTTGCCGTGGCAGTCATCGAGGATGGAAGGATTATAGACGTAGAGTATCTGAGAAACCCAGCTTTAAAAAAGGAGTTGGCCGATGACGCCTCCGCCAAGGTGTTGCGGGGCGCCCGGGTAGCTGAGGCGCTCTTTAAAGAAGGAGCCACGGACGTCATTACATGCGGCATAGGCGAGATAGCCTACGCAATTCTCCTGAGGCATAGAGTGATGGTGTGGCGGGGTCTCTGCGGGAAGAGTGTGAAGGAAAATCTCGACGCACTGATTAAGGGTAAGCTTGTGCTTATGCATGAGCCCACGCGCGAGGAGAGCTGGGAGAAAGATGGGGGTGGGAGGCCCGGATCCGGACTGCGGCCCGCCTAGGGTGGCCGCCGCGCTAGCCAATCTACGCCACGGGCCCCGTAGAAAAGGGGGCGCTGGGATAGATATTCTTTAGTCTTTGTTCCGACTCTTCTACAATATGCGTGGCGGAGACCCGGCTAGGAGCATCGGTGACGGTAGAAGCGGCAAAGTTGTGGTCGTCGCTCATTGTCTGCTGAACCAGAATAGTGTTGTCTGGGGGCTTGCACATGCTCCTGGCGCCTTTAGGGGGTTGGCCGAGCTTTTAGCGGAGAAGGGCTACGGCATTGTACAGCTGCCGTGCCCCGAGACAAGCTATGCCGGGCTTAGAAGGTGGTGGCAGAGCGTCGAACAATATGATAACCCCGGCTTTAGAAGCCACTGTAAGCGTTTATCGGAGTTTATGGCTGACTACCTTGAAGCGCTGAGAGAGGGCGGCGTAGAAGTCGTAGCGGTTATAGGCGTGAAGGGCTCCCCCTCATGCGGGGTACATGAAACGTTCTCGGCGCCGTGGAGGGGAAACCCCGCGGAGGCTCCAGAGGGAAGACGTGTAAACGGTAGAGGAGTGTTCATGAGGATCTTCCTTGAGGAGTTGAGGCGGAGGGGCTTTTCGCCCAGGCTGTACGACTTCGATACCGGGAACCCTGAAAGGAGCGTTGAATATCTGAGGGGCGAGATCTAATGAAGCTTTTAAGCGTGGGAGACCTAAACCTGGATATTATCTTCTATGTGGAAAGGCTTCCGGGAGAAGGCGGGGAGGCCCTCACAGAAAAAATGGAGTACAGCCCAGGCGGCTCAGCCGCTAACCTGGCGGTCGCGTTTAGACGTTTGGGCGGTGAGTCCTGGTTTTTCGGCGCCGTGGGCAGGGACTTTATAGGAGCCTGGCTCCGCAGCCGGCTTAAAGAGGAGGGAGTCAGAAGTGACCTCGTGGCTCTACGCGAGGACAAGTCCACGGGCACAATGTGTATAATTTCTACGCCGCGCGACAGGACTATAGTTGGGCATAGGGGCGCCAATGAAGCGTTGCCCCCTCCCAACGTGCTGGAGCCGCTCAGCTTTGACGCCGTCTTTATAAGTGGATACTCCTTCCTGGGAGAAAACATGGCCGTCGCCGCGGCCATAGCGGAGATGTTCGCGGCAAAGAACGTCCCCGTCTACGTGGACGTAAGCGGCGTCTTTGCTGAGAAGGGGTGGAAGGTTCTGAGCGGGCTCCGCCACAAACTAAGGGCGTTACTCATGAACGAGGCTGAGGCGCGCGTCTTCTTCGGGGGCGAGCCGTTTCTCCCCGGCTTTGTCGACGAGGTTGTGGTGAAGCTTGGTAAACATGGGGCTAGAGCCTACTCGTCCAAAGGTACTGTGGAAGCAGAGGGCTTCTCCGTACCCGTCGTGGATACGACTGGCGCGGGCGACGTGTTCGACGCGGCATATATATGGGCCAGTCTAAGGGGCATGGGGCTTAGGGAGAGACTGGTCTTCGCAAATGCTGTCGCGGCAATTAAGGTTTCGAGGCGTGGAGGGTGGAGCGCCCCTACCCTGGAGGAGGTCGCGTTTTTCCTGAAGCAGCGGGGGGTGGAGATACCCCTCTAACATATTACCCAGTAGTATGAAGTACTACTTTGATGAACCCCGAGGACTTTGAGGTTAGGTGGGCTAGGCGCTTCTACTCTAAAAGGCTGAGAAGCCTCACAGAAATGTTCGGGGTTGCAAAGCCAATCATAGGGATGGTTCATGTACCCCCGCTCCCCGGGGCGCCAGCGTATGAAGGAGAAAGCATGGAAGAGATAATTGACTTCGCGCTTAGGGACGCTAAGATTCTCGTCGAGAACGGCGTAGACGGCCTAATAGTGGAAAACATGTGGGATCTCCCATACTACGCCGCCGAGCGCGTCCCTCCATGGGAGATAGCCGCGCTTGCAGTGGTCACGAGGGAGGTCGTGAAGACGTTCGACGTGCCGGTAGGAGTCAATATCGTGCACGACGGCTACCTCGGCGAGATATCTATAGCTAAGGCGGCCGGCGCCAGCTTCATAAGGGTATGCATCCACGCGGGGATGCAGGTGTGGGACACCGGGGATCTGGACCGCGGCCACCCGGCGGATCTGCTCAGGATCAGGAAGATGCTGTACGCAGAGGACGTGAAGCTCTTCGCAGACGTCACGAAGAAGCACGCGGTGATGTTCCCTGGGATAGACATACGGACTCACGCGGAGTGGACGGATTTCTACATGGCTGACGCGCTGATAGTTACCGGCACGATGACGGGGAAGCCGCCGACGGTTGAAGACGTGAAGGCCGTAAAGGAGACTGTGCCCGAACGTCCAGTACTCATAGGCAGCGGGAGTAACCCCGAGAACATAAAGGAGTTCCTAAAATACGCGGACGGGGCCATTGTAGGGACGTATTTTAAAGTAAAAGGTATAACGCAGAACCCCGTTGACCCGGAGAGAGTGAAAAAGTTCATGGAAGCTGTAAACGAGGTGAGGTGGCAGAAGTGAGTGAGGAAATAAAAAAGCTGCTCTCCGCCGCCAAGCCGGAGACTGAGAGCGGCCTTCAATACCATATCCAGTGCAAGCCGGGCGACGTGGCCCCCTACGTGCTTCTCCCGGGTGACCCGGACCGCTCAGAGCGCATAGCCAAGATGTGGGATGAGTGGAGGTTTGTCGCGAGACACCGTGAGTACGTCACTTATACGGGGAAATACAAGGGAGCCCCCATCTCCGTAACCTCCACTGGCATAGGAAGCCCGGCGGCTGCAATAGCCGTTGAGGAGTTGCTGCGCGTCGGCGCGCACACGTTCATAAGGGTGGGCACTACGGGCGCGATACAGCCAGACATTAAGGTGGGCGACGTAATCATAACCACGGCTTCTGTGAGGCTGGAGGGCACCTCTAAGCAGTACGTCCGTGTAGAGTACCCGGCTGTGGCGAACTATGAGGTTGTGATGGCGCTGGTAGAAGCCGCGGAAAAGCTTGGTGTGCGCTACCACCTGGGGATCACAGCCACTACGGACAGCTTCTATACCGGGCAGGCGAGGCCCGGCTACGGCGGGTACAAGCAGAGCTGGATGGACAACTTGATACCGGACCTCAGGGCTGCCCGCGTGCTAAACTTTGAGATGGAGAGCGCAGCGATACTTACCCTCTCCAACATCTACGGTGCACGTGCAGGCTGTGTATGCGCAGTTCTCGCGAACAGGATAACCGACGAGTTCGCCGTGGGCGCGGGGATAGAGAACGCTATAAAGGTCGCGAACGAGGCGGTAAGCATACTCCATGAATGGGATAAGGCGAAGGAGGCCGCCGGTAAAAAATACTTCTACCCAGACCTGCTATCCAAAAAATAGCGAGGCGTTTTTCTTTTACTCCTCTATGTCGGAGGTAGCCCTTAAGAGCTCATCCCTAATCTCGCGCCTATACTCCTCCACCAGGATCATTATCGAGGCCTGCGGCGGTATAACCCCCAGCTCCGTTATTATGGCGTCGATGTACTCCGGCGGCGTCACGTCGAACGCAGGGTTCCTAATGACTATGCCAGGGTTCCTGTCGAGGTAATCCTGGGGCACAACTTCCAGTGGAGACCTCTCCTCTATCTTCACCAGCTCCCCTATGACGGTGTGGGGGCTAAACTTTATGCTCTCAGCGGCTACAAAGAAGTTCACGTTGTGCTCCTTGGCTGCAAGGGCTATCTGGCTAGTACCTATCTTGTTTATTACAGCGCCGTTCGCGGTCACCGTGTCGGCGCCCACCACGACCTTGTCCAGCTTCTTCATCAGGTAGCGTACGGAAGAGTCTGGGACGAGAGTCACTGTGAGCCCCGCCTCGGAGAGCTTGGTCACGGTTATATGGCCCTGGAACTTCGGCCGAGTCTCGGTGGCGTAGACTTCAAGGTCTTTCCCTCTGCGCCAAGCCTCTATGATGACCGAGAGAGCAGCGCTGCTGTTGCAGTGTGTGAGGACGCGGTCGCCGTTTTGGAGCAGCCGGCTCCCTATTTCTCCGATCCTCTGCGTAGCCTTCTTGGAGTACTCGATGAAGCTTTCGGCCCGCTTAATAATAGCGGATATGGCGTCCTCAACGGTCTCGTATTCTCTCTCCCTAATAGCCCTCATAACGTAGTTTACAGCGTTGGGGAGGGAGACCGCTGTGGGGCGGGTCGACTTTAACAGGCTGGCAGCCGCCTCCATGTACTCGCGGAACGCGTCAATGGAACGAGGCCCCTGGTACTTCTCGGCAGCTATCATCAACGCTTTAGCGGCAGCCCGGGCTATCCTGCCAGCCCCCCTAATGCGCATTGTCTTAATGTCCTCGGCTATCTTGTAGACCTCCTCAGGGAGCTTGGCGCCGCTCAACTTCTAGCCACCCTTTTTAGCTCTCTAATCTCGTCCTCCACCCTGCTCACTTTAGGCGGCCACCCGTAAATCTCCCTGATAAGCATCACGACTACCTGGGGCGCTATGAGGCCGCGCTCCGTTATTATGGCGTCGATGTACTCCGGCGGCGTCACGTCGAAGAGGGGTGCACGGGCCTTTACGCGTGACCCCCAAATCTTCCTCTTATCCTCTGGGAGGAGAAGATTGGGGTCCGCCTCGGCTATTTCAACGTATTCTCCCAGGATTGTCTCCGGGCTAAACTTTAGCGTTGTGGATACTATGAAAACCCTGACTCTCGCCTCATTGGCTGCGAGCGCTATGAGGCTTGTGCCAACCTTATTTATGACGGCCCCATTAGCCGCCACGGCCTCTGATGCAAGCAGCACCTTGTCTATCTCCTTCATGAAGTATCTTACCGCGGAGTCGACGATCAGCGTGACGGGTATGCCCATATGGTATGCTTCCTCGGCGAGCTTGAGCCCCTCGCTCCCGGGCCGCGACTCTGTGACGTAGATGCTGAAGTTTTTACCCTCAGCCAGGGCTCTCCTAAGCGTCTCTTTTATAAAGATACTGTAGGAATTCGTGAGTATCACGTCGCCGTCCTGTATCCTTTTAGCGGCTATCGAGGCAGAGGTGTCCAGGCTTATAGTTATGTGACGCTTTATGTTCTCCAGCGTTTCATCGGCGGCTTCCCTAGCGCCTTCGATACCCTCCCTCTTATAGGCTTCCAAGACGTTAACCGTGATTTCCCTGATAGAGTTTTTAAGAAGCGCCGAGGTGGGCCTGACTTCCACGAGTTTCTCTGCGAGCTCCGCGAAGGAGAGCAGCGCCTCCCGGTTCCCCCCGCTATATAAAATATTCCTGAGTGCCTCGATACTTTTTATTACAGTCTCCGTAGAACTATAGATTCTTCCGAATCTTATGTCCTCTACAAGCTTCAGGTACTCTTCTGGTATCACTTCTACACCACCCCTTCTAAGGCCGAGACTATTGCCGGAGCGACGGACACCTTCGCGTAAGGATTAGGCACAGTATCCGTCGCTACCAACTCTATAACGCCGCTATTGAATATCTTTGCTTCTGCTCCTCCAACAAGCAGTGCATGAGTGCACCCAACCACAACGTCCTTTACACCTTTCTCCCTGAGTAGGGAGGACGCCCGTTGAATAGTGCCTCCCGTACTTATTATGTCGTCTACTATGAGAACCCTTTCTGCCGCTTCCACATAGCCCGTAATTTCTACTTCTTCATCACCACTCCGCTCCTTTTCCAAGACAAAATACTTGGAACCCATCACCCCCGCAGCTATCGACGCCCACTGACTGGCTTCCTCGTCCGGCGCTACAACCATGAGGGAACCATATTTCCTCTTTACATACTCTGCGATCAAGGGAACCGCGGAAACATTTATAGCCGGAATGTCAAAGACCTCCTCCACGCCCTTGAACCTGTGAAGATGCATGTCTACCGTTACGACACGCGAAATGCCGGCTTCCTCTAAGAGCTTGGCAACAGCCTTTATGCTTAAAGGTTCTCCCTCCACAAAGACGGAGTCCTGCCTGGCATAGGGCATGTACGGTGCGACAAGAGTGATCTCGCCTGCGCCGTGCCTCCTCGCAGCGTCCGCTAGGAGAAGTGCCTCGATTAATCCATGATTCGGCCTCTTACCCATGCATACAAAGAGCACGACATGTTTTTCCGGGACAGCCTTTGGGAGACGCGTATATACTTCTCCGTCAGGGAAGCTCCGGGTATATGCCTGGTAAAAGGGGACACCGAGTCTACTGGAAACCTCCTTTGCAAGCGCCCCACAGTTTTTCCCGGACACAATAACTGATTTCAGCATCACACAGTGTTGCCCCGAACCAAATAATTTGTTACCGCAGCAGATAGCAGAGCATGACATTGCTCATGCTGCGTGCAAAAGAAACACGTGATAGCCGTATAACAACCTAGTATCCGCTTTCGCAGAGAGCGCGTGGCGCGCGCGAAGGCTACGGCGTAGAATAATCGACGGGCCACTAGAGCGTGCATTTCAAGACAAGTGTTCTCTTCTATATGTGGCTCGGGGCACCGCTTTTATATCCCGTCTTCACAGTGAAATCCCAGCAATTAATGGCGTGCAGTGATGAGCGGTGGGAGCATGGAAAGCCGGGTTTTTCTCCTAGCGGTTTTGATTCCCTTTCTCATCCTTGTTGCACTCCTGTTTATGAATAGTGTGCACACTAATTTTCTCCCTAATGTTCTTGCGGATAACGCGACGCAGGCTCCCAGCCGCATAAACATCACTTTGTACGTGAAAACATGTAATGGGGCTACCCTGAAAGAAGGATCCCGGCTTCCCGATGTTAGTGTGATATATAATGGATCAACGGTTTTCAGCTCTAAATGTACAACCTGTAAGATACTAAACGTCTCGGAAGGAGTATACCTAGTTAAGGTAAATTGGAGAGGCAAACTTGTATACGAGAAAAATCTCACCTTTACAGCTTCAAACTCTA
>JALVKT010000115.1 GCA_027027675.1 Thermofilaceae archaeon | reverse complement strand
TACAACATGCTCTACCAGTTCCTCGCCACCATACGGCAACGAGACGGAACCCCCCTCATGGACGCCTACGGCAGGGTTACAAGCCACCTCAACGGCCTCTTCTACAGAACAATAAACTTCGTCGAACACGGCATAAAACCCGCATACGTTTTCGACGGGAAGCCCCCCGAGCTTAAGACCAGGGAGATAGAGAAAAGGACCCACATAAGAATGGAGGCCGAGAAAAAATACCGCGAAGCCCTCCAACGCGGAGACCTAGAGGAGGCACGGGTCTATGCCCAGCAGACCGGACGCCTAACCAGCGACATGGTAGAGGACTCCAAAAAACTACTGGAATACATGGGCATCCCATGGGTTCAGGCCCCCTCAGAGGGCGAGGCACAGGCGGCGTACATGGCCAGCAAAGGAGATGTCTGGGCCTCCGGCAGCCAGGACTACGACTCTCTGCTCTTCGGCACGCCACGGCTCGTCAGAAACCTCGCCATAACGGGGCGCAGAAAGCTCCCGAGGAAAAACGTGTACGTCGAAGTAAAGCCGGAGCTAATAGAGCTCCAGGAGCTCCTGAAGTACCACGGGATCACTAGGGAACAGCTCATAGTTATAGGGATACTGCTGGGCACGGACTACGCTCCTGAAGGAGTCCGCGGGGTAGGCGTGAAAAGGGCGCTAAAACTCGTTAAAGAGGCCGAGAACCCACTAAAGGTTTTCGAGATCGTAAAGTGGGAGCACGACGTGCCGCCAACACGCATCTACGAGCTCTTCGCAAACCCACAGGTCACCGACAACTACAAGCTCGAGTGGAAGCCCCCAGACAGGGAAAAAATAATGAAGCTCCTCGTAGACGAACACAACTTCTCGCCCCAAAGGGTAGAAAACGCCCTGAACCGACTAGAGAAGGCCTACAACACGCACTTTAAACAGTCCTCCCTTGAAAGCTGGTTCGGCTTCTAGAACGCGATGCCCCAGGAGAACTACGCGGAGCAGCGCCGCCTCCTAGTAGAGAAGCTCTCACGCGAGGGCTACATAAAATCGCCCAGCATAAAGAGAGCCTTCCTAAAAGTCCCCAGACACATGTTCGTGCCACCCCGCCTCCGCGACGCAGCCTACCTAGACACGCCGCTCCCAACCCTCAAGGGGCAGACCATCTCAGCCCCCCACATGTGCGCCCTAATGTGCGAACTCCTATCCCCAAGGCAAGGCGACAAAATCCTGGAGATAGGTACGGGGAGCGGCTACCACGCAGCACTCTGCGCAGAAGTAGTGGCGCCCTCCCTGCTCGGCGACGGCCTAGTCGTAACGCTAGAGCTCGAACCAGAACTAGCACGCTTTGCCTGGAAAAACCTCAAGGAGGCAGGGTACGGCGCAAAGGTGCACGTTATAATAGCTGACGGAAGCTTCACGCTTCCCCTCCGCAAAGCCTTCACGAGAGGGCTAGTAACAGCGGCGTGCCCCCGCGACCCCCAGAACCTCCTAGAAGTACTCCTCGACGGCTCCATAGCCGTAGCGCCCGTCGGCAGCTACTACCTCCAAGAACTAATAGTGTTCCGCAAGACAAACGGCATAACAATTAAGGAAAGAAAAGGCCCCGTATTATTCGTCCCACTCAGAGGTGTCGGCACTGGCGACGGACATAGTCACAGCTAAAGGACACCCAAACGTCAGGGCAACCCACAAGTCGACACTCGAAGTTACACGGGAAAAGGATCTCACCCCCAGGGGAGACTGTATAATAGCTGTAGCGGCTGACAAGGCAGCGGCGCAACTCAACCCCAAACTCCTCTCCGAGCTGGCCGAGGGCTACCACCTGGCAGTGGCGGTGGAAGTGGAGGGAGACATAGACGTATTCTTCGCCCAGGGGTTCCGAGGCCACAAGCCAACAAGTACCACCTCGATAGTGATAAGGAAGAGCACCTTCAGGGACGAGAGAACCCTAGCCGTGAAGTCCACAAAAGCCGCGAAAGACATAGACAGGGGCTTAATCGAGAAACTAGCTAACCCGGCGGCACAGGCGAAGATATACTTTGCAGCTGCGCCGACGAGAAAATCCGCCCTAAAACTCCTCGCCGCCCTCCTCGAGAAAAACATAAAAACAACTGAGAAGAGTACATAACCGCAGCCCCGGTCGTCTAGTCCGGCCTACGCCAGCCCTGACGGCCGAAAGGATGGGGGCCTGTCGAGGCTCCGGCCTGCAGAAAGCCCCAGATCCCGGGTTCAAATCCCGGCCGGGGCGCCATTTTCTACCATCAACGTTGTAGCCCCCAGCCCTCTCAGCCGGCGCGGGGGAGGAAACATAAGCATGTTTTCTCCACAAGGATGGGTGCTAGGCGTGGGCGGCGAGGTTACACTCGAGGCCATAACGAATCTCTGTCTGCGAAGAGGCTTCTTCTATCCCACAGGCAGGATCTACGGGGGCCTAAGGGGCTTCTACGACTACGGGCCGCTAGGCGTGGAGATGCGCCGAGACCTCGTAAACGACTGGTGGAACTACTTCGTAGAGACAAGGGGCGACATATACGGGATCTACGGGGCCATAATAACGCACCCGAAAACCTGGGAGGCCAGCGGCCACGTAGACTCCTTCATAGACTATATTGTTAAGTGTAAGAAATGCGGCGAAGAGTATAGGGCCGACCACCTACTCGAGGACGCCGGCATAAAAGTTGTCGAGCTAACAAGGGAGGAGCTCGCCAGGCTCATAAAAGAGCACAACATTAGATGCCCCAAGTGCGGGGGCGAGCTCTCCGAGCCCGAGCCCTTCAACCTAATGTTCTCCACATATGTGGGCCCAAAGAAGACGAGGTCAAGCCTCGCATACCTGAGGCCGGAGACCGCGCAGCTCATCTTCACCAATTTTAAAAACATTGTCTTCACGATGGGCGCCACCCTGCCATTCGGGATAGCACAGTACGGCAAAGCCTTCAGAAACGAGATATCACCCAGAAACTTCCTCTTCAGGCTGAGAGAATTCGAACAGATGGAGATAGAGTACTTCATAAACCCCAAAAAAGCCAACGACTGCCCCTTCTTCGACACCGTGAAACAGATGAAAGTAAACATTCTAACCGCCGACATGCAGGAGCAGGGCGTAGAAGAAGCCCGCAGCGAAAAACTGGGGGACCTCGTCGAGACAGGCGTTATAAAGAACAAGTGGCACGCCTACTGGATAGGCGAGTCCCTCAAATGGATGCATAGAATAGGGCTTAAACCGGAGCACCTAAGGGTGAGGGAACACGTCAAGACGGAGCTGGCCCACTACGCCTCCCAGACATTTGACGTCGAATACTACTTCCCATACATGGGGTGGAAGGAGATCGAAGGCATATCCAACAGGACCGACTACGACCTACGCCGCCACATGGAGTACAGCGGAGAAGAGCTCCACATAATAGACGACGGAGAAAAAGTTATCCCACACGTCATCGAGCCCTCCTTCGGAGTAGAGAGGCTCCTCATGGCACTACTAACCGAGGGCTACACCAAACAGAAAAAGAGGATCACGCTAAAGCTGAGCCCCCGCGTAGCACCGTACAAGCTAGCCGTCTTCCCGTTGGTGAACAAGGAGGGACTAGGCGAAAAAGCCTGGGAAATATACCTGAAACTCAAAGACAAGTTCCGGAGCTACTACGACGACAAGGGCAGCATAGGCAAACGGTACGCAAAGGCCGACGAGATAGGCGTCCCCCTATGCCTCACAGTCGACGGACAAACACTCGAAGACCACACGGTTACTCTAAGACTCAGAGACACTAGGGAACAAGTTAGAGTCCACATAGACGACCTAGAAAAAGAGGTTAAACGGCTCCTAGAACAATGGCCG
>JALVKT010000114.1 GCA_027027675.1 Thermofilaceae archaeon | reverse complement strand
AGAGGCGGAGCCGGAAAGTCTCGCCGGGGGTATGGGCGCAACGTCTCCCCGATACGTCAACTATTCTTGACAATCTTCCATATATGCACGGCGCGACACATAGCCAGCGGTGAGAGGTGTGCTGAGGGCCGTAGCGGTGGCCGCGGCGCTAATAGTGCTAGTACTCGCGGCTACAGCGCTGACCCAGAGGATAGGGCAGGTGGAGGTGTACGGCACCGTCCTCGACTGGCGGGGCCGCCCAGTGGCCGGGGCAACCGTGGAGGTGTACCAGGGCGGCGCGCTCGTGGCGAAGGCCTCGAGCAGCGGCAACGGCGTCTTCGACCTATGGCTCGACCCCGGCGTCTACACCTTCAAGGTCTACGCTGCCGGCCTGGCCCCCAGGGAGGAGACGCTCAGGGTGCCCGGGGGCCGGGGAGCCTACTCTGCCGGCCGCTTCACGCTTGACCCGGCGGTTCAGCTCGTGGCGCCGGCGACGGGCTTCACGGTCGAGGTTGGCGGCAGCTACAGCCTGCCCGTGTCCCTCGCGAACAGGGGGCTCTACTGGGAGACCGTCTCCATAGCTGTGCACGCGCCCCCGGGGTGGCAGGTGGGCCTCTACAGCGGCGACGTAAAGGTGACGCGCGTCCTCCTGCCGCCCGGCGCCTCCCGGAGCTACGAGCTTAGGGTTAAGGTTCCGCTCAACGCCTCGGGCGCCGTTAACGCGTCACTAGACCTCGTCTTCTCGAGGAGGTACACTGTGGAGCTGAGCTTCAAGGTTGGGGAGCCCGAGGGGCCCATCGTCGTCGTAGAGCCGTCCCAGGTGGCCGCGTCGCCCGGCAGCCTCGTCGAGGCAAGGGTTACCGTGAGGAACCCCTACGCGTGGCGCGCGCCCTTCACGGTCGAGGTGGACGCGCCGAAGGGGTGGCCAGCGAAGCTCCTCGACAGCGAGGGGCGCGTAGTGGTGGGCGGCGTCCTGGAGCCCCACGGCTCATTCGAGGCTAGGCTCGAGGTCGTCCCGCGGGGCAGCGGCGCCGTGGGGGTGAGGGCGTGCGTCGCCGGGATGTGCGGGTCCTCGGGGCTCATGGTGGAGGCGAGGAGGGAGATGGACGTGCTAGTGTTCAGCGAGGGCTTCGTCGCTGCCAGCTGCAGGCCGGGCAGGGAGGCCAAGTTTAGGCTCGAGCTGGCGAACCTCGGCGTGACGGGGACGCTTGTCCGCTTCGCTGTGAGGGGGCTGCCGGAGAACTATACGTGGCGCCTCGTGGACGGGGAGGGCAACGTGTTCAGGGAGCTCTACGTGAAGCCCGGCGCGAAGACTGTCTTCTACCTCGAGGTGAGGCCGCCGCTGGGCGAGCAGGCGAAGAACATCGAGTTCTCCCTGGAGGCTAGGGGCTCCGCCAGCGCGGCAAACGCTACCCTCTCGCTCAACGTTCTCAACAGGGTCGAGCTCCACGTGGCCACGGAGAACTTCTACGTGGAGGCGCGGCCGGGCGGCGAGGCAGTGTTCCACTACACCGTGGAGAACAGGGGTGACGCGGCCGTGCACTCCCTCAGGCTGGAGGCGTCGGACGCGCCGCAGGGGTGGCGCGTAACGGTGGAGCCGAGCTCCATCGCTTTTCTGCCTGCGGGGGGCAACGCGACCTTCACCGTACGCGTCCTCGTCCCCGGCGACGCCAGGGTGGGCGACTACTACTTGAAGCTCACCCTGGAGTGGCCGTCGGGGAGCGACGAGAGGCTACTCCACGTCGCCGTCGCGCAGAGCGGGGGAGCGGCCCTCACGGGCTGGCTCCTCGTGGCCGCGGTTATAGTCGCGGTGGCCCTCATATACCTGAGGTATGGTAGGAGGTGAGCCTACATGTTGGCGGTTGAGACGAAGGGTCTCGTAAAGGTTTACGGAGGCAAGAGGAGGGTTGAGGCGCTTAGGGGCGTCGACCTGGAGGTGCCTACGGGCGTCGTGTACGGCCTCTTCGGCCCAAACGGCGCCGGGAAGTCCACGCTGCTCTCCATACTGATAGGACTCGTGCTCCCGACGCGCGGGGAGGCGAGGGTCCTCGGCCTCGACGCCGTCAGGGAGAGCCTTGAGGTGAGGCGCAGGGTCGGCGTCCTGCCGGAGGGCTTCGGCTTCTACGAGCACCTCACGGGCCTGGAGAACCTCGTATACCTCGGCATGCTGGACGGCATGGACAGGGGGGAGGCCGTGGAGAAGGCGAGGGAGGTGCTCGAGGAGGTCGGCCTGGCAGATGCCGGGGACAAGCCGGTGAAGGGGTACAGCAGGGGCATGAGGCAGAGGCTCGGGGTGGCGCAGGCGGTCATGAAGGACCCCGACCTCGTACTGCTGGACGAGCCGACACAGGGTATAGACCCGGAGGGCGTGGCCTGGTTCAAGGAGTACGTCTCCGGGCTTAGGAGGCGGGGGAAGACCGTGGTGATAAGCACCCACCTCTTGGAGGAGGTGGGCAGCCTCTGCAGCCACGCGGCACTCATCTACCAGGGGCGGATACTCGTCCAGGGCGAGTTCAGCAGCGTGGCGGGCCGCGTAGCCGAGGAGTCGCCGTACCGCTCAGTTGTCGTGTTCCCCAACGCGGCCCTGGCAGAGTCGGCGCTGCGGGCCCTGACGGGGAGGGGCGTGGAGGCCGTCGTGCGCGGCGAGAGGCTGTACCTGCCGCTCGAGCCGGGGGAGGCTGTGGAGGCGCTGAAAAAGGCGGGCGTGGAGGCACCGTCTGCAACCCGGTTCCCCGCCGACTGGGCGGACGTGTTTTTCCACTACGTGACGCGTGCGCGTAGGGGTGGTGAGTGATGGGCGCCGTAGGGGTTATAGCTGAGAGGGAGTTCGCTGACGCGGTGAGGAGCAAGCGCTTCCTGCTCGTGCTGCTGCTCACAGCCCTGGTGTTCGCGATAAACCTCTCCTTCCTATCGTTCAGCGCGAAGGTGGCGAGGCTGAGCCTCAGCGACCTCTTCATACACAACACCATGAACAACCTCTCCTTCCTCGCCGGGATACTCGGAGTCGCCCTGGGCTTCGCCGCGATATCCGGGGAGAGGGAGAAGGGCACCCTGAAGCTCGTCCTCGCGAGGCCCGTGACGAGGGCCCAGGTGCTCCTCGGAAAGACCATCGGCGACACCGCGCTCATGGCCGTCGCGCTCTACGCGGGCTACGCAATCCTCATAGGCCTCGGCCAGGCCCTCTACAACCTAACGGTTCCAGGCGACACCGCCCTTCGAGGGGCCATAGCGGTGGCCTTCACCCTGCTCTACAGCCTCGTATTCTACGCCGCCTCTCTGCTCTTCAGCGCCATGGCGAGGAGGAGCACGCAGAGCATGGTGGCCGGGATAGCCTTCTGGCTAACCCTCGTGATACTCGTGCCAGTGGCCGCGAGCGTCGTCGCCATGGGCATGGCCGGCCAGCCCCCCTCTACGCCGCAGGGCCAGATGGAGTACTGGAGGAGGGTGCAGAGGATAATGGCCGGCCTACTCGGCTTCACGCCCGACTACAGCCTCAACAGCATAGTCAACTCGCTGCTCGGAAACCCCCTCAACGCGGTCACCGTGAGCGGGGGCGGCCAGCCCCTCAACACGCCGCCGCCGGCCGGTTCCAAGCCGATAGCCGAGGCCCTCGCGGCGTCGGCGGGCAGCATAGCGACGATCGCCGCGTGGGTGGCCGGTTTCTACGGCGCGGCCTACGCGGCCTTCGTGTCCAGGAAGGAGGAGAAGTAGCGCGCGGCGGGGTGGGGGACGAATATTAGCGCCCCCGCCCCTATTCTTTACTGTATGGAGAAGGCGGCTGAAAGGCTAGAGGTGACGCTCCTAGTAGACAACAGCGTCTCGGCGCCCAAGCTTAGGGCCGAGTGGGGCTTCTCCGCGCTCCTCAGGGTCTGGAGCGGCGGCAACCAGTACACGGTCCTCTTCGACACCGGCGAGTCCGGCACGGTCCTCCTCCACAACATGCGC
>JALVKT010000113.1 GCA_027027675.1 Thermofilaceae archaeon | reverse complement strand
CATGAAAACAGTTGTTTTGGATTCGGGTGTTGAGAGCGTTAAGCTCTACACTAACGGCGCGCTTGTTACGCGTAAGGCGCGTGTCGAAGGCCCCGCAGCGCTCGCGCAAGTAGTCCTCAAGGGAGTTGAGGCCGGGGTTGAGGAGAAGAGCATTAGGGTGTACCTCTCCGCCGGCTATGTTAGGAGCGTAACCTACAGCACGTATAAGGAGGAGCCCGGCGACGGGAAGGGCGAGCTTGAGGAGGAGCTTAGGAGGGTTAGGCGGAAGATAGAGGTTTTAACCTCCAAGATCAGCGGGCTGAAAGCCTACATTTCAAGCATAGACTCTGGCTTTACTACAGCGCTTACAGCGTTCATGGCCACCGTCTCCACGGGCAAGGCCGACGCGGACTACCCCTTAGAGGCTTCGCGGAAGCTGCTCGGGGAAAGAGAGGAGGCGTTGAAGGAGCTTGTCGAGGCGGAGGACGAGCTCGAAAAGGCCAAGAGGAGAGCTGAGGAGCTGGAAAGCCTCCTCAAGAAGGGGCGCGGCCTCGTCGAGAAGGGGAGGGTGGCCGTGGAGGTGGAGGAGGTACCCGAGGGGGGCGCCGACATGCTTGTAAGCTACGTTGTCGACAGAGCCGGGTGGAAGCCCTTCTACGACGTCTACGTTGACGAAGGCGAGGTGGAGCTGGACTTTTACGCGAGGATAGTCCAGGAGACCGGCGCGTCGTGGCGCGGTGTCAAGCCGTTCATCACGTCCCGCAGGATAGGGCACGCCGAGATAGAGGAGCCGGAGCCCTGGTTTATAGGTCTTGAAAGCCCCGGGTACACATACGCGGCCGCGGGAGAGGGGGAGCTTGCCGCTGCGCCGCCTCCCCCCATGAAAAAGGCGAAGCCTAGGGCTCTGAAGGCCGCTAGGCCGAGCATGGTGGCTGCCGAGAAGGTTTCGGGGGAATACGTGTCCTACGTCTCCCGGAGGCCCGTAGACGTTGAGCCTGGGAAGCCTGCGCTTGCACTACTATCTACGGCAAAGTTTGAGGGGGAGACAAAGGCGTACTGGGACGCCTTCATGGGCGAGGAGCCGGTTGAGCTCGTGGAGTTCAAAAACACGTCGAGAGAGATGTTTCCTCCCGGGCCGGCCAGGGTATATAAGGGCAGGCTCTTCGTAGGCGAGACCGGTCTTGAAGGCTTTTCCCCCGGCGAGACGGTGAAGATCGTCCTGGCCGACGCGGACCTCTTGGAGGTTGAGAGGAAGCTTGTGCTAGTGAAGGCTTCTAAGAGCCTGGTGGGCGGGAAGGCCTCGCTGAGGAGAGGGTACAGGTTGAAGGTTAAAAGCCACTATAAGGGCGAGGTGGAGGTTCAGGTCCTCGACAGGTACCCTGTGAGCGAGGACCCGGAGGTTAAGGTTTCCCTGAAGGAGGCGAGGCCTCAGCCAGAGGTCGAGGGGGGCGCCGGGATTCTTAGGTGGCAGTTCAGGCTTGGCCCGGAAGAGGAGAGGGAGCTCTACTTCGAGTTCGAGGTAACGTATCCCTCGGACGGCGAGCTTGAGGGAATATAGGCGCAGCCATTTTTCTTCTAGGGTTCCCCGAGGGGCTCCCCGGTTTTTTCCCGATACTTCTCTATAACCCTTATTATCTCATAGGTTATCTTGTTGAACTCCTCTATCTCCTTTAGCAGCTCGTTAAGCTGGGGATTGTCTCCCGCGTATTCGCGGAGAAGCTTCTCGAGAGGCTCTATGTACTCCTTCAGTATCTTTGTTGGGAAGAAGAGCACCTTGTTGAGAGCACTCCTCGCCCTGTAAGTCTTCGCCCTCCCCTTCTTGTATGAGTAGACGAGGCCGTCATGCTCCAAGAGCTTCAGCGAGGTTGCTACGGTGGACTTTCCCAGGCCCGTTAGCTGAGCCAGCTCGTTTATCGTGAGAGGCTTGCCTGCGACTATGAGGTACACGTAGACCCTGCTGGCGGCTGGGGGGTAGCCCATGCTCTCCAGTATTTTTTCCAGGTAAAAGAATATCTCCTCGGGTATCTCCCTTATACCGCTCTTCGCCATATCCACGTGTTACTGTTTTTAATAGTATTTATGGCTGTCTAGTATGTTCAGAATGGAAACTACGTTTTGTTTGTTCAAAAAAATCTGAATATTATGTCTGAACAAAAATTCCAAAAATCTTAAATATAATTGCCCGCATTACGACATGACCAGCAATGGCAGAAAAGGAGAAGAAAGGCGGGTTCTCCCGCGTGATAAAGGCCTTCGGAGAAGCAGCGAAAGAGACCGTAGACGTCGCTAAAGAGGCCATGGAGACCACGGCCGACGTGACCAAGGACGTCATGTCCACAACCGCCGAGGCCGCGAGGACCGGCATAACAAAGACGAGCGAGATCGCCGACAAGGCTGCGGAGGAGCTCGAGGAGACTGCCGTTAAGAGCGCTGAGGAGACAAAGAAGGTCCTCGAGAAGAGGAAATAAAACCTTTTTGTTTTTTATTGATTTATCCCTAGTTTGCCCAGTATCTCGTTGAGGCGCTGCATGGACTCCTGGATTTTCTCGGCCGGGTACTCGTATGCTGGGAGCTTTCCCTCGAGGAAGTCCTTGTATGCCGCCAGGTCGAGGAGGCCGTGGCCGCTGAGGTTGAACAGTATTACCTTCTCCTCTCCCTCCTCCTTGGCCTTGAGGGCTTCGTCGATGACCGCCTTGACAGCGTGGGCCGTCTCGGGCGCGACCACTATGCCCTCAGTCCTGGCGAATGTCAGCGCTGCCTCGAAGACTTCCACCTGGTTGTAGGCCACGCTCTCGAATATCCCGTGCTTCTTGAGTAGGCTGAGCGTGGGAGCTGCGCCGTGGTAGCGGAGGCCTCCCGCGTGTATGGGCGGCGGTATGAAGTCGTGGCCTAGAGTGTACATTTTTAGGAGGGGCGTGAGCTGCGCGGTGTCGCCGAAGTCGTATGTGTATACCCCCTTGGTCATGGAGGGGCTCGCGGTCGGCTCTACGGCGAGGAAGCGCACCTTTTTGGGCGCCTTGCCGGAGACCACTAGGTGGTAGAAGGGGTAGGAGATTCCGGCGAAGTTGCTTCCCCCGCCGACGCAGCCTATGACTATGTCTGGGAACTCGCCGGCTATCTCCATCTGCTTTATCGCTTCAAGGCCTATGACCGTCTGGTGCATTAGGACGTGGTTTAGCACGCTTCCCAGGCTGTACTTTGTGTTGTCGTGGGTGGCCGCGTCCTCCACGGCCTCGCTTATCGCTATCCCGAGGCTGCCGGGGTTGTCGGGGTCCTTCTCGAGGATCGCGCGGCCCACCCGTGTCCTGTCGCTGGGGCTGGGGGTGACGTCGGCGCCCCAGGTCTTCATGAGTATTGCCCTGTACGGCTTCTGCTGGTAGCTTATCTTGACCATGTAGACCGTCAGTTTTAGGCCGAACATTTTAGTGGCGAATGCGAGGGCGCTGCCCCACTGTCCGGCTCCAGTCTCCGTTGTGAGCCTTTCAACGCCCTCCTTCATGTTGTAGTATGCCTGAGCCACGGCGGTGTTTGGCTTGTGGCTGCCGGGCGGGCTTTCCCCCTCGTACTTGAAGTATATGTGGGCTGGCGTGCCGAGGTATTTCTCGAGCCTTACCGCCCTGATGAGCGGGGTCGGCCTCCAGATCCTGTATACGTCGAGCACCTCCTCGGGTATTGGTATCCAGCGTTCCTGGCTCATTTCTTGGCGTATGAGTTCCTTGGCGAATATGGGTTCGAGGTCTGAGGGTGAAAGGGGTTTTCCTGTTGCGGGGTTTATGGGTGGAGGGAGGGGTTCTGGGAGGTCTGGGAGTATGTTGTACCACTGCTTGGGTAGCTCGTCCTCGGGTAAAAGTATCTTCTTGTTCATTTATGCTCACCAACAGCCGTTAATGTATGTTTTAGTTCATAAATACTTTTCTGCGAGGCAGAGCCACACTTTTTACCCGACGCC
>JALVKT010000112.1 GCA_027027675.1 Thermofilaceae archaeon | reverse complement strand
TACGCGAGAGCATACAACAGCGACCACCTGGCAAGCCTCCTACGCTCCTCGGCGGAGCTGGTGATAGGCGGCAACGTGTCGCTCGTCGCGGTCGACGAGGTGTCGGCGCTCCCCAGGCGAGAAGAGGACAGAGAGGCCAGGGTTCACGCTTTCCACAGCGTCGTCGCCGGACTCAAGGTTCTGGCATCGCTCGGCGCCGCCATAGTGGCCACGCGGCAAGTCGTAAGCGTCGAGGAAGCGCTCATGCCGGCAGGCGGGGCAGCCCTCGACTCCTACGCCACGAGAAGCGTGTTCATAGAGAAGAGTGGCCCGTGGGTCAGAAGCGTCTCCGTGCTCGACGAGCTCGGCCTGGGAGAGCACGCGGAAATAGCCTTGGCGGAGGAGGGTGTAGTGGATGTTTAGCCTACTCGTAAAGAACGGCTTCATCCCCGAGAAGGGCTTCTCCCTGGAGATCTCGGGCCCACCGGGCTCCGGGAGAAGGATCCCCATCTGGAGGGCGGTGGAGGAGCTGTCGAGCGAACGCGTGCTCTACCTCGACCTTGCCGGCCGCTACACGCACCTCCTGAGGACCAGCGGCGAGGCCCCGGAGACCGTAGACCTGTACACGTCCCCCTCCCCCTATGACGCCTTCTCCCTAATACTTGGGGGGAGCTACGGCCTCGTAGTCCTCGACAGCATCCCAAGGCTCTTCTTCGACATGGAGGCCTCCTATAGGGCTAGGTGGGGGCTCACAGCCCTGGTGCTGGACGCCGGGCTCAGGCTTGCCCTTAAAGGGGGGCGCTTCATAGCCGTAAACTACGCGTCACGCAGGCCGTTCGGCGAAACCTTCTTTGCGCATTTCTTCACGCACAGGGTCTCCGCGTCGCTAGGCGAGGAGGGTCTCCGGCTGAAGAAGCTTTATCCGGGCAGCGGGGAGATAGTGCTGGGCGGTGTTAGGGGGTGGAGGGGCGTAAGGTAACGCTGCTCGACGCCTACAAGCTGTGGAGGAGTCTCCGCGAAGTAGAGGATTCCCGCATAACAGGCGCCTATAGAAGGGGGGAGTGCCTGGCTCTCCGCCTAAGGGCTGGCCAGGAGAAATGGCTGCTATTCCACCCTCGCATAGGGCCTGTCTTATCCGCTGACATCCCGTTTGCCGCTGAGTCCTACACTGCGCTAAAAAGCGCGTTCAGGGGTAGAAGGGTGCTAGAGGCTGCGCTTCTCGGAGGCGACAGGGTTCTCGCCCTCAGAACGCACAACGCCCAGCTCGTGCTCGAGTGGATAAGGGAGGGCAACGTGATAGTGGTGGAGGACTCGAAGATCAAGTACGCGCTGAGGAGGCGCAGAATGAGGGACAGGGCCGTAGAGCCGGGCGCCCCCTACGTGCCGCCGCCACGCCGCCCCTCTCTCTTCGAGACTTCTCCGGAGGAGGTCTTCGAGAAGCTGAGAACGTTCTCCTCGCGGCGACTCGTCACGGCCTTCGCGGCGGCCACTAGTGTACCCGGGGACGTTGCCTACGAGGCCCTCTACAGGGTGGGGCTGGATCCCACGTCAAAGGCGCGCCTAGCCCCCCAGGATCTCGTCGAGAAAGCCTACTGGGAGGCCCGTAACATCTACGTCGACGCGCTCTCCACCGACGACGGCTTCCTCGTAGGGAGAGACGTCTACCCCTTCATGCCCACACACGTGGCTCTGCCGATGCGTAGGGTAAACTACCTCGAAGAAGCATCCAAGTACTTCGCTGAAAGGATAAGCGCCGCCTGCACTCCCCCGGAGGAGGGGGAGCGCCTGGGCGAGAGGCTGCGCGGCTCCCTCGAAAAAGTTGAGAGCGAGATACGCCTGCTCGAGAAAAACAGGGAAAGAGTTGACGCGCTCATAACCGCCTACCGCGCGTTGCGCAGCGCCCGCGTCCCCTGGGGCGACATAGAGTCAAGGCTGAGGCAGAGCTTCCCAGAGCTGAAGACTGTAAAGCACGAGAAAATGCTCCTAGAAGTAGAGTACGACGGCGTCACCATAGAGCTCGACGCAAGGCAGAGCTTCTACGGAAACCTCTCCGAGAAGTATAGGGCCCTCAAGCGGCTAAAGGAGAGAATAGCGCGGGCCGAGGCGGCATACCGGCCGCCCAGCAGCGGCCCGGAGCAGCGCCCCACGAGCAGGAGGAAAAGGTGGTACGAGGACTTCCGCTACTTCACGACCACAGGCGGCTTCCTCGTCGTCGCAGGCAAAAGCGCCGGCCAAAACGAGCTCCTAGTGAGACGCTACCTCGAGGAGAGAGACCTTTTCTTCCACGCAGACATTCACGGGGCGCCGGCAACGATACTTAAAAGCGGCGGCAAGGAGCCTGGAAGCCGGGACATCGAGGAGGCCGCGCAGTTCGCTGCTTCATACTCCAGCGCGTGGGAGGCCGGCCTCTACTCGATAGACGTCTACTGGGTACGCGGAAGCCAGGTGTCAAAGAAGGCTCCCAGCGGCGAATACCTCGGGAAGGGTGCCTTTATGATCTACGGCAAGAGGAACTACTTGAAAGGCGTAAAGCTGTCGCTAGCCATAGGCTACAACGCCTCTGAAGGCATCCACGCCCTCCCAGCACTCGCGCTAGATGAGAGGGAGGGCTGCTTCTTGGTACTCGAGCCCGGCCGGCTCTCCAGACGGCTCGTCGTGGAGAAGACGATAAGGTTTCTCCGCTCCCACTGCGGCGTAAAAAGGATCCAAAGCGGCGACGTGGAGAAACTCCTCCCTAAGGGAGGCTTCTACATAGCCAGGAAAGTGGTGAGGGGTAAGCCCGATGAGGAGTAGATACCTGGAAGGCGTTGCACCGCTAGGCGCCGTGGAGCCCGGTAAGGCTCTCGTGTACATGGTGGGCGATGACGTCTACGCCCCAAACTACTGGCTACCACACATAGCGCTGGGCCACAGCGCCGAAGGCCGTATAAAGGTGTTCGCGAAAAACCCTGGCCTACGAAAAATATACTCCCTGTTCGGCTCAGGGGAATGCCGCTACATGGTCATAGCCGGTAAAAAGCCGCTGGCCGCCACGCCCCGCTCCATATTTTTCTACCTCTTCTCCAAGGGCGTAAGCTCCGCAAACATACTCTCCACTCTCCTGAGAAGCGCTGAGATATGCCTCTCACACCTCGTATCCGTGAAGACCGTTATAAGAGAGATGGAGTCCCGCCGCTCAGGCTTCATACCTATCTGCAAGAAGGGCCGCATAACGCATGTAGCCGCAGCCCCCCTCCTCGCATCCTACCTGGACAGCGGGGGCCGCCTCTCCACGCGCCTAGCATCCATAAAGGAATACCTCGAAACACCTCCGCGTGCAGACTCCATACCCCAGCTTTTAAGAATCGTGAAGGAGTACTCACACGGTGTATATGAGCCGGAACCCGGGACACAGCTCTTCGTCTCAGAACACAGCCTCTACGAGGCGGCACGGAAAATCCTGTCGAAAAGTCTACGTTGACGGCATGCTTGGCCGCCTCGCCCGTTGGCTCCGCATACTCGGCGTAGACGCTATCTACCTCGAGACCGAGAGTGACGAGGAAATACTCGGCACCTTGCGCCGAGGCGACATACTATTCACACGGGACAAAGCGTTGGCGAGGAGGGCGGAGGCCAAGGGGGTAGTGGCGGTTCGCCTGCCAGAAACGTTCGAGGAGCAGCTTCTAACGGCAGCCAGGGTGCTCGGCCTAAAACTCGAGGTAGACATGGAGAAGACCCGGTGTCCCCTCTGCGGGGGCAGGCTTAGAAGGGCTGAGCGGGCCGAGGTTCACGGCCGCGTACCCGAGGCAGTGGAGAAAACCTACGAGGAATTCTACGTCTGCGAGAGGTGCGGTCACATTTATTGGGTGGGCACGCATATGAGGGAAATAGAGTCCACGTTGAGGAAGATACGGGGGATGATGCATGGAGTACAAGCTCACCCTAGATGAAGGCCGCTTCCTCGTAAAGCTTGCGAGGAAAGCCGTGGAGGAGTACCTCTCCTCAGCGGTCATAATAAAGCCGCCCCCGGAGACCCCCAAGCGGCTCTGGGAGAAAAGAGGGGTCTTCGTCACAATAGAGAGGATAGTGGTAGACCCTGTCTCCAGAAAGGCTTCACGGCTGCTCAGGGGCTGCATAGGCTACCCTGAGCCGATAATGCCGCTTGTAGAGGCTGACATAAAAGCCGCCATAGCCGCGGCGACCCAGGATCCCCGTTTTCCTCCTCTAAGCCTTAGAGAGCTAAAAGAAGTAATATTCGAGGTTAGCGTGCTAACCCCTCCGCAAAAGGTAGAGTACAAGGACCCCCTCGAACTCCTCGACAAGATACAGGTGGGGAGAGACGGCTTAATAATAGAGTCCGGCTATGCGCGCGGCCTCCTCCTCCCCCAGGTTCCCGTGGAGTACAACTGGAACGTCGAGGAGTTCCTCAACCATGCATGCGTAAAAGCCGGCCTCAGGGAGGACGCGTGGAGAGAGGGCAGGGTGACCGTGTACAAGTTCCAAGCCCAGATCTTCGTGGAAGTAACGCCCGACGGAGAAGTGATAGAGAGGGAGCTGTGGGCGTAGGCGTTTATGATATATCTCAGCTCCTCCAATCATTTTTAGACTAATTGTAGGGGGTAAAATGTGGCAAAAGAGGTTAGACTATTCATAGGTAGAGACCAGCGCTCCCTCGAACTCTTTAGAATGGTAAACGAGGTTCTAGGGGAGCTCCCCCCAGGTGAAAGACCCAAGCTCAGGGTAAAAACCTTCAAGATAAAAGATCCCTCCCAGTTCAAGACCTTCATAAAACAGCTCGAAGAGCTCTTCGGAGGAATGTACACGGTAGAAGTGCGAAAATACGGGATAAACGCCATACCAGCCATAGTCGTCGACGGAGAAAAAGTTTTAGAGGGAGAGTACCCCACCCCGGAAAAGCTACGAGAACTACTCCTCGGCACGCCAGTCATGGTGGCGGCGACGCCCGAGCCGCAAACGGAGCAGGTACAACCCATCTCCCCCGTCGAGCCGGTATCAATAGAGACGCCCACACTGCTGGAGGAGAAAAAACCCGAGGAGACAGCGCAGCCGTCCCCTCCAAGGCCGCCGGAGCCAACCCCCCAGTTCACCCCGGCCATACCGGTAGAGGAACCGGAAGAGTTTAAGCTTGAAGACGAAGAAGCCCCTCCCCCGCAGGCTCCCCCACAGGCTGCACAGCCCACGCAGCCAGCAGCTCCCACCATTAAACAACAACCCCTCCCGGCACCTCAGCCCTCCAAACCCCTACATCCTCCTCCGCCCTCAACCGTTCAGCCAGCCACACCACCTGCCTTCAAGGCTGCCCCGCCAATACCGGCTAAGCCGAAAGTCGAAGAAACCTCCATACCACCTCCACCGGTTCGGCAGCCCCCCTCTCCGCAACCTATAGAGCGCGTGGAGCCTCCAAAGCCGCCCCTCCCCCGCGCTCCAGTCCAGCCCCGCATAGAACAGCCAACACCCAGGGTTCAGCCCTCTCCAAGCGAGAAAACCGCACAGCCTCAGGCGGAGAAAAAGGAGGAAATAGATCTCAGCAAGACATGCCTCACCTGCATATTCTACTCGAAGAGCAGGAAGAGATGCACGTTATACCACATACCCATTGAAGACCCCTATCATCCGCCACCAATATGTGAAAGAGTGAAACGCTGACTCCTCGGAGGGCCAACATTAAGTAGCCGCTCCCCCCACATACCTTGGGGACTTTTTATGAGTCAGGGAGACATGCCATACAAGAGGCTAGCACAGTTCTACGAGAAAATAGAGCAGACAACAAGCAGGATCGCGATGACAGACTACCTTGTAGCGCTCTTCAAGGAAACCCCCGTGGAAGTCCTCGACAAGGTCATATATCTCACGCAGGGCAAGTTGAGGCCCGACTACGAGGGAGTAGAGCTTGGAGTCGCGGAGAAGCTCACGCTACGCGCAATAGCCCGCGCAACAGGCTTCTCACTCAAAAAGGTTGAGGAGCTCTACAAAAAACTTGGAGACCCGGGCCTCACCGCCCAGGAGCTCCTGGCAAAAGCGCCTAAGGGAGGACTCGCCGCCTTCTTAGGGGCTGAGGCGAAGAACCCGCTCACAGTGAAGAGGGTCTACGACTCCCTAATGAAGATCGCGAAGGCCCAGGGCGCGGGTTCCCAGGACGTAAAGATAAACACGCTCGTAGCGCTCCTGCGGGACGCCGAGCCCCTGGAGGCAAAATACCTCGTCCGCACGGTGACCGGCAGGCTCCGCCTAGGAGTAGCCGACATGACAATCCTCGATGCGCTTGCAATAGCGTTTACCGGCAAGAAGTCCACTAGGCCCATACTCGAAAAGGCCTATACGAAGCACCCCGACCTAGGCTACATCGCCGTTCTCCTGGCTACGGAGGGCCTCGACAAGCTAAAGGAGATAAAGATCCAGGTGGGCGTGCCCATTCTACCAATGCTCGCCGAGAGGCTCAACGACCCGAAGGAGATACTCGAAAAGCTCGGCGGCCGCTGCCTCGCAGAGTACAAGTATGACGGGGAAAGGGTTCAGGCACACAGGAAGGGCGACGAGGTTCAGCTCTTCAGCAGGAGGCTTGAAAACATAACCCACCACTACCCCGACGTTGTAGAGTACATTAAGAGGCTGAAAAGCCCCGAGTTCATAGTTGAAGGCGAGGTAGTGGCAATAGACCCTAACACGGGGGACATGCTCCCCTTCCAGGAGCTCATGCATAGGAGACGCAAATACGACGTGGAGAAGGCCATGGAGGAGTATCCGACCCGCATATACCTCTTCGACATAGTGTATAGGGAGGGGAAAGAACTCATAGACCTCCCACTCCCCGAGAGAAAGAAGCACCTAGAAGAGATAGTCGTTGAGAGCGACGAGGTGAAGCTGGCAACCGGGAAAATAGTCGACAACCCCCACGACCTCATGCTCTTCTTCGAGCAGGCGATAAGCGAGGGATGCGAGGGTCTCATGTGCAAGTCCATAGGGCCCGACAGCATATACCAGATGGGAGCTAGGGGGTGGCTCTGGATAAAGTTCAAGAGAGACTACAGGATGGAGATGACGGACACCGTAGACCTCGTAGTCGTAGGGGCCTTCTATGGGAGGGGGAAGAGGGCTGGAACTTATGGAGCCCTACTGATGGCGGCCTACTCCCCTGAGGAGGACGTCTTCAAGACGGTGTGCAAGGTTGGGAGCGGCTTCACAGACGAGGACCTGGCAAAGCTCCCCGAGATACTCGCGCCCTACAAGATAGACCACAAGCACCCCAGGGTGATATCGAAGATAGAGGCAGACGTCTGGTTCGTGCCCGCAATTGTACTGGAGATTATAGGGGCCGAGATAACACTGAGCCCCCTGCACACGTGCTGCCTAAACAAGATAGAGGAGGGAGCCGGGCTGGCGATAAGGTTTCCACGCTTCACTGGGCGCTATAGGTTCGACAAAAAGCCGGAACAGGCCACCACGGAGCAGGAGCTCATAGAGATGTATAAGAGCCAGAAGAAGACCGTGTACCGTTAACCCTCACGCTGCACCATCTTGTTGAGGGTCCACCTCAGGGTGCTCCTAATTTCTCTCAGTGCTTCCTGGCCGCCGTAGTTCCTAATCACTATCTCCTTGAGAAGCCCGTCTTCCTCGCGGATATCATAGGTGAACGCCTCCTCGGGTCTTAACGCGCCCTGAGCCACGAGGTCTTCGCTCTTTCTCTTGAAGCCCTCAAGAACCTTTCTCACAAAAAACGCGTTAAAGGGGGACGTCGTCGTGTGGAAGGGCCTCTCCATCCTGATAACAATCTTGTCGGGAAACACGTACATCCTGGCTAGAAGCTCTCCTGTACGCGCGGTCACAGGTATCACCTGGGACGCCGAGCCAAGGTCTATTTCGGCCTCGCTAGCTGGCGGCTTTACAGGCTGAGGCTGCTCTGGCGTCCTCTGCGGCGCCGCGGGGGCTGCTGGAAGCTCGGAGGCCCTCACGAAGCTCTGGGAAGAAAGGCTCTGGTCGACAAGCCTTATAAGCACCCGGATCATGCGCAGCTCGTTCTCAAGCTCCTCAGCCCTCTTCTCGAGGTATCTTTTCAGCTCGGCCAGGGACTTCGCGTCTTCCGACAAGCCAGGCACCTAAATCTATCTATCACTCCTCCACTATAATTGGTATCGATACCTATGACCGAGGTACGCGTAGCGGCTACCGGCAACGCCAGCATAGACGAGTACTACCGTGTAGACAGGATACCCGGCCCCGACGAGGCGCAAGAAGTGCAGGAAAGCTTCTGGCGCTTCGGAGGCGCCGCCACAAACGTGGCAGTAGCACTTGCCAGGCTGGGAGCATACTCCCGTTTCATAGGCCTTGTAGGCAAAGACAGGTATGGCGAGATGATCCTTGAAGAACTCCAAGGGAAAGGCGTCGACACGGGCTACGTTAAGCGGCTCGACCTGCCGAGCGGAAGGGTCATAATAGTACTCGACTCTGAGGGGCGCAGAGCGATGCTTGCGATCCGGGGCGCGAACAAGAAGCTGGCCCCCGGCTCCATAGACCCGCAGGCTACGCTCAGCGGGGTCGACCACCTGCACTTTAGCAGTACGAAACCCGAGTATACGGCGTGGCTCGCCGGAGAGGCTAAGAGGAGGGGACTAACGGTCAGCTACGACCCCGGAATGGCCGTCGCATATAAGGGCTTCTCATACATCTCCGCGGCTCTAGAACACGTAGACGTGCTCTTCGTAAACGAGAGGGAGTATGAGGCGCTTGGCGGCGAAGAGGTACTTGAAGCCTTCCAGGGCGTCATAGTGTTGAAGGTGGGGGAGAAGGGATCCCTGCTCCCCCGCGAAGGGATAGAGGCCCCAGGCTTCAAAGTGGAGGCCAGGGACACCACTGGCGCCGGCGACGCTTTCGACGCGGCCTTCCTCGTCTGCTGGAAAACCATAGGTCTCTCCAAGAAGTGCCTCGAATTCGCGAACGCCGTTGGTGCGCTCAAAGTCACACGTATAGGGGCCCACGAGTCCCCCAGCCTGGAAGAGGTTAGGCGCTTCATGAGTGAAAGGGGGATGCAGTGCCCCCTCTAAGTTCTAATTATCGGAGCAGGAACTGCTTTTAACCTCAACTATAGAATTATTGGAGTGCTGGGGAAGCCAGCATGGTAAGACCTGGCGTAGAGTGCACACCTGTGTGCCCCTACAGGGCCTTCGAGTGCCTCAAAGGAGCGCTCATCTACAGGAGGAGAGGAAACAGGATAGTGGCGTTCTGCACGTGGATAGGCGACGAGTGCATCGGCTACAAGTGCCAGTTCGCTTCCTGCAAGAGACACGCCCTCCTCCCAGACGGCACCTGTAAGCTTAAGCTTGAAAAAGTACAGCCGAGGAGGAGTAGCAGGGAGTTTTCAATAGAGGAGGAGGCTATAAGGGAAGAGCAGCTCTACGGCAAGATTAGAAGCAAGCTGAAGAAGCTTGGGCCAGACCTCGACAAGCTCGAGTAGGGGGAACGTTAATAGTGTGATAGTGGTTATGTAGGAGAGGCCAGAGGGATGCTCTATGAAGATACTTCTAATACACGCTCGAAGCTTCGAGTACGAGGCTAGGAGCAAAGCCCTAGATGAGGCCGAAGAGTTTGACGGTGTAAAGCGGGAGGGCCGCTTCGAAAACGCGCTCGTAGCATTCATAACCGTGGAAAAAGGAGATGCGTCAGACCCCAGCGTTGTCGAAAAAGCAGTGGACGAGATAATCAACGTCTACAGGAAAGTCGGCGCCGGAGTAGTCCTCGTGTACCCCTACGCCCACCTCTCGGAAAACCTTGCTCCACCGGGAGAAGCCGTCGAGACGCTTAAGAAGGTGCAGGAGGGCCTCCGCGAAAGGGGCGTCCCCGCCGAGAGGGCTCCTTTCGGCTGGTACAAGAGGTTCAGGATTGACTGCCTCGGCCACCCGCTAGCCGAGCTCTCACGCAGCATAAAGCCCGGCGGCAAAGTCGCCAGACGCTACGAGGACTACGCGGTAATGTTCCCGGACGGTAGGGTAGTGCCTGTTGAAGAGCTGCCTCCCGGGCTGCCGGAAGACTTCCTAGCCCTACTGGACGCCGAGGTCTTCAAGAAGAAGAGGGAGGCCAAGACGCCCCAGTACCTCTCGCTCTGCAAGAAGTTCGGCTTCGAATGGGAGCCCATGAGCGACATAGGGCACATGCGCTACGGCCCCGAAGCAGCTCTCATGCTGGACGCGGTGGCCGAGTACGCGTGGACCTGCGCCACGAGCGTCGGCATACCAGTGTTCAGGGTTAAAGGGACTAACATGTTCAACCTTGAGTTCAAGCCCATAAAGCAGCACGCGGAGCTCTTCGGGGACAGGCTCTACCAGTTCGAGGCAGACGACCGCAAGCTAGTTCTCCGATACGCGGCCTGCCACCAGCAGTTCGCAATGATACGGGACTGGGAGATAAGCTATAGGAACCTACCATTCGGGGCCTTCGAGGTAGCCGACAGCTACAGGCTGGAGCAGCCGGGAGAGCTCGTCATGTGCTTCAGGCTTAGAAGGTTCTACATGCCCGACTTCCACATCTTCTGCCGCGACGTGGAGGAGGCGATGAACATCTCGCTAAAAATACACGATAAGATCTACGAGGAGATACGAAAGCTTGGACGCGACTACGTCAGCATATACAACATAACGCGCAGCTTCCTCGAGAAGCACAGGGACTTCGTCGAAACACTTGTACGCAAGGAGGGCAAGCCCGTGCTGCTACACTTCGTGCCGGAGGGGAAGTACTACTGGGTCATAAACATAGAATACAACATTATCGACCAGCTTAGAAGGCCCAGAGAGATAGGCACCTTCCAGATAGACGTGGGAAACGCCCAGCGCTTCGGAATAACGTATACTGACGAAGACGGCTCTAAGAAGTACCCCGTGATAATACACACCGCCCTTATCGGCTCACTTGAACGCTACATCTACACAATCTTTGACACCGCGGTTCAAGCCATGGAGCGCGGCGAGACGCCAAGGCTTCCCACGTGGATAGCCCCTATACAGGTTCGCATAATACCCTACTCTGCCGAGTACCTAGAGGAAGCCCAGAAAATAGCTGACCAGCTAGAGGAGCGGGGCTTCCGCGTCGACATAGATGACAGGGGCGAAAGCATAGGCAAGAGGATAAGAGACGCGGAGGTGAAGTGGATACCCTA
>JALVKT010000111.1 GCA_027027675.1 Thermofilaceae archaeon | reverse complement strand
CCGCCAACCCTGACGACGGGCCCCGCGGTTACGCCCTCCCTTATCTTGGCGCCTATCATCACGTAGGTGCCCGGGCCTATGCTCCCCGGCCCCTCGATGAACGAGAAGGGGTATATCCTGGCCCCCTCGCCGATGTACACTGGGCCCCCCTCAGCGTCTATGACGACGCCGGGGTACACCTTGGCGCCCGGCGCTATGTAGACGCGATCCTCGCCGCCTATGATGTCGACTTTGCCGAGAAGCTTCCCGTGGACGCCCCTCTTGCCCAGCCTCTCAAAGTCGTACTCTATCATCTCCGGGTTTGCGAAGACGAGGTCCCAGGGCCACTCGGCAAGCCTCGCATCGACGCTCTGCGAGCCCAGCTCCGCGCGCAGCCTCTCGATGGCCTCGGGGACGCTGGCCCCCTTAAGCCGCTCCATGGTCGAGGCCTTCGCGTATATGTACGCGACGCTGTCCCCAGCCGTTGCGACGTGCTCGTCGCCCGTGTCTATCCCGTCCCCCTTGTAGAGCCAGCGGCCGTTTATGAAGAGGCTGTCCTCCCCCGTGACCGGCTGGTTGACCGGGACGCCGGGGTGGGCCTCCGCTGTAACCTCTGCCAGGTAGTCGCGCGTGTGGAGCACGTAGTCGCCCTTCACGGAGGCCATTATCTTCTCGAGGATAGTGGTTATGCCGGTGCGGAGGTCGTAGACGGGGCGCGTCATGGTCAGCGGGAAGAAGTCAACCGTTTTCTCGTCCTCGAACACGTAAACCCGCATCTCCTCTTCAACCTCATACCCTGCCAGGGATTTATATGTTTAACCGGCAACCCATATATTCCGAAAAACCGGGGAAAATTGGGCTGGGGGCGCGGCGAATTAATACTTTACCACCTTCGTCAGCTTGCTCGGCGCGTCCGGGTCCTTCCCCCTCAGCAGGGCAACGTGGTACGCGTAGAGCTGCGCAGCCTTAACCATCGGAAGCACGGCCGCGTCGCCCTCCACGTCCACAAGCAGGTCCGCCTCCCCCCGGCCCACAACGACGAGGGGGGCGCCGTAGCCCCTCACCTTTTCCAGCGCCTTCCCAGACGCCCTGTAGGCCTCGGCGCTAGGCGCGTACAGGAACACCGGCGTCTCGGGGCCGACGAGCTGCACGGGGCCGTGGAGGAACTCCCTGGCGGCGAAGCCCTCGGCGTGCACCATCGCCGCCTCCTTAAGCTTGAGCGCGGCCTCCAGCGCCACGGGGTAGCCGGCAGCCTTGCCCAGTATGTATGAGTGCCCGGCCCCGCTGAAGCGCTCCGCTAGGGCCTTTATCTCGGGCTCCCTGTCGAGGACAGCCTGGGCGGCCCTGGCGGCCTCCTCTATCTCCCCGTAGCCGAGGCCTGCGAGCCTGTAGGCGAGCATGAGGGCTGCGGCCAGCTGTACGTCGAAGGTCTTCGTCGCGGCCACGGCCTTCTCCTCGCCCGCCCTCGTCACGATGCTTGCGTCGGCGATGCGGGTCAGGGTGCTTCCCGGCGTGTTTGTAATCGCCACCACCGGCACGCCCCGCTCCTTGGCCTTCTCGAAGGCCCAGACTATGTCGGTGCTCTCGCCGGACTGGGAGTAGCCAACTATTAGGTAGTCCTTCCTCGAGCCCGGCAGCCAGTCCTCGAACTCGCTGGCCGGTATTGCGGCTGCGTGTATGCGGGTGTGCCTTGTGAGGAGGTACTGGAGGTAGAGGCTTGCGTGGAAGCTTGTGCCGCTGCCCAGTATGAAGACCTTGGAGACGTTTTTCCCGTCTATGAGCGCGGCGACCTCCTCCACCTGGGGCGCGGCAGCCCTTAGTGTTTCGAGAACCTTGCCTGGGCCCTCCCTGAGCTCCCTGTACATGTACTCTCCTGGAGTCTTACCGGTCATCTCGGGTAGACGGGTTACGGGTCATTATATATAGTTTGTCTTCAACGCTTATATTTGAGAATAAGAGCCTGTAAATAAGAAAGATTTTTAAGCTTTTTCCTTCGAGGCGCCCGCTATAGCCGAGACAATGGCTATTACGCCCACAATGTCCTCTACAGTCGCGCCCCTCGAGAGGTCGCTCGCGGGCCTCGCGAAGCCCTGCAGTATCGGCCCATAGGCCGCTGCGCCGGCGAGCCTCTGCACCAGCTTGTAGGAGATGTTCCCCGCGTTGAGGTCGGGGAATATCAGAATGTTCGCCCTCCCGGCCACCGGGCTGCCGCCCTTCACCTTCCTCGCCGCGACGCTCGGGACGAGGGCCGCGTCGGCCTGCAGCTCCCCGTCGATCGCCACGCCCGGCGCCTTCTCCCTGGCCAGCCTGGTCGCCTCGACGACCTTGTCTACCAGCGGGTGGCTCGCGCTCCCCTTCGTTGAGAAGGAGAGCATAGCAACCCTGGGCTCCCAGCCGAGAAGCCACTTCGCGCTCCTCGCAGTCGCAACAGCGATGTCGGCGAGCTCCTCGGGGCTCGGGTCCACGTTTACCGCGCAGTCCGCGAATATGAGGCTCCCGTCCTCGCCGCCCTTGAAGCCCGGCACCTCCATGAGGAAGAAGCTGGAAGGCGTCTTGATGCCCGGCTGCATCCCTATCACCAGCGCGGCAGCCCTTATCACGTTCGCAGTCGTGCTTACAGCCCCGGCCACCATGCCGTCCGCGTCGCCCCTCCTCACCATCAGGGCCGCGTAGAACAGGTTCCTCGACATGAGCCTGCGGGCCATCCCAAGCCTCGACTCCGGGTAGCCGCGTATCGCCAGGTACTCCCTAGCCGCCTCCTCCACGCTTTCACGCGTCGGCTCGTGCACCTCGACGCCCGACAGGTCGACGCCCAGGCCCCGGGCCTTCTCCTCCACGAGCCTCCTCGGCCCCACAAGCACGGGCCTCGCGACCCCGAGCTCCGCGGCCCTAGCGGCGGCACGCACTATCCTCTCGTCCTCCGGCTCTGGAAGCACTATGCGGGACCGGTAGCGGCGCGCCCTCTCATACACCTTCTCTATCGCTCCCATCCCCGCTCAGCCAAGCCTTTACCCGCGAGCCCACTATTAAAGAAGGCCCCCGGCAGCCCTATACGCCATATCCACCGCCCGCTGAACCTCAAGGCCGTCGCGCCCCGTGACGAGGGGGTCGCGGCCCCCCAGCACCGCGTCGACAAAGTCCCTCATCTCCCGCGCGTACATCGAGCCGTCCCCGAACCTCTTCTCCTCCACCCTGCCGTCGCCATACTCCACCCGGGCAACCCCGGTCACGTACCCGTCAACCCTCACCACGCCCCCCTCAAACACGAGGAGCCAACCCCTAGCCCTCCGCGGCGCCCTCCACGTCTGGGCGAGGCTGCTCAAAGCCCCCGACTCGTGGACGCCCTGGAAGACGACGGCCTCCTCCACAGAGCCGGGCGCGCGGCGAAGCGCCGCCGAGGCGGCCCGGAAGGGGCCCGCGAACCAGTAGAAGACGTAGAGCACGTGGACACTGTTCTCGTTGAGGAGGCCCCCACTCTTAGCCGGGTCGCCGAGCCACCCGCCGACTGGGAGATTGTCGGCCGCCCAGTGGGACAGCAGGAGCGGGGCGCCCAGGCCGTCGAGGCGCCGGGCTATCCACTCGTAGGCCTCGTGGAAGCGGAGGCAGTAGCCCACCGCTAGCCGGGCGCCCGTGCGCTCAGCCGCCTCCACTATGGCCTTTGCGTCGTCCAGGGAGACGCCCATAGGCTTCTCCAGGAAAACGTGGACGCCCCTCTCGAGCGCGTAGACCGCCTGCTCCCTGTGGAGGAAGGGCGGCGTAGCTATGACCACGGCCTCCGCGTCCTCAACGAGGCGCCTGTAGTCCCTGTACGCCCTTATGCCCCGCCGCGAGGCCTCGGCCAGCTTTGCCTCGTCCACGTCCGCGACGCCGACGACTTCGACGCGCGGCTCCGCGAGGAGGTTTTCCAGGTGAAGCGAGCCCATGCCGCCGAGCCCTACGACCCCGACCCTAAGCTTTCCCAA
>JALVKT010000110.1 GCA_027027675.1 Thermofilaceae archaeon | reverse complement strand
ATGCCGTGCTGGCGGAGGACCTTGGAGGCGCACTTGAGGGGGCAGCCGTTGATGGCTATGACGGCCTTTGCGTCGCGGAATATCTTCACGTGGGTGGGGGAGCCCGAGGCTACGGCTGCGAGGCAGCACATCCTTACTAGCTTGGGGTACTTCTTCGTGAGTATCCTTGCGACCTCGTTGCCGACTTGGCCGACGCTTGAGGCGCCGTCGCAGGTGGCCACTATTATGAGGTTTGGCGCGTACTTGCTGCAGCTTGGGAGTAGGGTGTACTCCTCACTCATATGTATCGCCTTTTATATGTCTATGCAGGTCATATTAAACTCTATACCCATTAATATGTCCTACCCCAACTCTATAGGATATTCAGCGGAACAGACCAGGGTTAAGGATCAACGTAAAGCTGCATGACGCGTTGACGAGATCGCCTATAAAAAGCCAGGCTGCCAAATTGCAGCTTCACGGCTACCTCATCTTCGCCCTTACGTCTCTGGGGATAGGGTTTTCGTAGATTAAGCCGTGTTTCTCGCACAGCTTTTTGACGTGGGAGTCGTTCGAGACGACCACGGGTATCCTGTTTTCAAGGGCTGTGGCCACGAGGAGCGCGTCCCCGAGAGGGACGTTCTCCTCTACCGCCATTTTAAAGCCCGACGGCGACTCTGGAACCAGGTGCAGCCCCTCTACCAGAAGGGATATTTTGAGCGCAACTTTCCCCCGGGGCCTTACCCTGTAGTACCAGTACAGGGTGTTATACGTTTCCAGCAGCGTGGTAGCTGTCACGTATACTTCAAGTTCCCCCTTCAAGCCTTTCTCGACCAAGGGCCTCACGTACGGCGTTGCGACGTGGTTCTCAAGGAGGGCGTATGAGAGCACGTCAGCGTCTAATATCCTCACTCTTTCAGACCCCCATACCTGTGCTTGCCGCGTTCAGCGTTTAGCGCCTCTAAACCCTCCTGCGCGAAGAGCTTTGTCTCCCTGAACATGGCGAGGACGTCTTCCTTGGCAGCCTTGCGTAGAACTATTTCGTTGCCCCTTTTCTCGACGACCAGCTCGTCCCTGGGTTTAAGGCCGTCCCTGAACCTGGCGGGTATGACTATTCTCCACTTGCCGTCTATCCTGACCTTCTCTCCCACACCCACTCCCACACCCACTACGACGCCGCAGATTTAAACGTTACCGCCATCTACCGCTGATAAAAAACAAGGATTATTGGGCGCGAAGCTGCGGAAAAGCCTCGCGTCAAAGCTCCCACGCGTAGAGCGGTAAATAGCGGCACGGGCCAACGCCTCCCCGGGGGGCTGTCCCTGCGAAAAACAGGGGGCTGGCTTAGCCCCTCCGCCACGTTCCCGGCTTATCTTCTCGCCGCCGAGACCGCTAGGGCTACTGCCACCGCGGCTGCAAGGGCTATCCCGGCCTCCAATACCTGGATAAGGGTGGCGTCCGCCACCACCCTGTCCCTGAGCCTTGAAGCCTCAGCCTCGAGCCTGCTCTTCTCCTGGAGTAGCCTGGAGTGGTTAGCGGAGAGCTCCTCGTACCTCGCCTGGAGGCTGTCGTAGTCTGCTTGTAGCTGTGCTAGCGCCTGCTTCTGCCTCGTACAGGTCTCGTTGAGCCTGTTAAGCTTGTCGAGTGTGTCGCGGTACATGCGGTGCCACTTCTCGGCCGCCTCGTTGGGCAGGGCGCCCGCCACGTAGACGAGGGTGGTGGTTACATAGTATTTCTCTCCGTCATGCACCTCATAGTCTCTACCGGAATAATAGTCTACAGAAACGTATACTACGACGGAGCCGTTGCCCGCGTCGCCGGGTATGTAGTAGCGGCTGCTCACCTGCCTCACATTGTAGACGTAGCCCTCCCACAGCTTGTCCCAGCCGCTCCACCCCTTGCCGGGCACGTATACGCTTACCCAGACCTTAACGTAGAGCTTCTTCACTGTGTGGACGATGACCGTGTACTCGAGGTAGCTGGCCCTCGTGGGCTGCGTCGTCTCAATGTCTATGCTGAGCGGCGCGGCCACGGCGAGGCTGGAGAATGCTGCGGCGAGGAGCAACGCGAGGCACAGGGCGGTCCATAAGCGCACCGGCTTCACCACGTACAACTGGGGGCGCGCTCCAATAACGCTTGCCGGGCAGACCTACGGCCCCCGATACAGCAGGCAGAGCCTTGGTACGGGCTCCGGGGGCAACAGGCTCTCCTGGAGGCGCGCCGTGGAAGGCTGAAGAGTCATGATACGGGTTAAATCCGTACCAACCCGGGTGGACGAGTCAGAAACAAAGCGTGCCAGAGGCAGGGATAATAGGCGCAGGGGCTACTTCGTGAGCACCCGTTTCTCGACGACTATCTCGCAGTAGGGGTCGCCGCGCCTTATACAGCGTGTCTCCCTGGCCGACACCTGGTTTATCTCGAGGCCCCAGAGGCCGGCCAGGAAGCCGGCTATGATGCCCCTAACAATCGAGCTTTCAGCCCCCTCCACCCCCCTGAGGCTCTCGCACTCGATGCTGTCGTACACCCTCACCCTGGCCCTGTCGCTGGCGAGCTCGACTATGTCGAGGGCCCCGTAGCCGAGGATCCTGAAGACCGCCTCGCCAAGCCTCACCTGCATGCTGGGGTCGTCGGTCATCTTGGAGTAGAGTATCCTGAAGATCTCCTGGCCGGCCTTGAAGAAGGTGTGGTAGAGGACTATGCCGAAGCCGCCGCCCATGAGCCTCCACCCCCTCCTGAGGAACTCCTCGAGTATGGGCTTCCTGACGGCGAGCACCCTCGATCCCCCGATTATCGGGGGGAAGCCCCAGGCGTCAACGTTGACGCCTCTTATGATTGGGGGCGAGTACTCCGCGTCTTCGAGGTGCTGCGCTTGGGAGATGCAGGAGACTATCTCCTCGGCCTTCCCGTCGCCCTCGACGTCGGCGGCGATGTATATCCAGACCTTGCCGCCCGGCAGGGTGGAGGTCTGCAGGGTTAGTATGGAGGCCCCGTGCTCCTCGAAGCAGGAGGCGACCCTGGCCAGTATGCCCCTCTCGAAGAGCGCTTTTGGGCCGAAGACTGCCTTGAAGATGTAGGGGTTGTGGCCCGGCGCGATAACCATTCTTCCAATGTCGAAGGGTAGGAACTCCGCCTTTGCCATGTTAACCACCCCTCAGGGGTTGTTATGTTGTATTAGTAATGGGAACTATTATACCATTATGACAAAACATTGTGTAGTCTATGGCCAATGTAAAACGGCAATACATACTACATATACCGCGTGTCACAACAGAAAACACCGCTATTATACACGCTATGAATACGACAGCGAAACCTTTCCACACGTAAAACGTGCCATGCCAATAATCTTTACATCGCCCCTTCAAGCATTTCCATCAGTGGAGACAAAAAGATATAAAAAGCCTATATCTTGAAGCCCCCAAGTATGCCCCTCTTCTTCCGCGGAAGCTTCGCGCCGCAGCGCAGACAGTACTCAGTCCCAGGCGGGTTCTTGTAGCCGCACACCGGGCATATGATGAACTCCTCCTGCTGCACGGGCTGCCCCGCCTGCATGGGCCTGCCCGGCTGCCCGGGCACTCCCGGGGCCATCTCCTTGTAGAGCACTATGTACTCGCCTATCCTCTCAACCCTTGTGAGCGGCACGCTCTCCAGGCTGCCGTCCTTCTTCTCAACGAGGAACGCTATCTCGCCCCTCACCGAGAAGGCTATATCCTTGACGACGCCGAGGCTGTTGCCACGCCCGTCTATAACGGTCTTCCCTACGACGTCCTCCCTCTTCAGGTACTCTCCTCCAGCCCCCGGCCCGCCCTGAGGGGGCGGCGGAGGCGGGGCCTGCGGTCCAGGCTGCATCTCTCCTCGCCCTTAACCCCCAGGCAGGGGTGATAAAGATGCGCTTTAACCGTCCCCGGCTAAGCCGGCAGCGGGGAGCCGCAGCGCTTACAGAACCTGTTCTCAGGCTCGTTCAGCGCGCCGCAGACAGGGCACACCTTCCAGCCGGGCGG
>JALVKT010000109.1 GCA_027027675.1 Thermofilaceae archaeon | reverse complement strand
TGGGCTAAAAGGAAGAAATACCAGGCAGCCACTATTCACTCTCGGTGGGTGAGCGCATGTTCACGTATAGGCACCCAACAAAGGTCGTGTTCGGCCGTGGCGCCCTCGAAAAGCTGGGCGAGGAGGCCGCGGCCCTCGGGAAAAAGGCCCTCGTAGTCACAGGCAGGAACTTCGCGAAGAAGCACGGCTACCTTGACAGGATAGGAGGGCTCCTCAGGAAGGCCGGCGTAGAGCCCGTGTTCTTCCCGGAAGTCGAGCCGAACCCCTCCCTCGAAACGGTGGACAGGGGGGCCGAGGTCGCCAGGAGGGAGGGCGTAGACCTCTACGTCGCCTTCGGGGGTGGAAGCGCGATGGACGCGGCCAAGGCGATAGACGTCGTCGCCACGCTTGGCGGCAGGGCGGCCGACTGGGTGTACCCGAAAGTTGTCGAGGAGAAGGTGAAGCCTATAATAGCGCTGCCGACGACCCACGGCACCGGGAGCGAGGTAACGAAGTACTCCGTCCTCACGGATACGGGGAGGGGCGTAAAGACGGTCGTCGTGGGGGACGGCATACTGCCGGACGTGGCGCTGCTAGACCCCGAGCCCCTGAAGCACCTGCCGGCTGAGCAGGCTGCAGCCACGGGGCTCGACGCGCTGAGCCACGCGGTTGAGGCCTACTTCTCCAGGAAGGCCACGCCGCTCTCAGACCTCTTCGCCCTCGAGGCCGCCCGCCTCGTCTTCGCGAACCTGCCCTGCGCGGTGAGGGGGAGCCTTGAGTGCCGCACCGAGATGCTGTACGCGAGCATGCTTGCCGGCTACGCGATAAACGTTGCCGGCACAAACATTGGGCACGGGCTGGGGTACGAGATAACCGTTAGGAAGGGCGTGCCCCACGGCTTCGCAAACCTGCTTATACTGCCCCACGCGGCGGGCATCTACGCCTTCGCGGCGCCCGACAAGATGGACGAGCTTCTCGACAGGCTCGGCATCTACGGGCTCCCAGGGGGCCTCAAGGAGGCGCTGGAGGTTCTCAAGAAAACTGTTGGCGCCCCGATGACGCTGAGAGACGTCGGCTTCACCGAGAAGGACATCGACTACCTCGTGGAGAAGGCGGCCCTCTACAAGAGGAACCTTGCAAACGCGCCTATAGAGCTGAGCGAGGACGACATAAGGGGCATCTACGAGTCAGCGCTGGGCTAGCGCGTGCCCAGTATTTTCTCCGCAAGCACCCGCGGCAGCTCCTCCCTGTTTTCAAAGGTTACCCTGTAAAGCTCCACGTCACTTCTACCAAGCACTCTCCTCCCAAAGGGGTTCCGCGACGCGGCCACGTGTATCGTAGCCAGGACAGGCGTCCCAGAATCGAGAGCCTCCCACACGGCCTCGCGGAACGCGCGGCTTTTAAGCTCCATAGGCCCTATCTCGTCCACAACGACCACGTCGCATGCGCCCACGCAGCGCCTCACAGCGGCGACCCCCACCCTCTCAAGGTTCTCGAGGAAGACCGCGTACCTCCCAACCCTCACGGGCCCCTCCACGCCGGCCCTGGCGAGCCAGTCCTCAGCCCCGGTCTCGAGGTCTATAACTTTGAAGCCTACGCGCCGGCCGGCGGCCCTCTGCTCCAGCGTCACCATGCCTCCGACGCGCAGCCCCCGCCCCCTGAGGAGCTCCGCTGTGCGCATCACACACGTCGTCTTCCCGATGCCGGGCCTGCCTGTGACGAGGAAGTTCTTCTTCACGCCGGGCTCACCAGGATATTTTCCGCCTAATCTCCTCGACCATGCTCTTTACCTCGGGGGAGTCGACGTAGCTGACGGGGAGGGAGAGCGGGGTCACCGCCGCCTTGCCCTCCTCGAGCACCGTGTGGACGTCGGTGCCCGGCTCGGCCTCCACAGGCTGGCCGTAGAGCCAGTAGTAGGGGACGCCCCGCGGGTCCCGCCGCTTAACTATGCTCGTAGAGAACCTCTTCCTAGCCGCCCTTACCACTACTATGTCGCGGGCCAGGACGCCGGGGAAGTTCACGTTGAGCACGTCGACGCCGCTCGGCATGCCCCTCTCAAGCACGGCTTTCACAATCTCCCTTGTCAGGTTTAGCAGGTGCTCCCTGTAGCTCTCCTCCTCCATCTCCTCGGGGCCGGCCACGGCGGCGCTGAACGCTATCCCCGGGATACCCTCTATGGCGGCCTGGAGCACGGCGCCCACTGTTCCCGAGCTGAGTATAACCTGGATGCTAAGGTTGTCTCCAACGTTTATCCCCGACACTACGAGGTCCGGCTTGCCCACAACGGTGTTCATCGCAACGTAGATCACGTCGCTCGGGGTTCCGCTGACGACGTACGCCGTCCTGCCGCTGAGCCTGAGCTTGTTCATCCTCAGCGGCTTGTGCAGTGTCAGGCCTAGGCCTGTTGCCGACTTCGGCGTCTCGGGGACGACTACGTAAACGTCGCCTAGATCCTTTATGGCCTCGTAGAGTATCCAGAGGCCCGGGCTGAAGGGCCCGTCATCATTGGTGAGCAGTATCCTAATCCTCCCATCGTTCATGGGAGTAAACGGGTGTGCCCCGAGATTTATTCTATGCCCCTCTCCCTGGCCAGCCTCTTCAGGATGGGTATCGACTCCAGCTTCTCCCTCGGGAGCTCGTCCCAGTATATGCCCCGGGGCCTCGGATACGGCGTATGAGTCTCTATCCACCTAGTGGGCGTAAATACGTGGTCCATGGGGACATCGTGCCTGCCCATGGGAACCCGCGGCAGCACCTGCAGGTCGTGCACCGTGGTCGCTATCGGCGTGTCCTCGCCTATTAGCCCCATCTCCCTGAGGATCGCGTACTCGAGGTCGCTGTAGCCTCCCCCCTTACCCACCCTGCCACCCCTCTCGTCGACAGCCACGCTGCCAGCAACCTTAAGGTCTATCGGCGGCGGCTCCTCCGTGAGGCGGCCCCACTTGAAGGCGCCCCTGATGGTCGAGGCCTCCCTGACACGCCTCGGGGGCACCCAGCCCGGCTTCACCAGTATAAAGCCGCTCCTAAGCCTGGGCGTCGCCATGACGAGAGTCTTCCCAGAGACGAGTACGAGCTCTCTCACAGGCCTCTGGGGCGAGTCGGGGTTGCAGAACACCACCTCCGCCTCCGAGAAGACCCTGGTTGAGGCGAGCCTGCGGGCCGCCGCCTCAGCGCCAACAAAGTTGGGTATCCTGCCCTCAATTGGGAAGGGGAACCTTGCAACCCCCTTTTCCCGTAGCAGCCGCCACACCCTCCTCCTAATCTCCTCTTTCTCGTCCAAGAAGGCGGCACCAATATATTGCCGCGCCGCAAGTATATAGTGCCCGCGACAGCCCCACCGACAGGCCTGGAAGGCTGGGATGAGTGGGGCTGCCGGCACGGCCATTTGTCCAAATTTTATCTCTGTTCGCCCGGGAGAAACGGAAATTTTAGATATCCTGGCGGGGGTCTACCCCCGGTGCTTAGTGGTGGCCCTGAGGCGACTCGCCGGCTACGCGGCCCGTCACAAGGTGCCCCTCATAGTGGGGCTCACGGCTTCGGCCCTCTCAACCGTGTTTTCCGTCCTTGTCCCCCAGGTTGCGAGGCTAATAGTGGACTCGCTTGTACGCAAGAGCCTCTCAGACCTCCAGGTCTACGTGGCGGCCATCGTGGGCCTTATAGTGGCTAGCGGGGTTTTCTGGTACCTCGAGCGGGTGGAGGCCCGGAAGCTCGCCGAGCTGGTGGCCGCCGACCTCAGGGTCGAGCTGTACGCGAAGATGCAGGAGCTGCCGCTAAGCTTCATCTACAGGAAGGGTGCGGGCCAGCTCATGTCCAGGGCCACCGCCGACCTCGAAGAGGTGAAGAGGCTTTTCCTCTTCTTCATGATGGCGTTCATAAGCAGCCTCTTCACCCTCCTATTCTCCCTCGCAAGCATGCTCACCATAGACCCCCTGGTGGCGGCGGCAAGCTACCTGGCCCTCTCCCCCCTGCCGTTCATATTCAGGAGCTTCGCCAAGAGGATACGCCTAAAGTTCCGCGAGGCCCGCGAGGTCTACGGCGAGATAACAAGCATTCTCAGGGAGACTATTGTTGGCATACTCGCCGTGAAGGCCCTGGCCGCGGAGGAGAGGCTCGGCAGGAGGCTCTCAGGCCGGCTTGAAAAGTACTGGGGAGAGATGTACAGGATAGGCCTCCTGAGGGCACTGGTGTGGTCGAGCTTCGTCATACTCGGCGGCCTAAGCTTCGCGGTCATCTACTACCTCGGGGGCCAGAAGGTGCTCGCAGGGGAGCTCACGGTGGGCGACGTGGTCGCCCTAGGCCTCTACTCGACGATGCTTACGTGGCCCATGGCAAGCATGGGCCTCGCCGTCACAAGGGTGGAGCTTTCACGCGTGGCGGCCCAGCGAGTCTTCGAGATACTCGACGCCAGGGAGGAGGTGGAGGAGGCGCCTGACGCGCAGCCCCTCGAGGTCAAGGAGGGGAGGGTGGAGTTCAGGGACGTGTGGTTCAGCTACGACGGGGATAGGTGGGTGCTCAAGGGCCTGAACCTCGAGGTCAAGCCCGGCGAGGTGCTGGCGATAACGGGGCCCCCGGGCAGCGGCAAAAGCAGCCTTGCCATGCTCCTGCTGCGCCTCTACGACCCACAGAAGGGGCAGGTGCTCATAGACGGAGTCGACATACGCCGCGTAAAGCTCTCCTCCCTGAGAAGCCAGGTGGGCCTCGTCCACCAGGACATATACCTCTTCCCCGGCACTATAGGCGAAAACATAGCCTACGCGAAGCCCGACGCCTCGAGGGAGGAGATAGAGAGGGCTGCGAGGCTCGCAAACATACACGACTTCATAGAGTCCCTCCCGCGCGGCTACGACACGCCTGTAGGTGAGGGAGGGGTTACCCTGAGCGGCGGCCAGAGGCAGCGGGTGGCGATAGCGAGGACCCTGCTCGCGAACCCCAAGATAATAGTGCTCGACGACTCCACGAGCGAGGTGGACGCGGAGACCGAGAAGGCTATCTACGACGCGCTTACCAAGCACTTCAAGGGGCGGACGATAATCGTGGTGACGCAGCGCCCCTCAACCATGAGGCTTGCAGACCGCGTAGTGGTGCTCCGGGACGGCCGGGTCGCCTACCAGGGCAGGCCCGAGGATGTTATAAGGAGGCTGATGCGCCGTGGCGTGGAGGTTAAGCAGAGCAACAGATGAGAAGGCCTCCATAGGCCTGAGGGAGGCCATAGCCGGCCTCGCCCCCGTGATAAAGCCCTACACAAAGCACCTCGTCGGCTACGTGCTGGTTTCAGCGGTAATAGTGGCCGCGAGGGTCATAGTGCCCATCCTTCAGGGAGCCCTCGTCGACGCGCTCACGAGGGGCAGCCTCGCCCTGCTCATGTACAACCTCGCCCTCTACCTCGCCTTCGTCGCCGCCAGGTCCCTCGGCGTGTACGCGAGGCAGGTGCTGAACACGTATATCGGGCAGAGCTTCATACGCGACCTCAGGCGGCTCCTCTACGCGAGGATTGTGGGGGCGAAGCTCTCCGTGCTCAGGAGCCAGGAGACAGGCCGCCTCGTCTCCAAGGTGACCAACGACGTGGACACGATAGGCTACGTGTTCACCAGCGACATCATAAACACGCTCATGGACCTGTCGACGATGTTCTTCGCCGCCTGGGCAATGCTCATGCTCAACGTCGAGCTAAGCCTCATAGTCTTCTCCCTCGTGCCCCTTGTGCTCCTAATCAACGTGTACTTCGCAAGGAAGGCCAGGCGGGCGTACACGAAGGCCAGGGAGGCGATAGCAAAGGTCATGGCAAAGGTCGAGCAGGGCGTCTCCGGGGCAGCGGTGACCAAGGTCTTCACGCAGCGGAAGGAGTACGAGAGGAAGGAGTTCAGGAAGGCGGCCTACGAGTACGTGGAGTCCAACGTCGAGGCTGAGAGGGCCGCGTCGGGCGTCGGCCCGGCCACGGACATCATACGCGCAGCCGGCCTCGCAGCCATCCTCTTCTACGGAGGCATACTCGTCGTGGGCGGTCAGATAACGCTCGGCGTGCTCGTCGCCTTCGTCTCGTACCTCGACGGCTTCTTCCAGCCGCTCCGCACACTCGTGTTCTTCTACAGCACGCTCCAGTCCACCCTGGCCGCGGCAGAGAGGGTGATAGGAGTCCTCAACCTCCCACAGGAAGACATGGGAGGCGAGCACGTGCCGCCCGGGCCGGGCATAGTGTCCTTCCGCGACGTCCACTTCGGCTACGAGGAGGGCCAGCCGGTGATACGGGGCGTGACCCTGGAGGGGCTCGGAGGACTCACCGTCATAGCCGGCCCCACGGGCAGCGGGAAGAGCACGCTGCTCAAGCTAGTGCCCCGCTTCTACGACCCCTGGAAGGGGGCCGTGGAGGTCGACGGCAGGGTGAACAGGGAGTACATGCTTAAGAGGCTGAGGAGGTACGCGGTCTACGTCCCCCAGGAGCCCCTCGTCTTCTCGGGCACCGTGCTGGAAAACATAACGCTGCTCACAGACGCTTCGAAGGAGGAGGTCGAGGACCTCATAGACAGGCTAAACCTGAGGGGCGTCATAGAGTCCATACCCGGAGGCCTCGAGGGAAAAGTTGAGGAGAGCGGCAAAAACCTCAGCAAGGGCCAGAGGCAGGCAATCTCCCTCATAAGGGCGTTGGCGGCGAAGCCCCGCATACTCCTCCTAGACGAGGCTACGAGCAGCCTAGACCCCGAGACCGAGGTCGAGGTATACGAGGGCTTGGTACGATACGCCGCTGAGAAAAACATCAGCCTCCTCGTAGTTGCGCACAGGCTCCCAGCCATATCGCCCCGCGCCCAGAAAATAGTGGTAGTGGACAACGGCGTCGTCGTAGAGCAGGGCTCGCACAGCGAACTCCTGAGGCGCGGCGGCGTCTACGCTAGGCTCTGGGAGAGCCAGGCCGCCTAGCCGAGAACAATTCTTTTGAGGCCGCCCCTTTCATCCACGTATAGTATCTCAACCTTTACCATTCCCCCCTCCTCGTAAACCTTCACGTCGCCGACACGCAGCCCCTCCGCCTTCGACAGCGCCTCGCCCGCTGAGACCCCTCTGAGGCCGAGCAGCTTCTTGACGCCTTCAAACGACCGCTCCAACGCGTCTCTGCTCTCCACGGCGCCGCCGCCCAGCCTGCGGAGCGACCGCAGCCTCCTATACGTGGCGGCGCCCACCCCCCTCTCGACGAGGGCGGAGATAACCTCTCTGTCCGAGAACGGTATGCGCCCACGCTCCGAGGCCTCCAGGTAGCGCACCGCACTCCTATACGCCCGGTACGAATAGTTCTCAGAGTCGACCCACCTCCCGGCAAGGTGCTCCGTAAAGGCTATGCCCAGGGCGGCCAGCGAGTGCCTCCTAAGGTAGTTTTTCGTCCTCGCGGTTAGGGGTGGAGGCTCCGCCAAGAGCCTCCTCACCTCCTCCGACGCGTAGAGGGCAACGGAGTCCCCGTAGAGGAGGTGAGCTATGAAGTCGCCAGCCCTCCAAAGCTCCCCCAGCTGGCCCACCGCGACTATGAGCGGCGACACGGGCCCCACGAGGCTTGAGTAGACGCCGGCCTTCTCCCTGACGCTGAGAGGCTCCCTGGTGATCACCGCTAGGTTAAGGTCGCTGCCGGGCGCGGCGTCCCCCGGCCTCGCGTAGCTGCCGAACACTATCAGTCCGGCCAGCTTCTCGCCCAGCACCTCCCGGAGCACTACTAGGGGGCTTGCGATTATCACTTCAAGCTGTAACTGGGGGGCACGCCATTAATATCTCAAACCATACCCTGAACTGTGGATCCTCAGGAGGGGCTAGCCCTCGCCGAGAAGGCCGTGGAGCTAGCGGAGAAGGGTGGAGCAGGCTACGCCGACTCCCGGGTCGAGTACGCCAGCAGCTACAGCGTCAGGGCGGCGAAGGGCTCCGTCGAGGCCTCAGGGCTCTCGGAGGCTCTAGGCCTCGCCGTCCGCGTACACCTCCGGGGCCACTGGGGCTTCGCTTTCACCGAAAACCTTGGGGAGGCGGGCATCCGGGACGCCGTCGACAGGGCTCTCAGGCTGGCCAGGAGCATAAGCGGGGAGCCCAGGGGCGTGGCACTGGGGGGCGGCGTGAAGGCAAGGTTCTCCGCGGACGTCAAGGTAGACCCGAGGGATGTTTCCCCGGAGGAGAAGGTCTCCCTGGTTCTCGACGCCGACAGGGAGCTGCGCAGGGAGGGTATAGTGGACGACAGGGTCAGGTACAGCGACGTGCGGTACTGGAAGGCCGTGGCGTCGAGTGACGGCGCGGAGGCCCTGGTTGAAGGCTCCAGGGTCAGGGTGCTCCTCTACGCCGTCGCTGGGAGGGGAGGAGTGAAGAGCCCAGCCCTCGAAGTAGTCGCCAAGACCGGCGGGCTCGAGGTGCTCAGGGCGGAGAGCCCCATTGAAAGGGCAGCTGTAGCCGCTGAAAGGGCTCTACGCCTGCTAGACGCGCCGGTGCCGAGGGGCGGCTACGAGACGGTTATACTCGACAACGACCTCGTTGGAATGATAGTCCACGAGGCCTTCGGCCACACCGCCGAGGCAGACTTCGTCTCCACAGGCTCGATCCTCGCCGGCCGCATCGGAGAAAGGCTTGCCGCAGAGGAGGTCTCCATAGTCGACGCGCCGGGCCCAAAGGACAGCTACGGGTGGACCCCCGTGGACGACGAGGGCGTGGCTGGGAGAGAGGTACGCATCCTCGACCACGGGGTGCTCAGGGGCTACATGCACAGCAGGCAGACCGCCGCGGAGATGGGCGTGGAGCCCACGGGCAACGGGAGGGCCCAGGACTACGCGCACGCGCCGCTCGTCAGGATGAGGACGACGTACATGGAGCCGGGCACTTGGAAGAGGGACGAGATAATCGGCGACACCGAGAAGGGACTCTACCTCGTTAAGAGCCTCCACGGAGAGTCCGACATGAATGGAAACTTCATGTTCGTCGTGCAGGAGGCCTGGGAGATAAGGGGTGGGGAGCCGGTAAGGCCTTACAGGGGCGTAACGATATCGGGCAACTCCCTGGATGTGCTGGCCAGCATAGACGCTGTGGGGGACGACTTCATGATAGCCTCGCCCGGGGTGTGCGGGAAGCTCCAGCTGGTGCCGGTGGACGGCGGGGGGCCGCACGTGAGAACCAGGCTATACGTGGGTGGCAAGGCATGAGCGTAGACGTGGAGCGCCTGGTAGCCGAGGCCCTACGTGGAGGGGCCGACGAGGCAGTCGCCGTGTACACCGAGCTTAGGAGCATGAAGGTTGAGGCTGAGAACGGGCGGCCAAAGAGCGCGGAGAGCGGCGTGAGAAGCGGGGTGACCCTGACCGTCATAGTCGGTAAACGGGTGGCGTCGGCCTCTGCGACAGCGGTTGCCGTGGAGCCCGAGAGGCTTGCGGCGAGCGCGGTCTCAGCGGCCAGGGCGGCCGGCGAGAACCCCCACTGGAGCGGGCTGCCCGACCCCTCGCCTGTGCCGCAGGTGCAGGTCTACGACCCAGAGGCGGCGGCCCTCGGGCCGGAGGAGCTCTCCCAGCTGCTTAGAGGGATGCTCGGCGAAGCCGTGGAGGCCCGGGTCAGGGTTCCCATGGCGCTGGTGGAGGCGGCGGAGACGCGTGTGAGCCTTGCGTCGAGCAGGGGGCATAGCCTCGAGTACCGCGCCACGAGTCTCTCATCCTTCATGGCCGCGAACGCCGTGGAGGGCGGCGTTGTCGGCAGCATAGCTGAAGACTTCTACTCGACGAGGAGGTTCAAAGGCTTCGAGGAGGCCTCTACGGGGCTGGCGGCAAGGGTTTCTAGGTGGGCGCGTGAAAGCCTTAACCCGGAGAAGGTGGAGCCCTTCGAGGGCTGGCTAATACTCGACTGGGGAGCGCTAAGCTACTTCCTCTCGGCGGTGGCCGACGCGTACAACGGGGAGAACGTGTGGATGGGGAGCAGCCGCTTTGCAGGCAAGCTGGGCGAGGAGGTGGCCGCCCAGACCCTCACGGTGATAGACGATGGCACTCTTCCGTGGGCGCCAGGCACCTCCCCCTTTGACGGGGAGGGTACGGGTAGGAGGCGCACAGCCGCTGTGGAGCGGGGCGTCCTGAAAAGCTACATTGCGAACACGTACTATGCGAGGCTCCTAGGGGTGGAGGCTACGGGGAACTCCTACGGCCTACTCTCAGTGTCCCCCACAAACATCGTGGTGGAGCCCGGCAGGGGAAGCCCGCTGGAGGAGGCCGAGCGGGCGGTCTACGCGAGGTACCTTACCGGCGACATACGGCACGAGGACGGGGTTGTCTCTGTAGTGGTAAAGCAGGGCGTATACCTGTGCTGCGGGGACTCGAGGCCCGTGGCCGAGGTGTCCGTTAGCGACGACCTTTACTCCATGCTTGGGAGGATAGTCTCGGTGGGCGGCGAGCAGGGCTTCAGGTCCGGAGTGTATGCGCCCCCAATAGCTATCAGCGGTGTGAGTTTTTCCCCGACATAATAGGGCGTTAGTAGAAGTAATTCTTTATAATTTTTCAGAGCTTTTCGTCTGTAGTCCCAGTATGAAACATTTAAATGGTTATCTATCACATTTTATCCTGCAATGAGCGTAGAATATGGCCAGCCCCAGGAGTGGGGGCAGCAGCCTCCACCCGTGACTGGCGGCGTAAAGCCTGAAAGGCCTCTCGGCGTAACAATACTCGCGGTCCTAGCGTTTCTCGGGGGCATACTCCTAATCCTCGTCGGCATACTCGCGGCTGCGCTTGGAGCGGCCTTCGCCACTGCAATGATCCATGGAGTACCAGGCTTCCCCGCGTTCCTCGCCGCGGCCCTAGGGATAGCCCTCATAGTGGGCGGAGTAATAGAGCTAATCATAGGCTGGGGCCTCTGGAAGGGCGCCGGCTGGGCCTGGTGGCTCACAGTAATCTTCACAGCGCTCGGGCTACTGATCGCGATAGCATCCCTAGTCTCCGGCAACGTGGGGAGCGTAGTATCGCTGATAATAGACGGCATAATACTCTACTACTTCTTCAAGCCGCACGTCAAGGCATTCTTCGGCGTAACAGCGGGCCCAACCACATAGGGGAAGAGGGCGCCGGGCGGAAAGGATTTTTTCTCCCCCATATATTTCTCTGGGAAGCTTGATGGGCTGCGTCTTCTGCGAGATAATCCAGGGCCGCCGCCCCGCGCACTTCGTCTACAGGGGGGAACGCGTAGTCGCATTTCTCGACCGCTACCCCCTCTACAGGGGCCACACCCTCGTCGTCCCAGTCCAGCACTACAGGGACATAACCGACACGCCGGACGACGTACTCGCGGAGATGATATCACTCGCGAAGAGGATAGCCATAGCCCTCATGAAGGCGCTCGACGCCCCCGGCGTCCGGATACTCGCCAACAACGGCGCCGCCGCCGGCCAGGTGATATTTCACGTGCACATCCACGTGATACCCTACGGTGTGGAGAAGACGTGGAGGCGCCCCCTAGAGCCCGAGGAGGGGGAGAAGCTGGCGAGGATGATACGGGATGCCCTACCGGGGGATTAAAATAGCCTCCCTCTTCTCTGGCGGGAAGGACAGCACCTACGCGCTGCACTGGGCCTTCCTCAAGGGCTTTTCCCCGGAAGTCCTGGTTACGCTTAAGCCTTCTCGCCCCGACTCGTGGATGTTCCACAGGCCAGCGGTGGAGCTTACAAGGCTCCAGGCAGAGGCTCTCGGTATGCCGCTCATATACGTCGAGACCAGCGGGGTGAGGGGGGAGGAGCTGCGCGACCTGGAATCGGCGCTCCGCGAAGCCAGGATACGATACGGCGTCTACGGCGTCGTTACCGGGGCGCTCCTCTCGGACTATCAGAGGATGAACATAAACATTGTCGCGCACAGGGTGGGGCTGAAGGTGTACTCGCCGCTCTGGAGGAAGGACCAGGAGGAGTACATGAGGAGCCTCGTGCGCCACGGTTTCCGTTTCATTTTGACCTCGGCCTCCGCCTACGGGATGGACGGCTCCCTCCTCGGCCGCCCAGTCGACGCCTCGCTCCTCGAAGAGATACTTGGCAGGGCTAAAAGGTACGGCTTCAACCCAGCCTTCGAGGGGGGAGAGGCGGAGACCCTGGTGCTCGACGCCCCCCTCTTCAAGAAAAGGCTCGCCGTGAGGGGCCGGGTGGAGCGCGTGGGAGACTATGAGTGGCGCTTCCTCATAGAGGAGGCGTGGCTGGAGGAAAAGGTGGTGGTCCACGGCGGGGCTTCTTCTTAGGCGGTGCAGGTACGCGCTTCTCGAGCCGGGCAGGGTGGCCGAGGACGTGGACATCCTCCTCGAGGGAGGCGTTATAGCGGGGGTCGGGAAGGGCTTGGGGGGCGGGGGCGACGAGGTTGACTGCCGGCGTCTCATAGCCGTGCCTGGTCTCGTAAATGCACACACGCACGCAGCCATGTGGGCGCTGAGGGGCCTCTACGACGAGGGAGAGCTGATGGAGTGGCTCCGCGGCGTGTGGGAGGCTGAGGAGCTGCTCACTCCCAGCCTGGTGTACCATGCGTCGAGAGCGGCGCTTGCAGAGATGCTCATGAACGGCGTAACCGCCGTGGTGGACATGTATTTCCACCCCTTGGAGACGGCGAGGGCGGCGGCGGAGCTTGGCGTGAGACTATACACTGGCCCCGTCTTTGCCGGCGAGGCTTCGAGTGAGAAGCTGTCGAAGGGCGAGAGTGTACTGGCGGCTCTTGCCGAGATGGGCGGCGTTGTGGGGAGGATAGTCAGCGTGCACGCCCCCTATACCTCCCAGCCCGAGCTTTACCGGGAGGCGGCCCGCCTCGCGGAGAGGCACGGCGCCCTCCTCGCCACGCATGCGTCGGAGACGCGGGACGAGGTTTACAGTGTAAAGGAGAGGTACGGCGTCTTCCCCGTGGAGCTGCTTGAGAGGCAGGGCTTCCTGCGCCCCTACACGTCGCTGGTGCACCTGGGATGGGTTACGAGCTGGGAGCTCAGGCTCATAGAGGAGTCTGGCGCGACGGCGGTGCATTGCCCCTCGAGTAACATGAAGCTTGCAACGGGGGGCTTCGTGCCGCTCCGTGAGATGCTGGACGCAGGCATAAACGTGGCGCTGGGCACGGACGGGCCTGCAAGCAACAATTCCCTCGACGTTTTCAGGGAGATGAGGATGGCCGTGCTTCTCTCGCGGAACAACTACTGGCATACGCGGGTCGGCGCCCGGGACGCGCTGGCGATGGCCACGGTGAACGGGTATAGGATGCTGGGCCTCAGGGGCGGCGCGGTCAGGCCCGGCTACCTGGCTGACATAGTCCTCCTGGACGCGTCGTCCCCCAGGCTCAGGCCCTTGTCGCCTGAGAGGCTTGAGAGCCACCTCGTATACTCCTCCTGCGGGTGCGACGTGCACACCGTAATTGTTGGAGGCCGCGTGGTATACTCGCCCGAAGCCAGGCAGGGGCTTCTCGCCGCCATCGAGGAGGCTGAAGGGCACGTTGTGGAGGCCTTGGGGCGGCGCGGCAAGAATATCTAGGCTTCGGGGGTATCGAAAGGGATGAGGGTTTTCATAGCCGCGCACTCGCACATCGACGCGGCGTGGCTCTGGACGCTTGAGGAGACCATTAAGGTGTGCTCTGAGAGCTTCAGCAAGGTTCTCGACCTCCTTGAGAGGCACCCCGGGGTCGTCTATGTCCAGAGTAGCGCGCTATACTATAGGTGGATGGAGAGGTACCACCCCCAGCTATTCAAGAGGATCGTTGAGGCGGTGAAGAGTGGGAGGTGGAAGGTAACCCTCCCCTTCGTCGAGACGGACGCGTACATGCCGTCGGGCGAGACGATCATAAGGGAGATAGTGTATGCGCAGCGATACTTCAGGGAGAAGTTCTCCGTCGACCCGAAGACCCTGTGGCTCCCCGACAGCTTCGGCTTCTCAAACACCCTCCCCTCACTGGCGGCTGGCTGCGGCGTCAAATACTTCTATACTCAGAAGCTGAACTGGAACGACGTCATACTCTTCCCATACAGGCTTTTCAGGTGGCGTGGCCCCGACGGAAAGTCGCTCCTAGCGTACATCTCGCCCGGGGGGTACTCGGGGAGCCTCTCCAGGGAGCGCGTGGAGGAAGAGCTGGCGGAGATGCGGTCAAACGGCTTCGACACGGTCTACACCCTCTACGGCTACGGGGACCACGGGGGAGGGTTGGACGAGGAGATGGCGGCCCAGGCGGACAAGATGGTCGAGGAGGGGTACGCGCGGCCCGCCGGGCCCGACGAGTTCTTCAGGGCCGTGGAGGAGGCGGGGTACAAGCTGCCCGTATGGGAGGGTGAGCTGTACCTCCAGTACCACAGGGGCGTGTGGACGACGCAGGCCGGGTTTAAGAGGAGGTTTAGGCAGGCGGAGAACCTGCTCCTCGACGCCGAGGCGTTGTACTCGATGGCCTCCATGATGGGGCTGGCCAGCGACGCGGGGGCGGCGGCCCTGGAGAACACGTGGGCTGACCTGCTCGTCCTAGCATTTCACGACATAATCTCCGGCTCCTCCATCAGGGAGGTCTACGAGGAGGCGGAGAAAATACTGGCGCGCATCCGGGACAGGGCGGTCTCCACGATAGCCTCCTCAGTTAAGAGCCTGCTCAGGCTCGGCGACACCAAGAGGGGAAGGGTATACGTGCTTAACACCCTGCCGTGGAGGAGGGAGGCCGTGCTAGCCCTCGAGGAGGGCGTTATACATGCTGGCCCGATACCGCCCCTAGGCTACACGCCTGCAAGGCACAGCGAGGGGTACAGCGTATCCGTATCGCAGGAGGGGAGAAGCGTAACGGTCTCAAACAGGTTCTTCGAGGCGCGGTTCGACAGCCGGACGGGGGCCCTCTACTCGTTGAGGAGGGGCGGCTGGGAGGCGCTGGGCGCGCCGGTGCTCCTCCACGTGTATGTTGACGAGCCGCTGCCCGGGAGGAGGACTATTAAGGGAGGGCTTGACGCGACACTATTTGACGCGTGGGAGCTCTTCCACACCCACAGGCCGGGAGGGGCTGAGTACGTGGTCCTCGACAAGCCGGAGGAGTTCAGGGTTAAGCGGCTCGGCGGCTCCCTGGTCGAGGTGGTGGCCAGGTACAGGTATAGGCAGGAGGGCAGGCGTGACAGCCTCTTCACTGCAACCTGGCGCGTCGACGGCGCGTCCCCCTGGGTTGAGCTTAGGGTACAGGTTGATTGGCACGCAGCCCACAGGCTGGTGAAGCTAATCGTGCCCTTCGCCTCAAGCCCGTCCACTATCTACTTCGACCAGCCCTACGGCTGGACGGAGAGGAGGCCGCCCTGCAGCGCCGCCGCCTCGCTCTTCGACAGGGCCATGTGGGAAGTCCCGGCGAGAAACTGGGTCTACGCGCCCTACACGGAGACGAGGGGGCTCGCCGTCTTCAGCGACACGGTCTACGGGTACAGCTACGGCTGCGGCCACGTGGGGCTGAGCCTTATACGGGCGCCGAAGTACCCCGAGCCCATAAGCGGCGGCGACGAGGGCTACACTGACCAGGGGCGCCACGAGGCGAGGATGGGTGTGGCCGCCCTGGACGGCGTCAGCGGTCTCTCCACTGTTGAGAGGCTGGCAATGGAGTTTACGAGGCCCCCGCTAGTCTGGAGGGCTGACGAGGAGGGCTCGGGTCTCTACGGCGAGGAGCACGGCTTCGCCTCGTCGAGCGGCGCCGTATTGGCGGCGGTGGTGCCTCTAGGCGGGAATACGTACCTGCTGAGGCTATACAACCCTGAGCCGGGCAGCGTCGACGCGGAGGTGAAGCTCCCGGCACGCGTGGTGTCGGCGTGGCGCGCGCTGCATGGCGGCGAGGAGCTTGAGCGGGTGGAGCACGGGGAGAACCTGGTGAGGGTGAAGCTTGGGCCCAGGGAGGTTGCAACGGTAAAGGTGGTTGTGGAAAAAACGCTTTAGATTTTTTACTTGAACCTTTCTCTGGGGGCGTAGCCCTGGGCGAAGCCCCAGTAGTACTCGTCCAGAAGCGCCGCGCTGAGTATCTTGTGGCTGTACCAGAGCATGAGGGGGCCGGCTATGATCACTATGAGGAGCGCCGCGGGCCCGAATATGTAGCCCAGGCTGTTCCACGTGAAGTGGATTGCTATCCCGTAGAGCATTCCGACGAGGGAGAGCGGGGTGTTCAGGGGGCGCCCCGTCATCTTGAGGTATCCGAGCCACCACCCGGCGAGGCCTACGGTGAACATGTGCATGAGTATAGTTGTGGCCCTGAGGAGGACTATTCCCATTCCGAGCTGGGCGAAGCTCCTCGAGATGTAGAGGACGTTCTCCGCCACCCCGAAGCCTAGGCCGGCCATGGCGCCGTAGAGGAAGCCGTCGAGGTGGTCGTTGAACTCGTTCCTCGTCAGGGGGAGGGTCGCTATCAAATATACGCCGAGGAACTTTGAGGGCTCCTCCGTGAAGCCCGCGCAGGGGGCGAGGCCGCCGCAGAGGCCGTCGACTATCGTCATGTTCAGGATGAGCGCTATCACCGATGAGAAGACTCCCCAGGCGAAGGCGAAGATCACGAGCCACAGTGGCTCAGGCTCGAACCTGTCGTGCCTGTAGATGTACCACATGTAGATTGCCGCCGGGATAAGCGCGTAGAGCAGGGAGACCAGGGGGGAGACGGGGTATCTTGCCGCGAGGAGAAGCACGAGCCCTATCCCCATGAGGAAGAGGGCTGCGGCCGCGAAGAGAAACTTGTCCCTCTCCATGTACGCCTGAACGGGCATCTGCGCGTAGACCTCCGAGGTTACGTTGAGTATCGGCCCCCTCTTCTTGAAGACGAGGTTGTAGAACAGCTTAAGCCCCTCCATCAGTCCTCCCACCCCGGGTAGGGGCGTGGCGCCAGCCATGGTCCTCCTGACGGCTGTGAGGCTCGAGGGCTGGAACACGTAGCCGCACTGCGGGCACTGAGAAGCGTTTATTGGAACCTGGGCTCCGCAGCGGGGGCACCGCTTATACGCTAGGGGGGCGCCGCACCTCATGCAGTACAGGGTTCCGGGCGGGTTTCTAGCGCCACAGTTCGGGCATACAATGTATCCCTGCTCCCACTGCGGCTGTTGGTACTGGGACATCTCGTCTCAATAGCCACGCGCAGCGGTAGTTATTTTTTAGGGGTTTGTTCGTAGAGGTAAAACTCAAGCCTTACCAACCCTGCCGGCGTGAGGGTTCCCGGTGTAGATGTTGCCCCGGAACCTCTGGGCTGAGGCTTTCCGCTCCCTAGTGCTGGGCGGAGAGCCCCTGGCTTCCAGCGACGCGGTCTACGAAAAACTCGAGGCCGGAGGGCTTTCAAAGCTCTACGTAGCTGTCGCGGCGGGTCTAGCGGCGGCCGTCATCGTGTTGGCGGCGGTGCGCGGCGGCGCTGTGGCCGCGTACCTCCTCGTGCTTCTCGGTCCACCCCTAATCTTCTTCTACTGGGTGTATAGGAGCGACAAGTATGAGCCGGAGCCGAAATACCTCCTAGCCGTGGCGTACGCCCTCGGCATATTCGCCGGCTTGACAACGGAGGTCGTGTCGGCAGCGTTGTCCCTAAACTCCTATCTGGCGCTTGGCGTGGAGGCGGTCGCAGCCTTCATAGTCCTCCTATGGCTCGCGGCGGGCGAGTTTTCGGCGGAGTTCAACGACCACATGGACGGCCTCGTGTACGGAGCCGCGGTCGGCCTCGGCCTCGTCACGGTCTACAACTATACTTTCCTCGAGCTAGCGTCTTCCCAGGCTGGCCTATACGCGGAGCTAATCCCGTCCATCCCGCTCGCCGCGCTCGCGCTCGTAAACACCGCTATAGTAGCCGTAGCGGCCATCATGGGGCGCTGGCTCGGCTGGGTGAAAGCCCTGAAGGGGGAGGTGAGCCTTAAGGACGGCCTGCCCGGCCTCGCCGTCTACATAGTGCTCAGGGCGCTCCTCGGCATCGCCCAGTCTCTGAGCCCGTTCTACCTGAGCGTAGCGGCTGCAGCCCTGCTGCTAGCATACTACTGGGCCACGGCCTGGCGCTACGTGAAGGAGGCTCTCAGGGACGAGAGGCTCTGGGGCTACGCGAGAGGCCGGGCGCCCGTGGAGAGGTGAGCAGTATGCGTGGGTCGAGGATCCAGCTCGTAGTGTTCCTCGCGGCCGCGGTTGCAGCGGCGGCAGTGGCGGCGGCGCTCGTCTCCCCGACACAGTATCTTAAGCCGGGCTTCACATTGAGGTACGACGTTGGGGACGTGAACCTTAGGGATGGGAGCTTCAGGAAGGTGGGCTTCATAAGCTTCACCGTAGTCGAGGAGAAGGGCGGCAGGTACCTCTTACAGGTGAAGTCGGACGTCTCCAGCGCAAATGGGGCTAAGATAATCGTAGACGCTGACGGCCGCGACCAGGGAGGAGACCTCTTAGGCCTCTGGCTGCCACAGGGCTTCCAGGTGGGCCAGACGCTGCGCATAGCGGGAGTAGAGGCAGCCACCGCCGTGAAGAAGAACTACATCGTCGCCATGGGGAGGAGCGGCGAGACAGTGCACATGTGGGTGTACGACCCGAAGACAGGCCTCCTGGTGATGTACCTCCACGTCTCAGCAGCCTCCGGCGAAGGAGTAGGGTGGAAGCTCGCCAACGCCGGGGGAGGACAGCAGGGCCCCGCGGCGCCGACACAGCCGGCGCGGGGAGGAGTCCCCATACTCCTCCTACTCATAGCATTCGTCGTGCTGGGAGTCGGGATACTCCTCTACCTGCGCGGTAGGAGTAGTAGGCAGCAGTACGTCTACGGCCAGTACGGCCAGCCGGTAGCTCCAGGCTACCCTCAGCCCGGGGCGGCCGCGCAGGGCTATCAGCAGGGCTACCAGCAGTACGGCTATGCGCAGCCCCGCTACTGCCCCCGCTGCGGAGCACCACTGCCGCCGGGCGCCACCGTGTGCCCGAGGTGCGGCGCACGCGTAGCGTAGTCAGCGGGAGGTTCCAGCCCATCCCCCGCCCCTGAGGCGGGGTCGGCGCTCGCGGGGCCTCATCACACGCCCCTCTTTTTTGGGAAGCCGTATATACCTTCCCCGCATCCACATAGCGTGGAGAAGGCATGAAGATCGTCAAGAGAAACGGGAGGCTGGAGGAGTTCGACCCCGAAAAGATAAGGAGGGCCTGCATTGACGCGGGCGCCAGCGAGGAGGTGGCGAGCGACGTCGCCTCCTACGTGGCCTCCCGTGTTCACGAGGGTATGACGACCGACGAGATTAGGAGGCTCGTGCTCTCAAGGCTCTCCGCGGAGGACCCGGCGGCCGCGGAGGCTTTCCGCTTCTACGACCGCGTAGCTAAGGGGAGGATAACCTTCGAGGACGGGAAGATGGTTGTGGTCGAGAAGGGGCGTCTCTACCTTGGGAGGCAGGTTAAGGACGTGGGGCCGAGGGGCCTCAGCAGCCCCGAGGAGGTTAAGGGGATACTTGAGGAGCTTGAAGAGGACCTCCGCTACGGGGTGTCGAGGAGGACGATAAACGCCAGGCTCTTCGCGCTCTACATGGCTGTTCTAAAGACGGGGAAGATGAGCCCCGAGGAGAAGAAGGAGGCTATCGAGGAGATAAACAAGTTCCGGCGCAGCCTGGGATGGAAGCCGTACGTGCCGAAGAAGCCCGTAACGTAGCCGGGAAAAGCACAATACATGGTTCCCCCAACTAGTAGGAGGGGGATGACTGCTCCTGGCCTTACCCGACGTCGGATGAGGACATCCGGGTTTCAGACGACCCCCTCCTCAACGCCAGGTGCGTCCCGTCGCAGTTCACGCCGGGGTCTATGTGCCCCGCGTCGCCCTCTCGGCACGTAGCGAACGTCAGGCCCATGCGGTGCGCTGCTTCCCGGGCCATGCCCAGCACCCGCCTCCTATACTGCGTGGGCGCGTACCAGTAGCCGTGTATCCTGGAGCCCCGCCGCAGATAGAGCTCCCTATACCTGTCCGCCAGGTCTGGAAACTCCCTCAACAGGCGCGCCAAGTTGTCAGGCTTCGCCTTATACACGGAGGAGACGACGTGCTTCGCGCCCGCCTCGGCGGCGGCCTCGACGACGCCCCATATGTTCTCCCAGGTATCGGTGAGCCAGGGCAGTATCGGGTCAAGCCGGAGCACAACAGGCACGCCGGCGGCCGAGAGCTTCTCCATGGCCCTCAACCTTTCCCGCGGGGGAGGGGCGCCGGGCTCAAGCCTGCCCGCCAGTGACGCGTCGAGCGTTGTTATTGTCACCGAGACGACGCTCCTCGCCTTTGAGAGCAGGTCGACGTCCCGGGCGACAAGGCTTGACTTTGTAACTATCTCTACCACGAATTTCCCGGCGAGGAGTTCGAGGAGACGCCTCGTCAGCCCTAGCTTTTCCTCTGGGGGAGTGTAGGGGTCGCTGCTGCTGGAGACGTTCACTATGCTTCCAGGCGGTATCCTTGCGAGGTCCCTGGCCGCCCTTTCGAGCAGCCGCTCCTTAGGCCTGGGGTTGAAGAAGTCCCTAATGTAGCTGCTCGCGTAGCAGTAGAGGCAGCGGTGCCCGCAGCCCGTGTAAGGATTAACCGTGTACTTGAAGGGGCACGTGCAGAGGCTGCCCCGCCTCCACGGGTCAAAAGGCCGGACAACGTATAGCCTTTGCCCCTTCACCCTCGCTCCTCCAGCTCGGTGACGGTGACCCTCCTCCTGACGCCGCGGCCAAAGGCCGGTGCAGCGGCTGCGCCGCCGGTCACCAGGCCTGCGAGGAGGGCCCACGTTGAGGCCCAGTGCGAGCCCACGAGCGCCATGTAGCCGAGGCCCCCGGCCACCCCGGCCCCCAGCGTGGCGACGGCCGCGCCTATCGCGAGGGTTCTCCCCTTCACCGTCTGGGGGTACTCGGCCTTTATCACGACCCCCGTGGCGCCGTCCACGAAGGCCGTGTACTCGTCTCCCGCGTAGCGGTAGTGTATCTCCCACACCGGGTAGTGCGCGAGCCCCCTAGGCTCCACGTCGAGGATCCTGGGGACGAAGTGGTAGACCTCCTTCAGGGACTCCGCGGCCTCGAGCCTCAGCCTTTCGAGGACGGAGGCCTTCGCTATCTCCCGGGCGTCGTTCTCGTCGAGGCGGGGCTCATAGTACGCGCCCATCCTCATTATCTGCGGGTTGAAGAAGCGGCGGCCCGCGAGGGGGAATGGGTAGTTCTCGAGCAGTGAGTCGAGCATGGTCTTCGAGGAGGGCACCGAGACGACGGCGGACTCCTCAAGCACGACTGTTCTCTCACCGTATATGCGGCTCTTACCCCTGGCCTCTCCCCGGGCCTTCACGAAGAACATGTAGATGGGCACGTAGTGGAGCTTCCTAGCGGTTATCGTTGAAAGCTGCCTAAGCTTCTTCGGGGCCGCGTACTGCCTCAGGAGAAACCTCATGAGCCTGTCGTACGGGTCAGCCCTCCTATCCACGGGGTAGTAGAAGTGGGTCTCACTGCTCTTCTCTGCGCCCCTCCCGGTTATCACGAACACTGCCCCACAGTATGGGCATGTCGCCTCGCCAGCCGTCTCCGGGACCTTAAACGTGGCTCCACAGTAGGGGCACGTAACCTGCCTCATACTCTCACTCCTCCACCCTCGCACCTTTAAAGGCGGACTTCGAAGACGCGTAGGCGGCGCCCGCAAGTATGAAGGGCAGTATGAAGGGGAAGGACGAGTTAGACGACATCTTCACCGCGAGGCCGCTTAGCGGGCCGGATATCAGCGAGATGAGGGACGCCACCCCTATGCGCTCAGCCCTCTGCGTCGGGGTGATGGGCTCGGTCCTGTAGACGCAGGACAGGTCCCACCCGGTGAAGACGGCCAGGTACGAGTTGTCCTGGAACGTGTATACGACCTCCCATATCGGAAGGTATACGAGCCTCATCCAGCGTATAGCGTCCACGTGGGCCTCGAAGAAGTCTATGCCGTCGCCCCTCGACCTGTACTCCCGCCGCAGCGAGTCCACGGCGTCGTCCCTCACAGCTTCAAGTGCTCTCTGCTTGTCCATGTCTACGCCTAGGAACTCCAGCCTTATCGCCTCCCAGTTGTACCTGCGGGAGGCCTCCTCGAGGGGCAGTAGGCCGGTCATCTGGGAGGCGTAGTGCGCCAGCGCGTTGTACGTGCCCGCGCCGGTAACCTGGTTCCTCGCTGGCAGGTAGAAGATGTGTTCCCGGTCTATCTTCTCCCTGTAATACCTTGTCTCGGTCCTGTAGGTGTCGCCCTCCTTCACCTGAACTCTCTCATACCATGATACGAGGCCGGACACGTGTATCTGCGCGTACCAGGCGGGGAAGTATACTCCCTCCACCTCGAGGATTTCGAGGTTCAGGCTTGAAAGGTCGGGGTCTGTGCGCGCAAGTCTCTGGAATGCGCCTATGACGTAGTCTCTCGGCTGGGTGGGGACGATGTACACGTCCCGGACGTCGATCGTCGAGGATATGATGTTCGGGTAGCCGCAGTAGCGGCACACGGAGATTATCGTCCCAGGCCCCACGTCTAGGGGGGCGCCGCACCTCGAGCAGGTATAAGTGGTCTCTGGCGAAGTGGTGCTCGCGGACATGGCTATTAAGAATTGGCTTGTAAGCCTATTATTCTGTTCCCCCCTCCCCTGGCCGGGAATAATACCAAATCATTATTTACTAGTACGTTGTTCTCCCAGGGGGATTGAGGAATGAGGATCTGGGAGGTAATGAGCACGGATGCTCCCCGCGTCACCCCGGAGACAAAGATAACAAAGGCTAGAGCGCTTCTCAGGAAGAGCGACCGGAGAGTAGTAGTTGTGCTCAGGGACCCCGTGTCCAAGAAGATGGAGGGCTACCTTGACCGCCGCGACGTCCTCGTTGTGACGTCGGCGAAGTCCGACAGGCTGGTAAAGGAGGCGCTGAGAGAGTTCCCCTTCGCGCTCCCGGAGCAGGACATAGAGCAGGTAATCGGGGATATGGAGAAAAACAACCTCTTCGAGATCCCCGTCGTAAACAACGAGGTTGAGAGGAGGTACCTGGGCACTGTGAGCGTCAGGGACATGCTCAAGGCTCTCAGGGCGGAGGGCTACAAGCCCAGGGCAACGGTCGTCAACGAGATAATGACCGTTAAGAATCTCGACCGCTACATCCTGCCCCAAAACGAGAGGATAACCAAGGCGTGGCCGCGCCTCGTGAAAGGCGAGGTGCCCGCGATAATCGTTGTCCGCGACGAGAAGAACAGGAAGCCCGTGGGCATACTTACACCCAAGGACCTGGTGGACACGGGTAAGTGGTACTTCCGCCGCGAGGCGGAGCGCATACTCTCCACCCCGGCCAGGATCAGGACAATCATGACGCGCGGCGTCATAGTGGCTAGGCCGAACACTCCCATAGAGTACGTCGCCGACATGATGGTGAGGAACGACTTCAGCGTCGTCCCAGTGGTCGACGAGGAGGGCAACGTTATCGGCGTGGTGACGCAGTTCGACGTGCTCCGCGCATACTTGGAGGGCGCGAAGCCGGAGAGGAAGAAGCTGCCGGCGGCGCCGACCCCAATCGCTGTGGAGGCCGGCGAGATGCCGGTCTACCAGAGCCGCGGCGCCATACTGCAGCAGGTGGCCGTCGAGACGGCGCCGATCAAGGTGTCAGGCCTCACCGCCAGGGACGCGGCGATAGAGGAGCTCCCCGCCGTGAGCATAACCGACACCGTGGAGCACGTCCTCAACGTTATGCTGAGGCACAGGGTGAACCACGTCATAGTGCTGGACGAGGAGGGCCGCGTGGCTGGCAGCGTGTCTAAGAGGAGCCTTCTCCACGCTATAGGCGTTAAGGGCCCCCTCTGGCGCCGCCGCGCAGGCGACAAGGAGTTCATAAGGGACGTTTTGAACGAGAAGCTCCCCATAGTGTTCGAGGACACGCCCATAGAGGACGTCGCCCGCCGCATGGTGGAGGCCGACAGCGAGATAGCACTCGTGGTGAACAAGAAGGGCGAGCTCGTAGGCATAGTCACCAAGGACACCCTCGTGGAGGCGTTCCGGAAGACAGCGCCGAAGGACCTTAAAGTCGCAAACCTCATGGCGCCCGGCAAGGTTGCAGTAGTCCACCCGCACCACAGCCTGGCCCACGCGGTCAAAAAGCTCAAGGCCTACTACCTCGACGCGCTCACCGTAGCCGACGGCAACATTGTGAAAGGCGTCGTCTCCGTGAGCCACCTGCCATTCGTCGCCCTCGAGGACGCGCGCGTGGGACATAGGAGCAAGAAGCTCCTCTGGGTCAGGAGGCTGGAGAAGGGCGGCAGGAAGGCCGGCAGGTACATCAAGATCACGCCGCTGCTCGTAGAGGACGTCATGGTGCCGCTCGAGGTCGCCGTTAAGACGAGCGACCCCGTGGAGAAGGCCGTTGAGGCGATGCTGGAGCACGGCGTCGACGGCGTCCCAGTGGTCGACGAGGAGGGCAACGTGGCGGGCGTCATATGCAAGCTCGACGTTGTACGCGAGCTGGCTAGGAGCGCGCCGCTCAAGAAGATGGAGGAGGTCAAGGAGGCGAGGGTGAAGGCCTGATGGACCTGAAGAAACTCTTTTTTGCTGGGAGGGAGGGCTGGCGCATAAAGGTCTTCGTGAGGACTAGGAGTAGCAAGGAGGGCTTCGAGGTTGACGAGGAGGGGCTGGTGTTCTACACCTCCGAGCCCCCAATAGCGGGCAGGGCCAACGCGGCTCTGATAAAGGCTCTTTCAAGGGCGCTCGGCGTGCCGGCGTCGAGGATAGAGATAGTCTACGGCCTCAGGGATAAGAGTAAGGTCGTGGAGATAAAAGAGAGGGACGTCGACGCCCTTGCAGAGAGGCTTAGCCGCGCACTAGGGCTAGAGAGTTGAGCAGGTCCCGCTCGGTTATTACTCCAACTATTTTTTCCTGTGAGCGTACCAGCAGCATTCCCACGCCGTTTCTCGACATTGCGTCGAACGCTTCTTTGAGCGTGGCGTCGCCGCTAATCGTTATTATCTCCGGCGTAGCGACCTCGCTCACCTGGACGTCTAGGGCCTCCTCGAGCCTCCCGTTCACAGCCCTCTGGAAGGGCTTGTCGCTGGCCAGGTACCTCACCACGTCCATCGCCGATACAACGCCTACCGGCTTGTCGCCTGAGTACACTATGAGCCTCCTATAGCCTGTGTCAATCATCCTTTTCATAGCCTCTAGGAGAGAGTCGGCGTAGCTTATGCCGGCGAGGTCCTCTGACATGTGGTCGGAGACGCGGCCCTCAAGGCTGTCCTGGAGGTATGCGACCACGTCCTTCTCAGATATGAAGCCCACAACTTTCCCCTGGTAGGTCACGGGGAGTCCTCCAACGTTGTACCGGTACATCTTCTCCACGACGTCGCGCAGCTTCTCGTGGAGCTCCGCGTGGACGGCTGGCGACGTCATTATCCTCTCGACGCGCTCGTTGTAGGCCTTGAATATGTTCATCTTGTGCCTCTCCTTCACTATCATGTTCAGCGAGCCCCCTCCAAAGTAGTTTACAACGTCGGTCGCCGCGACTATTCCAGCCAACACGTTGTCGCCGCCAACGACGGGGAGTCTCCTGTACCCGGTCTCAGACATCTTCTTCACGAGGTCGCCTATGGCGCTTTTGAGGGGTATAGTCTCTACCCTATGGTTCATAACCTTGTCGAGCTCCAGCTCTGCCTCGTAGATGCGCGTTGTAAAGTTCGGCTTGCCGTCGCTGCGCAGAAACCTAGGCTCCCTTATCCGCCTCATCAATAATCTATACTGGGAGGGTCAATTAATTAGTTGGCTAGGGCAAGGCTTTTAAGAATCCGACGTGGTGAAGCCTGCGGGAGCATAGATGGGAGGGAGAAAAAAGCCTTCTATATCTCAGCTGGAGAAGAGGGCTAGAAAGACTTCAAAAGAGAAAAAGGAGGAGAAGAAGAAGGTTGAGATGACGCTCAACGCGAAGGGCGAGCTCACCCAGGTCTCAGTGGACGCGATAGTCAAGGAGATAAGGAAGATGAAGTACGTGACCCCCTACATCGTGGCCTCAAGGTTCGGGATCAAGATGAGCCGGGCGAAAAAGGTTCTCCGATCCCTAGCGGAGCAGGGCCTGCTCGAAGCATACGACATGAACCACCGCGTGCCGATCTACGTCCCCGTTAAGCGCAAGTAGCTAGCCGAACACGTCGGCAAGGCTCAGGCTCTTCCTCAAGACCTCTTTTAGCGCCCTAAGCTCAGGCTTAGCGTTTATGACTTCAAGCTCGTCTATCTCTATCAGGCCCCGCCTGTAGAGGGTCTTTAGGATTTCTCTCGGCTCCTTGACGCCGCTCCTCTCCATGTCCTTATAGAACCTGTAGAGGCCCACGCTCCAGTAGTGGCTTAGGTAGCGCAGCGCCTTCACATACCTCTCGTCGCCCAGGAGGTCTCTAACGCTGCTGAGCGCCTCCTCCACGTTGGGCGGCGTCTCGGCCTCTTCCGCCTCCTTGGCGGTTTTCTCCTCCTTCAAGCTTTTCTTTTCAGCAGTCTCTCTCCCACCTATGAATGCGAGGATCGTGCCTCCAGCAGGCTTCTTACGCGCTTTACCGCTCTTCGCGGCCTTCACGGCTTGTTTTTCACGCTTCTTCACGGTCTTTGTCTGCGGGCTTGCCTTTGCCCTCGCCTCGCCCCCCAGGAAGGATAGGAGGCCGCTGGGGGGAGCGGTGCCTGCGGCCTCGCTTTTCACGGGTTTCCCGGCTTCTCCCGCCTCAGCTTGGCCGCCGCCCTGCCCGGGGGGCGACGCATACCTTACCCACTTTGGAAGTAGAATGTTGTACTCCGGGTAAACGTTGACCTCCTCGCTTGAAGCCTCAACCTCCTCCCGCTCGACGGCCTCCTTAACTATTATGTAGACTGTGAAGGGCAGGTGGATGCCCCTGCTCTCCCCCCACTCCACTATCTCCTCGGCGCTCATCTCCCCCCTCGACCGCAGTGTGTCCAGGAAGTCCTCGAGGAGCCTCTTGATCCTATCAGTCAACGCTGCAGCACCGCCCAGCAGCCCTAACTATACATTCCTCCGTGTGAGATTAATGTTAGCGGGCCTCCGACCAGTACTTGCGGGTCCTCGTGTACTCGGCCTCGGCCTTGAGAACCTCTCCGGCCAGCGTGTCCACGTCCTTGGAGTGGGAGAGTATACGCTTAGCTGTCTGAGGCCCCACGCCGTGGCCGGCGAGCACAAGCACGGCCTTATAGCCGTACGTGGCGAAGAGGCCTGCAGTGGCGCGGGCCTTCTCGACAAGCTTTTTCTCGGAGGGGCTGAGACGGGCACCCTTCTTCCACTTCTTGATGGCCGCGAGGGTCTCCTCATCGTAGGGGCTGAGAACGGCTAAAGCCCTTGAACCGCAGCGGGGGCACCTCTTAATGGTCTTCGCCGCGGAGACTATTGTCTCGGTCTCCCACTGGCCGCAGTGGAGGCATACAAGCCTGACCCTGCTCCCCTCAAGCCTCCTCCTAACGATCTCCACAACCTTCTTAAGCGGCACCGCGGAGGCGAGGACGCCGCTCCTCACAACAGGCTTCTCAAACACCAGCTGCGCGATGGGGCTGAGCTCGCCCGCCTCCCTAAAGTACAGGTTCCTCCCAGCGGCCACCTTTGAAGCGAAGCCCTCTACAGCGTCGAAGCCAAAGTAGTCGGATATGGCCTCCTTCACCGCCTCGGCGTCAAGCGGGGTTCCCCTCATCCTCCTCTTAAGGCTCTTCAGGACGCCGCGTTCAAGCTTCCCCGCCTTCCCTCTTTCAAGCACGCCCATCCTCACAGCCACGTGCACGAGCTTCAACATGTAAGCGCCGCTGTCCCTAACAGCCTCGACTCTCCTCTCAAGGGCCCATCTAAGCCCCTCCCCGAGGAGTACGCGGGCCTTCTCCGCGTTTAACGTGCAGTCCGTGAAGAGGAGCACCCTGTAAGGGTCGGAGAAAAACCTTGAGCCGCACGAGTAGAACCCCTTCAGCGCGTACGCCAGGAGGAGGGCCAGCGCGTTATTACCCCTCGTCCCAAGGAACGAGTGAACCACGAGTACATAGCGGCCCCCACTCCTCACAACCTCGACGAGCACGTCCCTGTCACTCGGCACGACGCCCGCCACCCGGAGCTGCTCCCCCACAAGCTCCCGGAGCTTCGCTAGGCTGCGGCGCGGGACACCATACCGCTCGGCGACGCCGGCCCCCGAAGCTTCGCGCCTATATATTGAGCCTACCTCGCGGGCGGCCAGCCTATCCACGGGAAGCGTCTCGCCGGTCCACACAGGCGGCTCGCCGAACTCCTCCCGGTACTGGCTCAGCTCGACAACCTCCCTCTCATAGTCGATGTTCACGACGCGCCAGGCCCGCCCCGCAAGTATTATAACCTTCCCCTCCTCCAGCGCAGTCACGAACGCCTGGTCCAGGCTGCCAATCCTCCTCCGAGACGCGATGTCCACAGCGTCAAACGTCATCGTCTCCGGGATCGTGGAGGCCGCGGAGAAATAGTATTCGAGTGTACGCCTGCTCCTCCTAATCTCGTCGCCCACAAGCCTGACAACCCTTATGTCGTCGAGAAACCTGAGGAGCCACTTAAACTCGCGCAGGCCTAGGCTCCTATAGGGGTATGCACGCGTGAAGAGCTCGTATGCCTCCTCCACCTTTACCCTTCCATACTCCATCGCCAGCCCGGCCACCTGGTGGGCCAAGACGTCGAGCGGCTTCTCATAGGGCACAGCGGCCTCCAAGTCTCCCCTCTCAGCCCTCCGGGCAAGCACGGCCGACTCGAGGGCGTCCTCGGCGTCCATGGGAACTATCACGCCCTGGGACGCGCGGCCCATCCTATGGCCAGCCCTGCCGACCCTCTGTACAAGCCGCATCGCCTGCCTGGGAGACCCGTACTGCACCACAAGGTTTACGTGCCCAATGTCTATGCCGAGCTCCAGGCTTGAAGTGGCGACGACAGCCTTTATCCTCCCCGTCTTAAAGCCCTCCTCCACCTCCAGCCTCTCCTCCCTGGAAAGGCTTCCGTGGTGAACCCTAACCTCCACGCCGAAGTATGTGCGGAGTACACGCCCTATAACCTCCGCCATGTCTCTAGTGTTTGTGAAGATGAGCACGCCCCCCTCCCTAGCGTACTCTGCGAGAAGCTTCATTCTGGCGTAGAACTCGGGGGGCAAAGGCGCGGCTCCCCTTTCCGGCTCAGGCTCGACTACTTCCAGCTTATACTCCTTCTTGGTGCCCCACTCGATGACCGTGCCCAGGTAGCCCCCCGATACGAACCTCAGCGCCTCATCGGGCCTGGCTATTGTAGCCGAGAGAGCTATTATGCGGGGCTTAGACCTTGCAAGCCGTTTTAGCCTCTCAAGGGCGAGCACGAGCTGGCTCCCCCTCTTACTGTCCATGAGCTCGTGAAGCTCGTCCACAACTACCCACTCCACGTTCCGCAGCGCCTCCCTCATCTTCTTGCCGACGAGGAGGAACTGGAGCGTCTCCGGAGTCGTTATTAGGACGTGGGGCGGGTTGGAAGCCATCTTCTGCCTCACGCTTCTAGGCGTGTCCCCGTGTCTAACCATCATCTTGTAGCCTAGGCGGGCTGTAAGCCTCTCCATCCTCCTATAGATGTCCCTGTTCAGCGCCCTGAGCGGCGTGATGTAGAGCGCGTACACGGGCCTACGGCCCCCCTCCGCGAGGCCCCGGAGGACTGGCAGCAGCGCGGCCTCCGTCTTACCGTAGCCGGTGGGCGCCACGATGAGAAGGGAGCTGTAAGTCCTTGAGAGCCTGAGAGACGCTACTTGAACGTAGTTGAGGGATGCGTACCCCTCCTCTCTCAGAGCCTCCGCGAGCCTCGGGCCTAGAAGTTCTACGGGCAACCCCATCTATTTTCCGGGGCATCACGGGGAGGGATGGAAAAAAGCTTTACTGTTTATATCTCAACCTCAACGGGCTTCTTCTCGCGCCAGCTGCGCCAGCAGGCCTCAGCTATCTGAACGACGCGCAGCCCGTCGACCCCTGTTATCGGCGGCTCCTCGTCCTTTAGGACGGACTCTACGAACGCCTTGTCCTCCGCCACGTAGGCGTCGTAGAACCTTGACCAGAACCACTGGACGCCGTTATATATCAGCCCCTCCTTCACCCCCAAGGCGAAGTTGGGGTCACGCTGGCTGCCAACGTACACCGTGCCCTCGGTGCCCATCACCTCTGTGCGGAGGTCGTAGCCGAAGACGCTGCGCCTGCTGCCATGTATCATTCCAAAGGCGCCACTTGTGAACTCGAAGTTTATCGTTACCACGTCGAGGTCGCCCTTCTCCCTGATCTCGTCGTAGAGCCTCGCAGCCCCCTCCACGTAGACCCTCTTCACGTCCGAGGACATGAGGAAGCGCGCCATGTCGAAGTCATGGCTCAGCATGTCAAGGAATATTCCTCCACTCTTCTTCGGGTCAGCGGCCCAGCCGGGTGGGGCTCCGGGGTCCCTCGCTATGGTTATGTAGACCAGTGGTTCCCCGATCTTGCCGGAGCTTATCTCCTGCTTCGCCCTATTGTAGGAGGCGTCGAACCTCCTCATGTAGCCCACCATTAGGTGCCTCCCAGCCTTCTCCGCGGCCCTGAGCACGTCCCGCGCCTCGTCCACGGTCACGGTCATGGGCTTCTCGGTAAACACGTGCTTGCCGGCCTCGAAGGCCTTGACTATCATGTCCCTGTGGAGGAAGGTGGGCGTTGTGATGAATACGGCGTCCACCTCGTCGTCCGCTAGGAGCTTGTCGTAGTCGGTGTACCACTTTATATGGTACTTCTCCCCCACGCCCCGGGCTAGATCCTCTATTATATCGCTTACAGCGACGAGGCGGGCCTCCTCAACCCTCGTGAAAAGTATCTCCGCGTGCACCCGGCCTATACGCCCAAGGCCTACAACGGCCACGTTCAGCCTTCCCATCGCCGGTCATGTAGAAGGCGAGGATTATACTATTTCACGTTAATGCAAAAAACAAATTTAGCCAAACACGCGTCAGCCAAACAATAGTTACGTGGAAGCCTCCTTTTCCAGAGCCTCTATCAGCTTGAGCGGCGAATAGCCGTCCTCATATCCTATGCGCGGCAAAAGCACTGCGAGGAGCTTAAAGGCCTCGGGCCTAGTCTCTTTAAGCCTTTTGACCCGCCTGACAACCTCCTCCACAAACTCGAGGTAGGACTCGCTGTCCCTGTACATGTCCAGCCAGTCGTATAGGGCGTAGAGCACCGCGCCTATCAGTCTGCCCCCATCGAACTGGGGGAAGAGTGAATACTCCTTTATCTCAGCGGCCAGCTCTACAACGTCTTCTATGAGGCGTCGCCCAGCCTCCGTTAGGCGCCCGTCGTTTATCAGGCCCCTGGCTGCGAGGCCGTACGCGACGATGTAAGGGGTTTCGTAGCTGAAGCCCAAGCCCTTGACTATACCACCGGGGGAGGCGCGTAGCCCCTTTTTCTTCGCGGCCTCAGCCGCCTCCTTTAGAAGCGTGTCGAGTACTTCTTGGATATAAGCCTTTTGTGCGGACATCACGTATCCCCTGAGAACTCGGGCTTCAAGACAACGTCATAAATATATTCTTTACTTTCAGTATTCATGGAAAACAATATTTATATACGCCTCTCGGCGCAACCCTACACAGGTGCGTAATTTAATGCCCCGGAGGTCTAAGGCTAAGGCCCAAATAGACGTAGAGGAGATGGTTAAAGAGATAGTTGAGGAAGAGGAGTCCTCCCCTGTCGAGGAATTCAAGCTCGAAGACCTGGAAGGAGTGGGGAGGGTTACAGCCCAGAAGCTCCGCGACGCCGGGTACTATACTCTCAGGGATATAGCGTATGCCTCTGCCCACGAGCTTGCAATGGTCATAGGCTCCGAGGACAGGGCCTACAACATTATACGCTCGGCCCAGAAGCTCCTCGGCTACGGCCACGAGTTCATAACGGCGAAGGAGCTCTTTGAGAAACGCAAAAACCTGGAGTACATAAGCACGGGCGTCAAAGCCCTGGACGAGCTCCTCGACGGGGGGATAGAGGTAGGCAGTATTACTGAGTTTATTGGTGAGTTTGGTGCTGGTAAGACTCAGGTTTGTCATCAGCTTGCTGTTATGGTTCAGCTTCCTCGTGGTGAGGGTGGTCTTGGCGCTAGGGCGCTCTACAT
>JALVKT010000108.1 GCA_027027675.1 Thermofilaceae archaeon | reverse complement strand
TTCACCGCGGTGTTCTTCTCGGAGCAGCTCTTCATACCCCTCCAGCTGCTACCCATAGAGCCGCGCCGCATAAGAGACGTCCTCACACAGGCATACCTCCTCTACTGGGGCGGCCTCTCAGTAACGATGCTGGCCGTGCCGGCCACCATAATAGTCCTCGCAGCCAACCCCTCGCGCGCCGCCTACGCGGCCCTAGCGCTCATCGCAGCGGCGGCGGCCTACATATCCACTGTTGACGCAGGCCTAATACTGGGGAGCTATTCCCGCCTAGCAAAGAGCAGCACAGTGGCAAGCATAGCATCGGCCACGGCGTGGATGGCGCTAATGCTCGCCTTCGCCGCGGCCCCCCAAGTGCCCATCCTACTGACAGACATGGGTTCAAGCCTCCCACTCCTAGCGGCCCTCATACCCTACGCGGGCATCGTCGCCGCCCCCCTCTACCCGCTACCGGCAGCCGCCTCGGCGGCGGCAACCCTCCTCGCCGTGACGGTGCTCCACAGGCGCGCGGCCCGCATGCCCATTGGTGGAGCGCCTATAAGCGTAAGGGTGGCGGAGGGCTTCAGGAGGCTCCGCGGGCTCGGCAGGATAACCGGGTACGTGCGGAAAGACTACCTCCTACTCCTCCGCGAGCCGAGGAGGCTGGCAGGCATAGCGTACCTATTCATCTTCCCATTCCTATTCATATTCTCCCGGGACATACTCCTAGCACTCATAGCCGGGGCAGCGGCAGGAGTGTCCTCGCCGCTGTGGCTCTACCTGGAGGGGGAGGCTGCGAGACACCTATACGAGACGCCGCTCACCTTCCTCGACGTATACCTTGCCAAGCTGCTGGACGCGGCCGTGCCCCTAGCCCTCGCGGCTGTGCTGCTTCTAGCGGGAGGCTTTATCGTGGGCGCGAGCCCGACGCTTTCTCTACTCTTCGTTCTGGGGTACCTCATGGAGGCCTCGACGATGCTGCTCTTCGCGCTGGCCGAGCTGCCGAGGGAGCCTTCCGCGTGGAACGAGGCGGCCCTGAGCAGGGGCCTCTACATAGTTACAATGATTATATCCATCTCACTCTTCACGGGAGTGCCGTTCTACCTGTACACGTTTTACTCCCCGCTTTACGCCGTGCTCTTCGCAGCTATCACCGCCGCCGCGGCGACAGTCTTCGGCGCGTGGTACGCGTATAGGCGGGGCCCCTTGTAGCGGCAAACATTTAGTTTTTACTATAGAGTTGAAATCATTGTTGTAAACTTTTTATTTTTATCGCTACACGCATGATATTATGAAAAGTGAAAGTGATTTATACTTCATCTCACACATCCATCTGATATGAAACTCGTATACTTAGTCTTAGACGGCGTGGCCGACAGGCCACAAGACTACACAACCTCGCTCGAAAAAGCCGAGACACCGGCGCTAGACTCCATCGCGAGGAGCTCCAAGTGCGGAATGATGTACACCATAGGCAAAGGCATAGCCCCCGAGAGCGACGCAGCCGTCTTCTCGATACTCGGCTACGACCCCCACAAGGAGTACACCGGCAGGGGCCCCATAGAGGCGGTCGGCGCGGGCCTCGGCCTCAAAGAGGGATACGAGGTGGCCTTCAGGGCGAACTTCGCCACAGTCGACCCAGCCACGCTCAGGCTCATAGACAGGCGCTGCGGCCGCAGCCTCGAAAGCGAGGAGGCGAAGGAGCTGGCGGCCGCGCTCGACGGCATGGAGCTCGGAGCCTACGAGGGCTACGCGCGCGTCGTGGCGACGGTGGGCCACAGGGCGGTCGTCATTATTGGGAGCAGGAAGTACAGGCTTTCCGACCAGGTCAGCAACACGGACCCGGCGTATGAAAAGAAGGGCTACATTTCCATCGCGAAGAAGGAGTTCGAGCCCTACATCGCCGAGGCGAAGCCCCTCGAGGACACGGAGGAGGCGCGCCGCACGGCGGAGCTCGTCAACATATTCACCAGGAAGGCCGTGGAGATACTCGACAAGCACCCCGTCAACGAGAAGCGCCGCAAGGAGGGCAAGCTGCCGGCCAACGCGATAATAATGAGGGACTCCGGTGGGAGGCTGCCACGCGTAAAGCCGATAAAGGAGCTTTTCGGCCGTAGCTTCGGAGCAGTGGCGGAGATGCCCGTCGAGATAGGAATTGCGAGGATACTCGGCATGGATGTCGCAAACGTTCCGCCGCCCAGCGAGGACAAGGAGAAGGACTATGAGGAGAGGCTCACGGCGACACTCTCCCTCCTCGAGAGGAACGACGTCGTCTACGTCCACCTCAAGGGCCCCGACGAGCCAGGCCACGACGGGGACTTCGACAGGAAGGTGCGCGCCATCGAGCTCATAGACAAGTACTTCGTCACCCCGCTCCTCGACGAGATAAACCCGGAGGAGACCGCCATACTCGTTACGGCCGACCACGCCACCCCCTGGACGGTGAAGGCCCACACGGACGACCCCGTCCCCGTGGCCCTGATGGTGTACGGCGTCGCGCCGGACAAGAATATAAAGCAGTTCAGCGAGAGGAGGTGCGCCAGGGGCAGCCTGGGAATAATAGAGCACGGATGGCTCCTACTGCCCAAGGTGTTCTCCATAATAGAGGAGGCGGAGAAAAGCAGGGGTTCAGGCCCCTAACACCCATACCTAGTGTACAGCTCGAACAAGCCGCACTTTGCGAGGCCGCCGCAAACCCTCGGGTCACCCCTTCCCCTAACTTTTTTCAGTCTCTCAGCAACCCTATACAATTCTCCGGCCACGCTACAGTCGCCCCTATAGACCAGCTGCGCGAGCACGTCTATGGCGCGCTTATACATCTCCACCGCGCGCTCCCCGTCACCCCTCTCCTCGGCGAGGACGCCCAGCGTGGTGTAGGCCTTAGCAGCCAGTGAGTCGGGCCGTCCCTCAAGCGCTTCAAGCCCCTCCCTCAGCTTCTCCTCAGCCTCGCCGCCCCGCCCCAGCGCGGCCAGCGCCACGCCCATGTCTATCAGCGCGGCCGCCCTGTAACCCGTAGCTCCCAGCTCAACAGCCCTTCTAAAGGCCTCCAGGGCGGCGTCCGGCATCATCCTCTCAATCTCGGCCTCACCCCACTTCACCAGGAGCGCCGCCCTCCTCTCAGCAAACCCCTCCAGCCCGAGGAGCTGGTCAGACGCGAGCCGGTAAAGGAGGGCCGCGGCCGTGTAGGCGCCAGCCTCTACAGCCTTGTTCCCCAGCAGCTCGACCCGATAGCTCGTGTAGGGGTAGAGGCGCGAATACACGCTCCCAGGGAAAAGCGCCGCAGCCACGTCCAGCACGAGGGGGCCACGCCCAGCCATGCTCTCCAGGGCGGCGTCCACGAGTTCACCGCCCGCACCCCCGTGAAGGGCGAGCGCGGCCGCGGCCCACCAGGGCGCAGTAGACGCCAGCGCAGCGCCCACCTCGAGGCGTCCACCGGCATGTCTCGGCCAGAGGCTGTTCCTATACCCGTAAACCCCCGCTTCCCCGTACTCAAGGAGCACGCCCCGCTCAGCCAGCCTTTTAAGCGAGGGGCCGGCCGCGTCGCCCGGAAACAGGGGGAGCCCCGGCGTGTCGACAGGGCCTAGCAGGCTCGCCGCCTCGCGTACAAGCTCCTCGGCGCTTCCGGGTAGCTCATCTATGGAGCTCGGCGTCGCATGGGAGTTCCTCAGCCTAAGGAGGAGGGAGGCCGCCTCGACGTATACGGGGCTGCCGCCGCTCCTCTCGACGAGCCTTGCAACGGCCGCTGAGCCGTAGTCCACGCCGTCAAAGCCTAGGATCGCCTCGGCCAGCCTCGAAAGATACTCTTCGTCGAATATCGCGTCCCCACCACTGGCGACCCACACGGTGGGTACAGTGGAGCTCCTCGGTCCGGGCGACACCACAAGTATAGAGTCGGGGCTCATCCACTCCTGGGGCTCGCCGAGCACGACTCTACGCCCCTCCTCCGCCGCCTTGGAGGCCACGAGGTATAGCAGGGCCGTCCTCCCGCTGCCCGGCTTTCCAGCTATGGGGGCGCCGCCCCGCCCGGCCTGTTCGAGGATCCCGTCTACCAGTCTCTTCACGTGCTCTGTGGGGTCAACTTCTACGTGGAGCGGCCAGA
>JALVKT010000107.1 GCA_027027675.1 Thermofilaceae archaeon | reverse complement strand
TCATGCTGGGCAGGCATAGCACGCGTCACCTACTGCGCCGCTACCTGGGCGTCAAGGCCGAGGGCATAATGTCTGTGAGGGGGCGCGTGTACAGGGGGCGCGCGCCGTGGGGCGAGGCCGTGTTCTTTCCCACTCTGCACCCGGCGGCCGCCCTATATAACCCGAGGCTTAGAGCAGTCCTGGAGAGGGACTTCGACGAGATCGCCAGGCTGTACAGGGAGGCGAGGGGGGAGAGGCGTAGGCGCACGCTGGACGACTTCCTATAGTGCGGCGGTTCGGGAATATTTAATACGCCGCCCCTCCTCCCTAGATATATGCCTAAGGTGGCAGACCTGGTCAACGAGAAGCCCGTGACTCTCGACAAGAACGCGTCCCTCAGCGAGGTGCTAGAGGCCTTCGACCGGCACGGCATAAGCCACGTCGTCCTACGCCGCGACGGCGACGTGTGGGGCGTGCTCTCAGAGAAAGACCTTCTCTTCAAGCTCGGCTCCGCTAGGACGTGGAACGTCGACCTCGAACACTTGAGGGCGAGCAGCTTCGCGAACCAGCCCGTGATAGGCGTAGACGGGGAGGAGGAGGCTGCGAGCGCCGCGAGGAAAATGATCGAGGAGGAGATAGGGCTCCTAGCGGTCGGCGGGGGGATAGTGGTCAAGCAGGACCTGGTGGCGGCGATAGGCGACAGGTACAGGGACATACCGGTGTCAGAGGTTATGAGTAGGAGCGTGATATCGGTTGGCATAGACGAGCGCTTCCTACACGCGAGGGACATCGTCATGAAGTACCGCTACTCAGCCCTCCCCGTGATGGATAGCGGCCGCGTGGTCGGCGTGGTGACGGACATGGATCTCTTGAGGCACCTCGCAGCTATCTACGACAGGGTGGAGTGGAGGTTCAGGGAGCACAAGGCGAGGCTGACCCTGGTGTCCGACGTCTACAGGAGGAGGTTTGCACGGCTGGACCCCGGCGAGAGCGTGGCCCAGGCGGCGCGCCTACTGGCGCGTGGGGAGAAGGCGGTGCTCGTGATGGAGGGCGACGAGCTCAGCGGCATAGTCACGAAGACGGACATTCTAACACTCTACCTGGCCGACGTGACGGCTGGGAAGCGCTAGGTGCCCCGTGTGAGCAGGAAGTACTCTCCCATCGAGGTTGCGAGGGGGCGGGCGAAGAAGATTAAGAAGCTTATAGAGCTCCTCGACTCCCTCAGGGCTGGGAGACGCTTCAACGCGCTCGAGGCGAAGAAGCTGCTGGAGGAGCTGGGCTACGAGGACGACATGTGGGGCGACGTGGGCTCGGCTGTGGAGGAGATAGCGTCCATCCCCCTCCACCACCCGCTCTTCCCGCGGCTCAGGAGGTACGACAACATTGCCGGCCAGCTCCTCACAGCCTCCTTTGCCGGCCTCGTCGGCTCGGCGGTTCTCATGTTCATGAACGCGAGCGAGACGCTGACGTTCTACATACTGTTGGCAACGCTCGTCATGCTGAACATCTCCTACGTCCTAAAGCTGTATGTGACCTCGAAGGTGAAGGCGATATACGCTTCCTCCAGGGACGTCCTCGAGAAGCACGAGCCCCTCCTCAAGAAGGCGGTGAACACGCTCATAGCCCGGCTCAGGGGGGAGCTGAAGAAGGCGAGGATAGAGCCCTCACAGGTTAGGCTGAAGCTTTACCACGACGACTACACAGGGATAAGGGTTGTGAAGCGCGGGAAGAGCAGCGTGGAGGCAGTCCTGAAGTAGGCGTGTTATATAAGCCCCCGGGCGGCCGCGCACTCCTTGCACACAAGCGCGGCCCCCTCTTTCACGCTGCACTCCTCGCAGACGAGCCTCCCACAGTACTTGCAGTAGCCTATGCTGAGCCTCTTGCCGCAGATGGAGCAGAGCGCCTCGCTGCACGCTATGCACACGCCCCTCTCATGGTCGAAGTGGTCTTCGCACACGTACCTCCCGCAGAGGGGGCACCTGTGGACGGCGGGCTTTTCCAGGCATATCTCGCACTTCCTCGGCTGGCTCAAACCCTTATCTCCCCGTTAAACCTAAAAGGCGAGGTAAATGATATAGGTAAGGTGGTTTCTCTGCCGAAAAAGTCGTCTAAGAAGAAGTCTCCCAGCAGCCCCGCCAAGTCCGCGGATAAAAAATCCAAGTCTGCGAGGTCTACGCGGAGGAGGCGGAAGAAGGCGGGGGTGGAAGACGTTGTCCTCGCGCTCCTAAAGATCTACGGTAGGGCGGTGAGCCGTAGGCGGCTCCACGAACTCGTGTATCTGCTCGAGAACAAGTATGGTGTCGACTTGGGGGTTAAGTTCTACGGGAACCCTCCGCTCTCGAAGGAGCTTGACGAGACGGTAGACAAGCTGGTGGAGGAGGGCCTCGTTAAGACGCTCTACGTTGTGGGGGAGAACTACCTGACGCTTTACAAGCCCTACTACAAGCTGTCCGAGAAGGGCTTGGAGGCCGCGTCCAAGAAGCTGGATAAAAGCTTGGAGGAAAAGCTTGTGAAGCTGGTCGAGGAGGTGAAGAGCTCCAAGGTCTCGGCGGTGGTGTCGGAGTCTAAGTAGCCCCGGCCTCGGAGGGCTAAATTGGGTAATAGAGATAATAGCCGCGGGGCCGCTTACAAGACAGGTGTGCCTCCTTGTCGCAGGACGAGATAGAGATGGTCGAGGTCGGCCCCACAGACATAGACGTGCTAATAGAGGCGCTGAGAAAGCTCAACAACGGTATAGACGCGCTGAAGATAACCGTTAGCTACCTAAACGAGCACGTAGCGGGCCTCCAGAAGACCATAGACGGCCTGGAGAAGGCGCTGCAGGAGCACATAGGCTCCATGCAGGAGGAGAGGAGACAGCTGGAGGACGAGATCGAGGCCCTGATAAAGAGGCTCGACGAGAGGAACGCGAAGTTCGCCAAGGAAATCAAGCTTTCAATGGACCTCTTCCTCGACAACATGTCCAGGCGGCTCGAGAAGCTCCAGGACAAGCTTGGGGAGCTGGACAGCGATATAGCGTCTATTAGGGCCCAGATGAGGGAGCTCGAGCTCGTATCCACGGACGCGGCGAACGTCGTAAAGGCGGAGACGAGCTCTGTTAGGAGCAAGGTCTCGGAGCTCGAGGCCCTCGTCGCGGAGCTCTCCACGAGGCTTGACAAGCTTGAGTCGGATATTCTCGCGTCGAACCGGGAGAATGAGGCCAGGTTTGGGGAGATACTGACTAGGCTCGCGGCGATCGAGAGGCTTGTTAAGGGGGAGGTGCAGGGGGCTTAGCGTTGGAAAAATCCTGGCGGGCAATAGTTTACCCCTATTTTCCAAGATTTACTTATTATAGTGTCGGGGGCTGTTAGATTAGGGTAGACTATGGCGTTTTTCAGGAAAAAAAGGGAGGAGGAAATAACGCTTAGAGACCTCCTCGAAGAGGTAGAAGAGCTGAGGAGCCGGCTCGAAGACATCAGGCAGAGGATGGAGCGTCTCCCAGCCAACGTGAGGAGCGAGGTATACTCCGACGTGTCGCGTGAGCTAAACGCGCTCCAAGCCCAGCTCATAGCGGTGCTCGAGGATCAGAAGAACACGCTCGCAGACCTTGTGGAGCTCATCAACAGGCAGATCGTCGGGATAGAGGGGATGCACGGCGACGTGCAGCAGGCGGTGAAGACGCTCGAGGAGGAGGCTAGGCGGCTTGAGGAGGCCCAGAGGTCCCTGGTTGAGGGTATGCAGGGCCTCTCGGCCATAACGGAGACGCTTAGCCTCGTCAACGAGTCGCTCGGCAAGGTCTCGGAGACGATTAAGCACCTGGAGGATACTCTCGCCCATATAAGCGAGGAGGAGGAGCGGAGGAGCCAGTCCTTCCGGGAGGGGCAGGCGAGGCTTGAGGCCCTCTACGAGGCCTTCGACAGGGCCATTAGAAAGTATACTTCGCTAGTGGACGAGTACTCTAGGCTTACGGCCCAGGCAAAGCTTGTCGACGCGAAGCTGATGGAGCTGGAGGAGAAGGAGAAGAAGCTCGCTGAGAGGGAGAGGATAGTCTCTCAGCACGAGGAAATGTTCGTGGGGGCCGCGGGCAGGCTTATAAACATGATAGAGAACATTAGGA
>JALVKT010000106.1 GCA_027027675.1 Thermofilaceae archaeon | reverse complement strand
GACAAGATACTGGAGGTCGCCAGGCGGCTTGCCGAGAAGAAGTACTCGAAGAACGTGTACCTCACCACCGGGGACCACATGATAATGGTTGAGGTGTGGGCTGGGGAGAACGGCGACATGATGCGTATAATAGAGGAGATTGGGAAGCTGGAGGGCGTCAAGAAGGTCTGTCCCGCGATAGTCCTCGAGAAGATAAAGTAGCAAGCAGTAGGAGCCTTGCCTGGAGCCTAAGCCTCCAGTAGCCCCCGCCTCCACCTATAACTCCTTTCTCCCGGAGCCTCGCGACGAGACGCTCCAGCTCACCCGTTTTTACCCCTAGTTTCTCCGCGGCCTCCGCGAAGCCCCGCGATGACGCTAGGGCCTCTAGAACCGGCAGGTCCTCGTCGCCCAGGGCTGCAGGGTTTGGTGGGAGAAGCGTCTCTAGGGCTTCCTCCACGGCTCTGGCCACGGCCTTGCCGAGCTCCTCCGGCTCCACGAATATGTAGTCCGGCATGAGGATGACGTTTACGCCGAGCTGCCTCGCGTATTCCTCCGCTGCCCTGTCGGAGAAGCCCTTCGCCACTATGAGAGGCTCCGCCCCCAGGAGCTTGGCGTTGCTGTAGGCCTGCCTCACATCAGTTGTTGAGATGCGGCCCGCCTTTACCTCGACCGCGTAGCGAGTCCCGTCCTTCTCGGCCAGCATGTCGACCTCGGCTAGCCTTACGCCGTCCCTTTCGACGACGTGGCGGCGGCCGAGCACGCGGTAGCCCTTGTCCTCGAGGAGGGCTTCCGCCAGCATCTCCGCCCAGACTCCCCTCACAGGGTTTATGGGGGCCTGGCATGTATTTTAGGGTGCCATGGCAAAAGTTGTGACGGTAGAGAGTTCTGGGCGTGGAGCCTACGACGTGACGCCCCTGCTCGAGGAGGCTGCGCGTGGCGTTGAGGAGGGGCTCCTCGTGGCTTCTACGCTCAGCCCCCGCACCAGGCTTATAACTATCGAGTACGAGGCGCGCCTTCTGAGGGATCTTGAGAGGCTCCTGGAGTCGCTTCCGGGCCCGGACACGCTTAGGGAGGCCGTGTTCCCGGTTAGCGTGGCCGTGCCCATCCTGGGAGGGGGGCTGGAGCTAGGCTCCTTCCAGCAGGTCGTGCTCCTCGACCTGAACCCTGAGCCGGGGGAGAGGAGGATAGCTGTCGAGGTGCTCGAGCAGTGATAGTCTCGGAGACGATAGTCACGCATGGGCCGAACAAGCTGTTCGACGTCACAGGCCTCCTCGAGGAGGCGGCGAGACGCGTAGGGGAGGGGGTGGCCGCGGTCTTCAGTAAGGGGTCTACGGGGGCGCTCGCCGTCATACCCCGCGGGGCCGTGGAGGAGTTTGAGGAGGAGCTGTGGAGCCTCGTCCCAGTGGATGGGTGGGAGCACCCCGGTAACGCCTACGCCCACCTGCGCTCCACGCTGATAGGTACGAGCCTCCTAGTCCCCGTTCACGAGGGAAAGCCGTGTCTGCCCGAGGGCTACGGTGTCTTCTTCGTGGAGAACCAGCCCGCGAACGCTAGGAGGAGGAAGATATTTGTGGCCGCCTTTAGTACTCGGAGACGCTCACAGGCTCTCCGAGGGCCGCCCTGATATAACGCTCTAGGAGTGCGCCCGCGTTTTCAGCCTTTTTCGCGGCGTAGAGTCCGCCTTTGAGGAAGCTTGTTGTCTTGCTGGTCTCTATCCTGAACCCTATGTAGCCGCCGTTCTCGAAGGCGGTGGCCTTTGCCTCTCCCTCCCAGAGGATTAGCCCGCCTCTCTTGAGGGAGACCGTGGAGGGCTGCGTGAAAACTGCTCTTCGCTCGCCGGCGCCTACCATGTACTGGTACACTCTCCACGCCGCTTGGGCCGGCGTCCACCCTGGGAGCATGTACCAGAGAACCTTTCCCATCCAGGCTCACCCGCTGGCCTTGAGGGGGCAGGTTATATCATGTTCAAGGTTTACTGGCCCCGTAAAACCTGGGGTTGCGCCAGATGCTTGAGAAGAGCTCCCGGGCTTCTTCTAGGCTAACCCTGTCTCTCCCTGTGGGCTCGGCTCCGGCGATGATGGCGGCGAGGGTTGGCGGGAAGCGCCATAGGTGGCGGCTCCAGTACTCCTCCCACGAGACGCGGGCGCTGTAGTAGAGGCGCCACTGCCTGTAGGCCACCTCCTCCACTAGGGCTTCGTCCTCGACCTCGCTTCTCTGGGCCTCAAGCTCGTAGAGGCTCCTGTAGGGGCAGTACTTGCAGGAGACTCGTGGAACGCCGTCGAGGTAGTCGGGGTGCACGAGCCCGGCTCTCCCAGCTATGGCGGCGACGTCTGTGAGTTCGAGGTCGTAGACGACGTTTATGGTTGGGCCTTCGAGGAAGGTGTCTTTGCGGAGCATCTCTGAGAGCCTCTTCATCCTCTTGCCGGCCTCCACCATCCTCTCAGCCTTCGCCTCGTAGTCGGGGGCCAGCTTCTTCTTGGCGCCGCGGAGGGCCCTCGTCTTCAGGTATGTGCACCACCTCCTCCCCCTCCTGGGGAGTCCCTCCCTCGACAGGTAGTAGAGCACCCTCTTCCTGTCCGCCTCCACGACGAGCAGGTCTACGCCCAGCTTCTCGGCCTCCCTCTCAGCAACGTCCAGGTTGCGGCTGGGCTCGAGGTAGGGCATGTGAACATACACAGCCGTCAGCTTGAAGCCTAGCTCCTCGCTAAGCCTCGAGAGTATCGCTAGGCTTGCCGCACTGTCCTTGCCTCCGCTGAAGTCGGCCATCACCCTGCGGCCCCTGAGCCTGTCGCCGTGCCTCTCCGCGACAAGCCTCACCCTCTCCTCGAGCGTGACGCGTGGCCACGGGGGAGGTGTGTGGGGCTCCTCCCAGTAGAGCCTCGTTAGGGGGCCGCTGTACTCTACGCCTTCACCGCCCAGCCAGAAGTAATGCCTCTCCTCCTGGGGGCCGGTTACTTCGAGGAAGTCGGGCAGCGTGCGCACGTAGCAGCAGTGGCTGTCTCCCCTGTACACTGGGTAGCGCTCCATCATCTCCTTGCTGGTTGGATAGAAAAAGGGCTTGGAATTTAAACCTGGGTTTTCACGGCGGCCTTAAGCGCAGCCTCCACCATTTTCAGCTCCAGCTCCTCCCTGCCCTCGGTAAGCTCCGTGTTGTGGGCCATGTTGTCGACGACGAGTGCGAGGCCGCCTGTCTTGAAGCCGCGCAGCCTGCCGAGGCCGTAGAGTATGGCGGCCTCCATCTCCAGTATTGTTACCCCCATCTCGGCCCAGCGCTTGGAGTGCTTCTCGACCATGTGAAACGCGTCGTGGCTCAGGGTTACGCCGCGCATGTAGCGTAGCCCCATCTCCCTAAGCGCCGCGTCGAGGGCTTCGACCACCTCGGGGGTTGGGGATGCAGGAAAGGATGTGTCGCCGAAGTACATGCCCATGGTGCCGCCCTTCTCGTAGGCTGCCGCCTCGATGACCACTATTGTGCCGACCTCGGCTCTGGGGTCGAGGGCGCCGCATGTGCCCGCCCTTATTATGAGCTTTGCGCCGAGCATTGCTAGCTCCTCGAAGACTATGGCCGCGCTCGGGGCGCCTATACCGTGGGTGGCCAGCGTCACCGGGACGCCTTCGTACTTGCCCGTGACTACGAGGTAGCCGCGGTTCCTGTTTACCACGCGGGGCTCCTCGAGTAGGCACGTGGCCTTCTCGACCCTGCCGGGGTCGCCCATGGCTACGATGCGGGGCGCTATGTCGCCAGGCTTCGCGAGTATGTGGTATACCTTCTTGGAGAGGGGGTGTTTGAGCTCCAACACTTACCCCCACTATTTTCTCGTGTCAGGCTATATTATCTCGACCCTCACCTTGCCCTCGAGGAGCTTCGCGAACCTCTCCGCGTGCCCCCTGTCGCCGACTATCGCGCCGTAGTGCATCGGCACCGCCACGCGCGGCTGTATAACTTCTGCCGCCCTGGCCGCCTCCTCGGGGCTCATAACGTAGACCCCGCTTACCGGGAGGAGGGCCACGTCTACGCGGCCCCTGAGCTGCTCCATCTCCGGTATGTAGTCGGTGTCCCCGGCGTGGTATATCGTGACGCCCCCTATGCGGAGGAGGACGCCTATACCCCCATACCCCCTTGGGTGGAAGCGCTTGCCCACGTTGTAGGCGGGCACGGCCTCCACCTCGACCCCCTTGACCGAGACCTTCTCGCCTGGCGAGAGGAAGTATGCCTTGAAGCCTAGGGGTGAAACCTTGTCCCTGCAGTTCTTGCTGGCGACAATCACGGCGTCGGGCGAGGCCACCTTAACGACGTCTTGGGGGGAGCAGTGGTCGAAGTGGTCGTGCGTGCATATGACTACGTCCCCGTCCCGGGGGGAGCCGGGGATCTGGAAGGGGTCTATGTACACGGTTACGCCGTTGCCCCTGACGCGGAAGGCTGAGTGTACAAGCCTCTCGATCTCTACGCCGTCTATGGTGAGCGGCATGGCATGTATATTATTCATTTAAGGTATTTACTCCTTGGCCTCGGCCACCTTCACCAGCGGCTCGCCCTGCTTCACCGCGGAGCCCGGCGAGACGTAGACCTTCTCGACCCTTCCCGCGACGCCCGCCTTTACCTTAACCTGGGTCTTCATAGACTCGAGGACTGCTATGACGTCGTCCGGCGACACCAGGTCCCCCTCCTTGACGGGTACCTCGACAACGCGGCCCGCGATGGGGGCTGTGACTGCCCCCTTGACGCGCGGCTGGGGAGTCACCCTAGTGATTGTGCCTGTCTGCAGCGCCGAGACGAGAGTCTCTACGGGCGACGCGCCCTCCTCTATCTCAACCTCTACGTCGTATACCTCGCCGTCGATGATCACGCGGAACTTCTTCTTCACGGGCGTCCACCTAGTATCCCGCCACGGGGTCCTCGCCGAGGCTTCTCGCTAGGCGCCAGGCCTTGAGCGTTGCTCCACGCCTCATAGACGGCCTCTGGGCGCGCCTCCTCCTCGAGAGGTAGGCGAAGACTGCCGCGAGGATTGCCACCCTCTTCTCCTTGTCCTCCCCCATGCCCCTCTCCCCTACACGGGCGGTAAGCCGTGCTTCCTCGGGGGCCTCGGGTGCTTCTCCCTCTTGTCGAGGAGGTGCTGCAGCACGCGGTAGAGGACGCCCCTGGTCTCGCTGGGTAGGAGGACGTCGTCCACGTAGCCCCTGGAGGCTGGGACGTAGGGGTTTGCTATCTCCCTCCTATACTGCTCCTCAACCCTCTTAACGAACTCCTCCGGGTTCTCCGCCTTGGCCAGCTCTCTCCTATATATTATCTCTATGGCCCCCCGCGGCCCCATGACGGCTATCTCCGCCGTCGGCCAGGCGGCAACGTAGTCTGCGCCGAGGTGCTTGCTGCTCATGGCTATGTAGGCGCCGCCGTAGGCCTTCCTCATGATCACGGTGAGCTTTGGAACGGTGGCCTCCGCGTAGGCATATATTATCTTTGCGCCGTGCCTTATGACGCCGCCGTGCTCCTGCTGTGTTCCCGGGAGGAAGCCGGGCACGTCGACGAGCGTCACGAGGGGTATGTTGAAGGCGTCGCAGAAGCGTACGAAGCGGGAGATCTTGTCGCTGGAGTCTATGTCCAGGCTGCCGGCCATCACCGCCGGCTGGTTCGCCACGACGCCGACCACGTGGCCGCCGAGCCTGGCGAAGCCTACGACGGCGTTGGGCGCGAAGAACTTCTGCACCTCGAGGAAGGAGCCCCTGTCGAAGAGCCTGTCTATGACGTCGTGGACGTCGTAGGGCTTTATGGGGTCGTCGGGCACCAGGCTGTTCAGGGACTCGTCCTCCCTGTAGGGGTCGTCGCCAGTGTCCACGTAGGGAGGGTCTTCGAGGTTGTTGCTGGGCAGGTAGGAGAGCAGCCTTTTGATAAGCTCTATCCCCTCCTCGTCGCTCTCAACGACGAAGTGGGCCACGCCGCTCCTCGTTGCGTGCACCTCGGCCCCGCCCAGCTCCTCGAAGGTGACCTCCTCCCCTATAGCCGCCTTCACCACCTTTGGGCCGGTGACGAACATGTAGCTCTTCCTAGTCATAATGATGAAGTCCGCCAGGGCCGGCGAGTACACCGCCCCGCCAGCGCATGGCCCCATGATAGCCATTATCTGGGGCACGACGCCGCTCGCCATCACGTTCCTGTAGAAGATGTCCCCGTAGCCCTTCAGGCTGTCAACGCCCTCCTGTATCCTCGCTCCACCGGAGTCGTTGATTCCTATCACGGGGACGCCTAGCTTTACGGCGAGCTCTATTGTGCGCGCGATCTTCGCCGCGTGCATCTCGCCTACGCTCCCGCCCATGAAGGAGAAGTCCTGGAGGTACACCGCCACCTTTCTACCCTGGATGGTGGCGAGGCCTGTGAGCACGCCGTCCCCGTAGGCCTTCTTCTTCTCCATCCCGAAGCCTGTAGCCCTGTGAGTCACGAAGCGGCCCAGATGGACGAAAGAGTCGGGGTCGACGAGTAGGCGTAGCCTGTCAAACGCTGTTAGCCTTCCCTGGCTCCTGATCTTCTCTAGCCGTTCCCGTCCTCCACCCTCCTCGGCTTGCTTGCGCTTCTCAAGAAGCTCGGCTACCTTGTCTTCCACCTAGACACCCCGCCCGGAGGAAAAAGGACATCTCTAATTTATATGAGCCTACGCGAGCTCCTGAACCCATATCTCGAACTCGCGGCTCCCCACGCGAACCTTTACTAGCTCGGCGCCCCGCTCCACGGCCTCCCTGGCCAGGGCCACGTGCCTCTGGAGCCTGCGTATCATGTCGAGCCAGTCGCCCCTCGGGATGCGCATCGTAACCGGCACCTTGAAGGCGAGGAGCCTCTTCGCCGTGAACTCGCCGTTAACCGTGGCGCAGGAGAGGATGAAGCCCGGTGCAAGCGGGACCTTGCCGGACACGCCCTCCGCCTTTAACCCGTGGAAGGAGACGTAGGAGTTGCCGTCCACGACAACCCTTGTCCCGGGGAGGAGCGTGTAGGAGCGCCAGGGCTCGGCCTTGCGGCCGTTTATCTCGACCATGGCGTCGCCGGTCACTGCGAAGAAGGCCTTTGTGACAGCCTCGAATGCTATGTGGCCGTTGACGAGCTCGATGGCGGGGGAGAATGGGCTGTTAGCCGATATTATGGTGGCGGCTGCGTGCATGTACTTCCTTGCCGAGTGTGTGGGGCTCGGTGAGAGGTAAGCATTCCTAGCTGTAAGTATCCTGACCGTCATGGGGGCGCACCTGCAGTCTTTCTCGGAGAAGGGGGGCCGTGAACGGTATTTAAGCTTTGTCGAAGAAGACTTCACCAAGTGTCGAACCGCGGCTGCGGCCGCAGAAGCCCTTGGGAACAACATTTCTTCTGGCCGCTCCGTTATATTTCTTCCCCTGCCACGGAAAAACCGATAACTGTGACCCCGCATATATCCTGGGAGATGGGTGAACCGTATTGGGGAAAAGCCGGGTTGAAGAGCTTGCGGAGATGATAGTGAACCTCGCTAAGAGGGACGAGATAAACGGTACAGGGAGGGTTATAAAGGACGAGCTTTACGCGCTGGGATACGAGGACGACGAGATAAGTGAGGCGATATTTGAGGTCTCCTCGAAGTTTAGGGTTGAGACCGTGGGTAACGTTATAAAGATATACTTCACCAAGAGGAGAAAGGTGTTCAACGTTTAGCCGGGCTTAGGGCTTCAGAGAAAACACTATGTCCACCTGTCCCCTCTCAAAACCGTACTCCCTAAACGTTTTCTCCAGGATGTCCACCGCCCTGACCGCTTTTTCCAGCGAGCCGAGCTGCCTCACAGACACGTACACCCGAACCGTTAGCCTCGGGTTTTTGCCTTGAACAACGGTGGCCGTGACGTTTTCCGGGCTTACGCCGAAGAATATGGCCACCGCGTCGGCTACGACCGTGCTCTCTGAGCTGAGCTTCTGCGCCGCCGTGCTGACCTGGTAGACCTCTATGCTCTGCAGGGATATTATCAGTATCGTGAACACTGTGAAGCCCAGTATGACGTAGTGGCTCCACTGCCTCCTCACCTCGCCCCAGTAGTAGACTACGAGGACGTAGACCGCGAAGACAGTGAGGAACACGAGGTTGGAGCGCGGAAAATACACTATCTTCGTTGCCAGGGAGGCTGTGAGCCAGAACACGGCAGCAGACGCTAGGAAGCGGCGCCTGAAAAGCCCCCTACCCCTCACTATCTTGTAGGTGTAGTATGCCATCGCTATGAACGCGAGCAGCGATATCGCGGTGATAACTCTGGTGGAGAACTCCGCGAGAAACCTGCCGGCCGTCTCCACGAGGCTGAGAGAGGCCTGGGAGAGGAGCGTGGGGATCGGCGAGGACATGAGCAGGGCGTAGCCGGCCACTACGGCGACGGGGAAGAACACGAACTTTACCAGCAACTTGAAAAGCCTCTTAAGGTTGTTGGAGATGCTCTTCTCGTCCCACCCGCCCGTGAAGCCGAAGGTGGCGTTCACCCACAGCTGCAGGCTCTCCACGATGAACTCTGGAAGCGACTCCGCTCCCCTCTCAAGCCTGCTGAAGAAGTACCTAGCCACCGGCTGTATAATGTAGAACTTTATCACGAATATAGAGGCGAGAATTATTGAGATCGTGTTTATGTAGAAAAGCGAGAACGCCCCGAGAGAGATGTCGACGCGGCCGATAGCCACGCCTATCCCTATCGTCGCGAGCGGCGGTATGAGCGCTATAGCTATGGCGGCGCCTATGAGCCCCGAGAACTCGAGTACGCCGACGTAGCTGACCGCGCAGGCCAGGCCGGCGCCTATCGCTATGGCCAGATCCGAGAAGTTAGGCCTAGACCTTGCCATTATCTCGCTACCCGGAAATATGGGTACGAAGAAGGAGGCCGCCTTAACGGTTATCCAAACGAGCACGAGGCTCGCAACGGTCAGCAAGACTATGTTGCGCAGCCCCTCGCTGAAGATGTCCTCCCCCCTCACCCTCTCCCCGTCGACTACGACTTCTCTCCGAGGCATGGCTAGGCCTATCGCGGCGCCCAGCACTACGCTCATGAAGGGCGCTATGAGCATCGACGCTATAACGACGGCTGTGTTGTTCGTTATCAGGCCTATAGCCGCGATCAGCGCTGACATGAGGGTCATTACCAGCGTCTTAGCCTTCACCTTGACGAGCCTGGAGGCGCCCTGCAGGAGCTCGAGGGCCCTCTTCCTAGTCTCCTCCGCCGCAGTGTAGATGCTTTCATCCCTCTTGTCGAGGCTCTCCATAACCGCGTGTATCCAGTCCTCGACGCTCGAAATGTAGAGGGGCGCCGCGGCCAGGAGAATGAGGGGGAGTATAAATGTGGATAAGAGGATCTTCGCCCAAAAGTCCATCACGACCGGGAGGCTTAGGCTCAGGTACTCCTCCAGGTGGGAGAAGGCCGCGTACAGCCCTCCGCCGCCCCGCGAGCTCACAGCGGCCTCCAGGTAGGCTAGGCGTCTACTGCACCTCCAGTAGTAGTAGGCGGCCATGTCCCCCCTGCCGTCGAGAAAAGCCTTTAGAGCCATCCCATAGTAGGTTCTCGCCTCGGAGACCAGCGGCTTCAAGTCACTGTACAGGTAGGGGGCCTCCTCCACTGTGGCCGCGACCCTGGAGAGCCTGGCCAGGATGTGTGAGAAATCGTCCCGCGTGGGCTCGACTACAAGCGTCTCCGTCCTACTCCACGACCCGTTCACGCCCTCAACGTTCACATTGACGTAGTATACGCCGGGCTCGGGGCGCTTAAAGCTCAGCGTACAGTTATAGGCGCACATGGTCTTGTTGGCGTAGACAGTTGTACCGGCGGAGTCGCGGACAACCACTGACAGGTTGTATGCGCCACTATAGCCCACCTCCACGAAGACCAGGCCGTCGCCACTGCGAAGGGAAAGCGTTGGCTGCGCATAGACGAGCAGTGGGAAGGCCAATGCCAACGCGACGATCAACGCTGCCGCTAGTCTCCGCATCGCGACTTCACCCGGAAACGGCCTCCTAAACAATTTATTAGGCGATAAAAACGCTATCTCCCCGTGTACGCCGCCTGCGCCCCTACGCCTCTCGGCAGGCTCTGCGCCGCCGCGGAAGACGGGAAGGCCTTCCTCATAGACCGGCCCAGGAAGTTCGCCTCGAAAACCTCGAGGTGGAGCCTGAAACCCGGGGGCGAGGCCCTAGAACTCCTGGGAGAGATTATAGAGTACGCCTCGGGGCGCAGGGAAAGATTCACCTTCACCCCCGTCTATCCGAGAAGCGGGTTCGCAGGCGCCGTGCTAAACGTTGTCTCCAGGATCCCCCGCGGCCGCACGCTAACCTACGGCGAAGTCGCCGCAGCAGCTGGAAGGCCTGGGGCCGCGCGCGCCGTGGGGACTGTGCTGAACAGGAACCCCGTGCCCATACTGGTGCCATGCCACAGGGTTGTAGGCAAAAATGGTATGGGTGGTTACGGGCTCGGCCTCGGGGCGAAGATTCTCCTCCTCGCCGTGGAGGGAGCCCTTACTCCTGCTCCTTCTCTATGATTTCTGCCTCGGGCGCGTACTTCTTTACGGCCTCGATGCCCTTGATCGCGGCCTGCTTGCTGGAGTAGGCCTCGCTGGAGGCTATTATCTCGTTGTTGGGGGCTACAAGCCTGAAGCGCCACTTGCCGCTCTTGTCCTGGAAGAGCTCGAACCTAGCCTTTGCCATTTTTTCTCCTCCACGGTCTAGACGGCGCTATGGTATATATTTGTATCATTACATTTCTCGCTTCATCCAGAGACGGGCCGGGGATCCCGCGTGTAGGGGCCACCTCACCGCCGGGGGGCTCGGTATAGGACCGTGCGGCCATCTCCCCGGCCCACACATTAAGGGGGCGACGCCTTATAGGGGTAGCCGGGGTGGAAGGCACGTGAAGGCGGTGAGCTTCTGGGGTAAAGGCGGAGTCGGCAAGTCCACCATGGCGGCGGCCTCAGCGGTCTACCTCGCCGCGCGGGGGCTGCGCGTGCACCTCATATCGACCGACTATACGCCGAGCCTCGGCTTCCTGCTCGGGCTTCGCGGGGAGGAGGGCGTGCTCCTCCAGGGGAGGCTTATGGTTTCCCAGCTCTCAGAGGATAAGATTGTGGAGCTCTGGCGGGAGAGGTTTGGGGAGGAGGTCTACAGGGTTGCGGCCAGCATATTTCCCGTGGGGCGCGAGGTTATAGACTACGTGGCCAGGGCGCCCGGGATAGTGGAGGAGTTCGCCCTCTACTACGTCTACGAGCAGGCGAGGCGGGGCGGCTTCGACGTTATGCTGTGGGACACCATGGCGGCCGGGGGAGGGATACGCATGGTGAAGGTGGAGAAGGAGTTTTACAGCCACCTAAACGACGCGGTGAAGATGTACCTCAAAGTTAAAGGCGTGGTCGACAAGGTGCGGAGGGGAGGGCCCAGCCCCCTCGAGTTGATAGAGGAGTGGCGCCGCATAGCCGAGGACATCCTCTCCTTCCTCGGCTCGCCCCGGCACAAGGCCGTGCTTGTCGCCAGGCCGTATCCGCTTGACCTCGACGTGGCCGTCCGCATCA
>JALVKT010000105.1 GCA_027027675.1 Thermofilaceae archaeon | reverse complement strand
TCGTCCATGAAGCCGAGCATCCTTATCTCGCCGGTGATGACGTCCTGGACTACTGCTGGGACGAGGCCGCCCATCTTGCCGAAGTCTATGCGCCACTCCCCCATCTTTGCACCGCCGCGGCCTACCATGTTGGCCTCACCTCTACGCCCCTCTCAGCGAGGTACCTCTTTATCTGAGCCACAGTGTAGAGCCCGTAGTGGAGTATCCCCGCGAGGAGGGCCGCGTCAGCCCTGCCCAGGGTGAGGGCCTCGTAGACGTGGTGGGGGTTGCCTGCGCCGCCGCTCGCTATCACGGGTATGCCGACCGCCTCGCTGACCGCCCTTGTAAGCTCCACGTCGTAGCCCATCCGAGTGCCGTCCCTGTCGATGCTTGTGAGGAGTATCTCGCCCGCGCCCAGCTCTTCCACTCTGCGCGCCCACTGGACCGCGTCCAGGCCGGTGGGCTGCGAGGCGCTCCTCACGTAGACCTGCCAGCCCTGCTGCTCGCGCTTCGCGTCTATCGCTACTACGATGCACTGGCTCCCGAACTCCTCCGCCGCTTTCTCCACGAGGCCCGGGTTCTCCACGGCGGCGGTGTTTATCGACACCTTGTCGGCCCCGCTCCTGAGTATTGCGTATATGTCTTCGAGGCTCCTCACTCCTCCCCCAACGGTGAACGGAATGGTGATGTTCTCGGCCACCCTCCTCACCACGTCGAGCATTGCGCGCCGCCCCTCCAGGCTCGCCGAGACGTCCAGGAGAACGAGCTCGTCGGCGCCCTGCTCCTCGTACGCGGCCGCCTGCACGGCCGGGTCGCCGGCGTCGCGGAGGTTCCTGAAGCGTATACCCTTAACGACGCGTCCATCCTTAACGTCGAGGCACGGTATAATCCTCTTCGCCAGGGTCACACCTCCCACCCCATCGAGGAGAGCCTCCCCAGGCTCAGCCTGCCCTCCAAGAGGGCTTTACCCACGACCACGGCGTAAGCGCCCGCCCGGGCCAGCTCCTCGAGGTGCTCCTCGGAGGCGACGCCGCCGGCAACCGTGACCTTGAAGCGCCTGGTCAGCAGGGGCGGGGGCCTCGGGGGGCCGAGGAGCGTGCCGTCCCTCTCAACGTCGGTGTAGAGTACGTGCGTGAACCCGAGCGTCTCGGCGAGGCGCGCAGCCTCCCCCAGCGGGGGGCCAAGGCTCCTCCACCCCTTCAGGGCCGCCTTGCCCCTCCTAACGTCTATGGCGGCCATTACCCTCTCGGGGCCCAGGGCCGAGAGCACGCTCCTCGCGGCCTGGGGGTTCGTGTAGATGAGTGTTCCAAGCACAACCCTCACGTTGCCCCACGAGGCGGCCTCGAGGGCTTCCCGCGTGCTTCTCAGGCCTCCCCCGAACTGCACGGTGAGCCCGGCCTCCGAGGCCCTGGCGGCCAGGGCTGCGGCTAGGGCCCTGTTTTCGCCGCGGCCGCGCGCCGCGTCCAGGTCTACTATGTGTACCGTCCTGGCGCCGGCGGAGATCAGGGTTTCGAGCCACTCGGCTGGGTCGCCGTAAACCTTGGCGTTGCCCGAGCCCTTTACGAGGCGTACAAGCCTCCCCCTCGAAATGTCTATGGCTGGTACCACGTGCATCCGGCTTCACCTCTTGGCCTCGCCGAGGAAGTTCCCCAGAACCTTAAGGCCTAGGCGGCCAGACTTTTCGGGGTGGAACTGCGTGCCGTAGAGTGGAGGCGACTCCACCACGCTGGGGAACTCGACGCCGTACCTCGTAGTGGCGACGACGTGGCCGCCCGCGGTGTCGGCGTAGTAGCTGTGGACGAAGTAGAAGTAGCTGTCCCCCGGCACGCCCTCGAGGAGCCTGGAGGGGGCTACGGGGTGCACGGTGTTCCAGCCCATGTGCGGCCTCTTCACGCGTGGGGGCAGGGGTACAACCCTCCCGGGTAGGAGTGAGAGGCCGGGGGTCTCGCGGCCGCCCTCGAGGCTTGACTGGAAGAAGAGCTGCATCCCCAGGCAGACGCCGAGCACGGGTTTTTCACGGGCGAGGCGGCGGAGGAGCCCTGCGACCGGCGCTATACGCGCGGCCGCTGCGGGGAAGCTGCCCACGCCTGGGAGCACGACCGCGTCAGCCTCCTCTAGTAGCCGTGGGTCGGAGGTGACTGTGGGCTCGGCCCCCAGCCTTCTCAGCGCGTTCGATATTGAGAAAAGGTTTCCCACGGCATAGTCGAGGACTGCGACCTTCACCCTATCACCCCCTTCGTGCTTGCAACGCCGCTCCTAGCCGGGTCGGGCTCGAGCGCCTGCCTGAGCGCGAGGCCCAGGGCCTTGAAGCAGGCCTCCGCCACGTGGTGGTCGTTCCGGCCGGCGAGCCTCACGGCGTGCAGCGAGAAGCCTGCGTTGAAGGCGAGGGTCTCTAGGAAGTGCACGATGTCCTCCGCCGCGGTGTCCTCGATCATCTCCCTGGAGAAGCGGAGGTCCACGCTGGCATAGGGCCTGCCGCCCGTGTCCACGGCTACGAGCACGAGCGCCTCATCCATGGGCACCGCGGCCCACCCGTAGCGTCTCCTCCCGGGGCGTGAGGCGGCGGCCTCTGCAAGCGCGCGGCCCAGGGCTATCGCTATGTCCTCTGCCACGTGGTGGGAGAGGTCTCCCCTGGCCTTTACGTCCAGGCCCAGTAGTCCGTGGAAGCACGCCTGGTGGAGCATGTGGGCTAGGAAGCGGAGTGGGACGTCTATGCTGCATGTCTGGGAGCCGGGGTTGACGCAGGCGGAGACCGTGGTCTCCAGTGTGTCCCTTTTAACGCAGGACTTACCACCGGTAATACTCCTCCACCTCTTCCAAAGTCTCCTTTAGGGCCTCGAGGAAGCCCTCCAGTATTGGGGAGGGGGGCACTGTGACGCGTAGGTGAGCCCCCAGAGGGCCCTCGAACCCTCTTAGGAGGAAGCCGCGGCTGGCCAGCCTCTCGAGGAGGTCGCCGGCCCAGGTCGACTCGAAGAGTATGAAGTTCGCCTTGCTGGGGTAGGGCTTCACCCCCGCCTCTTCGAGGCCGCGGTAGAGCCTCTCCCTAGCCTCTACGGTCTCCCTGATCGACTTCTCCACGTAGTGCTTCAGCTCGAGGGCCGCGGCGAGGAGCCTCCTAGACTGGAGGGGGAGGCCGTAGGGGTCGCTCAGGGCCTCGAGGCCGGCTATGGCCTTCTCCTGCCCGATGGCCGCTCCTATCCTTGCGCCGGCGAGGCCCCAGGCCTTGGAGAAGCTCCTCAGGAGCACGAGGTTGTCGTACTTGTACACAAGGTCTAAGAGCGACTCGCCGGCGTAGTCCGCGTACGTCTCGTCCACGACGACGAGGCTGTAGCCCCTGTCGAGGAGCTCCTCTACGGTGTCGCGCGGGTAGGTGTGGCCCGTGGGGTTGTTGGGGGAGCATATTATCACCGCGTCCCCCCGTATCCTGTCGAGGGGGAGCCGCCGCCAGCTGTCCTCGAGGATGGGCTCCTCGAAGGGCACGCGGCGCGCCGCCAGCTTCTCCCTGTACATCCCGTAGGTGGGCCAGGGCACGGAGACGCGCCACCCCAGCACCTTTGCGGCGTCGGCTATGATGCTGAGTAGCGCGTCGACGCCGGGCGCGAGCAGTATCATCTCGGGGTCGATGCGCAGGTGCTTCGCGAGGAGCATCCTGGCCTCCATGTTGCGGGGGTCGCTGTAGAACCTCGTGTCCTCGGGGTCCCCCAGGCGCCTGTAGAGCTCCACGTAGTACTCGCGGGGGAGGAAGAGGTTCTCGTTGTAGAATAGCCTGTAGCCCTCAGCGCCGCTCCAGGGCTCCCTGAATGGCTTCCTGGCCAGGGAGTCGAGGCCCGGCATGCTACTCACCCAGCAGGAGCACCTGCCGCGGCTCGTAGACGACTAGGCCCTGGGCCAGCCGTCTAAGCTGGGGCAGCAGGCGTAGGAACTCGGACTTCTTGACGACGGTGTTCACGGAGTACCAGCCCTCCCTGGAGAGGGGCGCCACCGTTGGCCCCTTGAGCGCCGGGAGGATCTCCAGGAGCCTCGGCAGGTTGTCCGCGTCCACGTTGACGAATATGTGCAGCCTCTCCCGGGCGGCCACCACGCCGCGGAGCATCGCCGTGACGTCGAGGAGCTTTTCCCGGGCCG
>JALVKT010000104.1 GCA_027027675.1 Thermofilaceae archaeon | reverse complement strand
GGTGAAGCCGCCGCGGGCCCCGCAGGGGAGGGTGAGCGGCGAAACCCAGACTTGGAGCGGCGGCGTCCCCGGGGGCTTGTAGCTCCACTGGGCCGAGCCACGGGGGGCCAGGGGCCCGGCGAGGAGGGGGTTGGAGGGCAGCCCCGGGTTCTCCGTAAAGCTCAGGGCGAACCTGAATACCGTGTCGGGCGTGGGGTTGTAGACCCTGAGCACCCCGTCCCCCGTGGCCACGGGGCCGTTTCTCCACGTCACGGTGTAGTTCTCGTACACCTGCACCAGGGGGAACTGGGGCCCGCCGAGCGCACGGGCGGCAAGCAGGAGGAGCGCCGCCAGCGCCGCAGCTAATGCGAGCCTCCTCCTACGCGCGGCCGCCAGGCCCATGGCTGCGAGGGCGAGGGCCAGGGGGAGCTGCAACGTGGCGCCGCGGCGGGCGGGGTCGACCCCCGCGGTCAGCAGTTCGCCGCCCCTCACGTCGCCCCAGGCCGGGCCCGCGGGGGTGACGTTGCACTGGGCGGTGAGGGTGGAGAGCGGCGGCATGTAGGGCGCGGTGAACACGCAGAGCTGGTAGGAGCCCAGGGCGGTGCAGGACATGTCCATGCCGGCTGGGAGGCTGCAGGACGCGGAGGCGCCCGGGGGAAGCCTTACGGCCGCCTGGCCGTAGAGCAGTGGCTCGTCGGCGCCATTCCTCAGGGTGACCGTGAGGTTCCAGAGGCTCCCGTTCCCCGTGCCCCCCAGCTCGACGAGCGTGCTCGCGTTGCTGGGCCTGAACACCAGTGCCTGCGCGTCCGGGCCCAGCTCGCTGGTCCCGTTGCCTGGGAGCCACGTCGCGGCGGACACGAGGCTCCCGTTGACCGGCCGCGCAGCCGCGGGTAGGGCTGAGAGGTCTATGAAGCCCCTGAACCATCCCGTCGCGTTGACGCTCAGGCTCCCCAGGTACGCCGTCGCCTCCCCGTAGAACATGGAGCCGTACTCGTTGCCCGTCAGGTTGTCCCCCAGGCCGGTCGTGTTGACGAGGTAGACGTCCACCCTCGCGCCGGCAAACACGGGGCTCCCGGAGCCGTTGCCGACGTAGCCCTCCACGTACAGCTTTGACCCGCCGTCTACGAGGTACGCGGCCGTGAGCACGGGGTAGTCGACCCCCCAGTCGGGCTGGCTCGAGTTGAGCGCCCCGTCGTTGCCCGTTACGCCGTCGCCGTTTGCCCACTCGGCGAGGCATATGTCCACGGCGAGGCCCGTGTTGTTGAATATCGACGTGCCCGTGAGGGTGAGGTTTACGGCTGCGCCGCCCTCGAGGCCCAGGAGTATTCCGGGCCCCCCGTTCCCACTTATAACCGTGTGGGACACGTTTACCGGGCCTTCCGCGCCGGCGCCCCCCGCGAGCCTGACGCCGTGGTACGCGTTGCCCGAGACGGTGTCCTCGTAGAGCGTGATGTTGCTGGCCCACGGGTAGTAGGCCTCGAGGCCCGCGCCCCGGTCGGCCCCCGGCCCGGCCGTGGAGGGCCCGTTGCCGTGGAGGAAGCTGTACATGACTGTCACGTTGCCGTTCCACGCGGCCACTCCGTCCCCGTCGGGCGACTCGGGGGTGCGGCCGTTGGCGAATATCTCGCTCCACTCGACCACGAGGCCGCTGGGCCTGGTGGAGTCCCAGTAGTAGGCTAGTATCCCGTAGCCGTTGCAGCCTATATAGCTGTGGTTCACCAGCACCCTCGCATCCCCGTCCACGCGGAGGCCGTAGCGGGGGTTCCACCCGCAGCTCCCGTTCGCCCTGAGGCCGAGGTACACGTCGCGCAGCACGACGGGGCCGGTGCCCGGGGGGACGTACACCGCGGCGTAGCTGCCGAAGGCTACGCCCCTCCCCGAGCCGTTGTAGAGCGCGACCCCGGCCAGGACCACGTCCCCGGCGCCGGCGGCGACCGTGAAGTTGTGCCCCCACAGGTCTACCTCGAGCTCCGGCCGCGGGAAGCCGGGGAGCAGCGGCTCGTCCCCCGTGCCGGGGACGCCGTCCGGCCCCGTGCCCACGGGCATCGCCTGCTGGGAGGCGCTGTAGGCCCCGTTGAGCATGTAGCCCGGGTTCGCGTCCCTCACCGTCATGTTGGGCCAGAGGGCCGTCCCGTTAACCACTGTTCCCCCCGTGAGTTGGGGTATGGGGCCGCGGAGCTCGACGCGCCACCACGAGCCCTCCGCATCCCCCTCGTTGGGGGGCACCATTGGGACGAACCGCATCTCGTCGGGCCCCTCGATGGCGGCGGAGTTGTTCAGGAACTGTGCCAGGCTCCCCTGCCCCCCGGGCTCCACGTTGACCACTACGTCGAAGCTGAACGCGAAGTCCACGGGGCCGCCCCAGTAGAGCGTCGCGTTTACGGCGGCGTAGTGCTCGTACACGCCGGCTGACCAGTTGTCGGCTAGGCTCGCGTTTCTGCCGCCGAACATCTCCGTGACGGCCCAGGAGGAGCCGTTCCACAGGGTCTGCCAGGTCTCCTCCCCCCATATGTCCCCCGGGGCGTAGCCGGGGCTCAGCCCCCTCGTAGTGTTGACGGACGTGGAGTTGACGGCCACGAAGTAGAGGCGACCCCCGTTCCCGCTGCCTATGAGGAAGCTGTAGCTCCCGTCGGCGCCGGTCGTCGCGGCGGCCAGGAGCGCGTCGCCAGGGTCGAGCACGCCGTCGCCGTTCGTGTCGTTGAAGAGGCCCACCGTGGCGCCGGGGACGCCCGGGTCGCTGTCGTTGACGCCGAGCACACCCAGGTCCTCCCTCACCGTGCCCCGCACCTCAACGTACACCTTGCCGCTCCAGTTGCCCACGTTGAAGAAGCACTGCTCCGAGACCTCCGTGCCCTGGCCCGGTATGTGGGCGAGCCCGTCGAAGAGGGGGGAGAGGAGGCTCGTCGAGTTGTCCCTCGCCTCGACCACGACGCTCCAGTTGCCCGGGCAGCCCTGCGGCAGCGCGGCGAGGACGCTGTAGTTCAGGTCTCCCGCCACGGGGTCGCCGTGGGTGCCGTCGTCGTAGAGCGTCAGGTTCGCCAGGAGGCGGCCGCAGGCGTCGTAGACGCGTGCCGTCACGTTTGAGGCCGTGGCGTCGAGCTTCGCCGTTATGAGCGACTCGTACCCTGCCACGTTGACCGTGCGGGCCTGGGGGTGCACGCTGGCGTTGACGCCGAAGGCCTCGACGAGGCTGTAGTTTAGGCTTGCGTTGTACACTGGGAGCTGTGCGTCGTCCACGCCGAGCCACGTCTTATAGCGGTTGTCAACGTAGAAGCGCATCACTATCGTCACGTTGACCACGGAGCCAGCGTAGCTGTCCAGGCTGAAAGTTGCGAGGCGCCACCCCAGGTCCTGGTAGACGTCGTACGAATACGAGTACGCCCTCCCAACGCCGTAGTCGTCGATTATGAGGTTCGTGGTGTTGTCCACGTAGAGTAGCGAGGTGTAGGGTATGTCCGAGCCGTTGACGAGGATCCTCATATAGTCGTAGGCGTCGTAGCCGGCCAGCTTGCTGTCCCAGCCCTGGATGCGGAACCAGAACGTGAAGTTCCCCCCGGCCACGGGGACGCCGAAGACCCTGGACACCCATACCTCCTCGTGGACGCCGCTAGCCCCGTCCTCCTCGTTGCTCCTGTACCCTATGAGCGTCCAGTTACACCCGCTATGCGCCGTGTTGTCGGCGGTAACGGTCTGCCCTGCCGTGGCGTCGCTCACGGAGACCGTTGAGCCCTCCACGCACGCGTCGACGACCCGCTTGTCCTCCCCGCCGCCCGTGTTCGCGCTGCCGAAGCTCCACCACGTCGCCCCCGACTCGAAGCCGAGGTTCAGGTCGAACGTGTCCAGCGGCGGCTTCGCCCCGTTCTCCAGTATGTCGAAGTAGAGGTAGTACCTCGTGTCCGAGGCGGCGGCCGTGTCCGTCACGAACCAGAGGACGCCCTCCGACGCGTTGTAGAACTGCTGGGGGACCAGGCGCCCCCTGTCGTCCACAACCCTGAGGGAGTTGTTGTCCGGCGTCCCGGACACGTTGAGCAGGGCCAGGAGGCGCGTAAGGTTCACCTGAACCCTCACAACCGTGAGGTTGGGCGTGCCCGCCTCCACCACTATGGGAACCCTGTAGTGCCAACCCGGATCCCACCACTCAGGGACG
>JALVKT010000103.1 GCA_027027675.1 Thermofilaceae archaeon | reverse complement strand
AGCAGGTTCTTCGCGACCCTCAGGCCCGCGGGGCCTAGCCTTGCAGAATCGTGCGGCATGCTGGGGTACAGGTGTCTCGTGGTAGAGGTTTACCGCGACGAGCCGGGCATACTGGCCTGGGTTGCCGAGAAGCTCGCCAGGCGGGGGGTGAACATTGTCCAGGTTATAGCTGAGATCCCGGGGCTGTATAGGAACCAGAAGCTCTACGTCGTCGTCTCGGCCCCAGTGCCCGGCGAGGTTATAGAGGAGATACTCGGGCACCCCGCGGTCAAGAGGGTTTCTGTAAGCTAGCCTCTATCCGCTTTACAAGTTCCCTTACGAAGTCGTCCGCGTGCATGGCCGGCACTCTTGCCGACGCGGCCTTGGGGTGCCCTCCTCCTCCGCCTCCGTAGAGGGGGGCTAGCTCCCTTATCAGGGAGGCGACGTCGAGGTCTATGCTTGGCGGCACTCTGGCTGTGACTATGGTGTTGTTTGTTCCTACGCGGAAGAGGAGAAGCACGACTTTTCCGTACGTCTTGGCGTGGTGGGAGGCGATCTTTCCCGCGTAGCCGTGGACGCGGGTGTCGCGGAGGTCTATCACCTTCACGTGGCTGCTCTCGTACCTCACGTTTTCCGAGGACTCTTTTAGCAGGGCTCGGAGCTTCTCCTCGGCCTCCTCCGCCCTCCTGGCGGCCTCGTCGTCTACGAGTATCTTTTCTTCGACCCACATCCTCACGAGCCTCTCCTTGAAGGCGTCGTCTGTGGGGTTGGCGGCTATGGCGTTGCCCAGCGTCTCGAGGGCCTGCCTGAGGGGGTGGTTGCCGCTGAGCTCTCTAACCTTGTCGCCCGCCTCGCCTATGAGCACCAGCTTGGAGTAGAACTGTTCGTCGCCTGTTAGGTGGAGGAAGGCCTTGCCAGCTATGGTGGCGGCGCAGCCGTCCACTGAGAGGAGGAGGGAGAACCGCCTGTCCAGGAGGTCTAGCGCGTGCCTAATGGTTGAGGAGTGGTGGTCAACCCACAGCTTCTCCGCGGGCCCCTCCATTTCTTCGAGGATGGAGAGGATGTGGCCGGCGTGCTCCTCGTCCAGCGCGACGTCAACTATTACGAGCATGTCTGCGCCCTCGGGCAGGCGGCGCAGCGTCTCCTGCAGGGTGAAGGGCTGTGTGAAGCGCAGCGTCCACGCTGTGGCTCGGCCGGCGGCTTTTAGCGCGGCTACTATTATGGCGGCCGCAGTCATCCCGTCGAGGTCTCCGTGCGCTATGACTACTGCCCTTCGTGGCTGGCGCAAAGCCTTGTCGCCTCCTCGTAGAGCCCCCTTATTTTCTCCGTTAAATCGCAGACGGGGAAGGTGCCTAAAACCTTGTCTGCCCTGAGCACGGGGAACCTGTCCTTCACGTTGTACCCTGCCTCCCTGAGCCTCCGGGTGAGGGTGAGGGCTTGGGCGAGGGACTCGGGGAAGAGCACGAGGGTCGCCTGGAGGGAGGCGCGCGTGGGGCCCGTCTTTGTGACGCGTATCTCGAGTCTTCCGTGGCCGGGTATAGTCTTCGAGGCTTCTAGCGTGGCGAGGCCCGTGTGTACGAGCCAGCCGTCGTCTAGGAGTGGCTGTACGAGCGAGTCGAGGGAGAAAAGAGTTTTTAGTGTAGGCATGCTCTCTGCAAGGAATCCAATGAAGTCTTCCTCGAAGCGCTGGGGGTTTTCTACGCGGAGGTTTAGCAACAGTTTCAGGGAGCCGTCTTCTCCCAGGTTCCAGAATATCCTCTTGTCGGCGAAGAAGGACGCTATGATGCTTACCTCCTCCAGCCGCACCGGCTTGAGGTATGCGTCTGCAACATATGTATAGCCGTCCTCCTTCTTCACGTAGCGGAGCCTCAGGGTGAAGGAGCCGCACCTGTACTCTGAGACGGCAGGCTGCTCCGTGTTAGACATTCCGCTCTCCTCGTTATAATGTCGTGTAGAATATAGGGCGTTACATAAATAAAAACTCCCCGGGGAGTAGTGTGTCGTAGCGTAATGGCTGGCAGGCAGGTAAGGTATAGGCTTGGGAAAATCTTGAGGTTTAAGGAGAAGTACCTTAGGATGCTCCTCTACGAGGGCAAGAAGACGACTATTAGGAGGGGCATCGTAACTCCGGGCTCCCAGACCGTCTACCTTGAGAGTGGGGGGAAGATTTACGGCGAGGCCACGATTAGCGGCGTCAAGTACACGAGGCTCTCCGAGCTTACTAGGAGCGACGCGGTGAGCGACGGCTTCGGGAGCAGGGAGGAGCTTCTCAGGGCCTTGAAGGAGATATACCCGGACCTCAGGGGTGACGACTGGGTCACGATTATAGAGTTCGGCGACGTTACCAGGTACTCGGAGCCCGTGCCCAGGGACGCGTTGAGGGAGGCTAGGGGCTACTCGAGGGAGCTCCCCTACATTGCCAGGCTCGCGCTGGCGTACGGGGTCGCCGAGAACGTGGAGGAGCAGCGCGTGCTTGCGAAGATGAGGGTGCACGGCGACGTGAGGAAGACGGCTAGGGAGCTGGGGCTGTCTCCCGGCTACGTGAAGCTCCTCCTCGGCAGGGTTGCCAGGAAGCTTAAGGAGCGGGGTCTCCTATAGCCTCCCTTATCCTCCACGCAGGAACTGCTCCCTCCCTTAGAACTTCTACCCCGCCTGCTATGCGGATCAGGGTTGAGGGGGTGCCTGGGAGGGGGCCCGCGTCGACGACGATGTCGGCGGCGCCGAGTATCTCCGGGCTTATCTCCTCCACCCTTCTGGGGGGCGGCTCGCCTGAGAGGTTGGCGCTTGTCCCTGTGGCGAGGCCGCCCGCCCTGGCCAGTATCGCCAGTGTTACGGGGTTTCCGGGGACGCGTACGCCGAGCGTGTCCCCGCCGCCTCGGAGGCTCGGGGGCGTCGAGGGCTTTGCGGGGAGTACTATTGTGAGGGGGCCTGGCCAGAACGTCTTTGCCAGTTTCTCGGCTCTCGGCTCCCACTTCACGAGGGACGCGGCCGCCCTTGGCGTCGAGGCCAGCACTATGAGGGGCTTGCTGGGACTCCTCTTCTTGGCGAGGTACACCTTCTCGACGGCGTCCCCGTGTAGGGGGTTTGTGGCGAGCCCGTAGAGCGTCTCGGTGGGTATGACCGCTATGCCGCCCCGGGCGATTATCCTAGCCGCTTCGCCTACGCCGGGGTCGAGCGGGCCTCGCACCTTTACTATGCGCGCCACCGCCCTGCACCTCTCCACTGTAGACTTCCCTCAGCGCGGCTATAAGGGTCTCCGCGAGCTCGTCCTCCCTCTTTTTCAGCTCGTCATAGTACTTGAGAAACTCGTTTTTTATCTCCTCAACCACTTCCTCCGGCTTTTTCTCGCCCGTAGCTATCTTTACGAGCTCAGCCTCCATCCTGCCCCTGACCTCGGGCACCACCAGGGCTGGGACCGTGTCGTGGAGTGCCACTGCGAGGGTTTTACCGAGCACCGTTGGGATGCACCTCTTCCTCCTTATCACGAAGTACTTCCTCTCAATGTTAGTGTGTATGTGGTCCTGCATCGTAGCGTCGGTGCCTATCCCGTACTTCCTCATCAGCGCCAGGAGCTCTGACTCGCTCAGGAATGGCGGGGGCTTCGTCGTCTTCTCCTGGAGCTTCACCTCCAAAACCTCCAGCTTGTCCCCCTCTACGAGGTATGGCAGCGGCGCGTCCCTAGGCCTCGGGTACGGGTAGACGTAGTAGAAGCCCTCGTATACGACGCGGCGCCCCTCGGCCGCGAGGCTTAGCCCGTCCATCTTCACCGTCACCTTCTGGCGTTCAACCTCCGCCGGCTCGCTTATCGTCGCCAGGAAGTGGCGGGCCACGAGCTCGTAGAGGAGCCACGCCTTCTCGCCGAAGCGCCTCGTAACCTCCTCTTTGCTCGCCGCGGCCGTCGGGTAGATGGGTGGGTGGGCCTTGTCGTCGCTCGTGCCCCGCGTAGGCTTCAAGCCCTTCTCAAGCATCTTCGCCACGTACCACCCCACGTCTTCCCAGTTCCTGAAGCGGCCGGCGACGCGGTAGAGGTTCAGGGTTTTAGGATAGATAGTCGTCTCCGTCCTAGGGTATGAGATGAGCCCGTTCTGGTAGAGGTTCTCGGCTATCGTGAGGGCCTCCTTGGAGCGTATGTTGAGGTAGGCGCTGGCCCTCCTCTCAAGCTCGATGGTGTTCAGCGGCACGGGCGGCCTAA
>JALVKT010000102.1 GCA_027027675.1 Thermofilaceae archaeon | reverse complement strand
GCCTCCCTCAAGATAGTGAGGAAGAAGCTGGCCCGCGCAAGGCTTACCCCCGAGGAGGCCAGGCAGATAATAGAGGACATCGTCGACGGCAAGATAAGCGAGATAGAGCTGACCGCCTTCGTCACCGCGCTCCACTTCCAGGGCATGTCCGTCGAGGAGGCCCTCAACTTCACCATGGCGATGGTCGACACCGGCGAGAGGCTACGCCTGAACAGGAGGCCAATAGTGGACAAGCACAGCCTCGGCGGCGTGCCCGGCGACAAGACGAGCCTCCTCGTTGTCCCGATAATAGCGTCCCTCGGCTACACGATACCCAAGACGAGCAGCAGGGCCATCACGAGCGCGGCCGGCACGGCCGACAGGATGGAGGTGCTCGCCCCCGTGAGCCTCAGCATAGAGGAGATGAAGCGCGTCGTGGAGAAGACGAACGGCTGCATAGTCTGGGGCGGAAGCCTCCGCCTGGCCCCAGCCGACGACATCATAATCAGGGTCGAGTACCCCCTGGGCATAGACCCCTTCTTCGTCCCCTCGATACTTGCGAAGAAGCTAGCCGTCGGCTCCACCCACGTTGTCCTCGACATACCCACGGGCAGGGGCACGAAGGCCCGGACAATAGAGGACGCTAGGAGGATCGCAAGGGACTTCATAGACATCGGCGGCCGCCTAGGCCTAAACATCGTGGCCGTCTCCACCTACGGCGAGGAGCCCGTCGGCCACGCCGTCGGCCCCGCCCTGGAGGCGCGTGAAGCCCTCCAAGCCCTCATGACGATGAAGCCCAGCGACGTGGTGGACAAGGCGGTCAGCATTGCAGGCGTGCTCCTAGAGATGGTGGGCACGCCCAACGGGCGCGAGGTCGCGCTGCGCGCCCTCAAGACGGGCAAGGCTGAGAGGAAGCTCCGGGAGATAATAGAGGCCCAGGGCGGCGACCCCAACGTGAAGCCCGAGGACATACCGGTCGGCGACAAGAAGTTCACCCTCTACGCGGAGGACGAGGGCTTCGTCTTCTTCATAGACAACGCACTCATAGCCCTCACGGGCAAGACGGCGGGCAGCCCGAGGGACAAGGGGGCAGGCGTCTACGTCCACGTGAAGCTCGGGGACAAGGTGAAGAAGGGCGACCCCCTCCTCACGGTGTACGCGGAGAGCTCCGTGAAGCTCCAGGCGGCGGAGAAGCTGCTTATGGACTCGAAGCCGGTGAGGATAAGCAGGCTCGTCGGGAGGAGGATGCTGCTGGAGAAGATAGACCTAGCCTCGCTGAGAGCGATAACTATTGAGCGATAACCTCTCCTTTTTCCCATTCCTTGCAGCGGCCTCCATGTAGCCGTGCTCCCTGAGGTAGCTGCAGACCTCGCAGAGCAGCTCGTCGCTGCTAATCTCCCCCCTAAGGACTTTTTCTATGAGCTCCTCGAGTTTGTCCTTGAAGCCCGGCACCTCTAGTATGTCGTAGCCCCTGACGCCCCTCTGCCTGTTGAGGTACCTGCTGACGCTGGACTGGCTTATGCCGAGAACCCTCGATATCTCCAGCTGGTTCAACCCTTTCTTCTTGTAGAGGTACTCTACCACTAGGCTTCTAACGGCCGGGAACACGTACTCGTTCATTAGCTCGCAGGGGGGCCTAATTATATACCACCTGGATAATAGTGGGCGGCCACCCTATTATATACCCAACGCCCCACACACGGGGCAACCCGGACGCCTACGCACGGGCACCACGTCGAAAGACCCCGAAGCGAAGTCTGCGATCAAAAGCCGCCCCGCCAGGGGAGACCCAACCCCCGAGACAAGCTTTAACGCCTCCAAGGCCTCCATGGCCCCCATGGCGCCCGCCACCGGGCCCAGTATCCTGCCGCTAGCCCCCTTGCCCCGCAGCCCCCCAAACACGCACTCTAGGCACGCCGTAACACCCGGTATGACAACCATGAGCTGCCCCTGCATCTCGTCCACGGCTGCGTGCACGAGAGGCTTCCCCGCCTCCACCGCGACCCTGTTGAGCTCGAGCCTCGAATCCCAGTTGTCCAGGGCGTCGACCACGACGTCAACCTCCCCTATGAAGCGCCTCGCCTCCCCGGCCGCGTCGCCGACCACGGGGATAACCTCGACGTCCGGGTTTGCCTCTCTAAGCCTCTCCGCGGCGACGAGGGCCTTCTCCCTGCCTATGTCGCCGGGCCCGTAGAGTACCTGGCGGTTAAGGTTTGACTCCTCAACCCTGTCGCGGTCGACGAGTATAAGCCTGCCGACGCCGCCGTAGGCGAGGTATAGGGAGGCGGCGCTGCCCAGGCCCCCGAGGCCGGCCACAAGTATTGTTGCTCTTCTAACCCTCCGCTGCCCCTCCTCTCCGAGGACGGGTAGCTGCCTCGAATACCGCTCCACGTGTTTTCAGGGCCGTGCATGGTATTAGGTTTTCCCCTAGGGTTTTCGGCGCGACTATTTCTCTTTTCGGGGTTGCTAGGGAAGATTAGCCTTGGTCGTCATTTCTCTTTCGCGGCTGATTTCAATTGTCGAGGCTTTTATCGCCAAAAACAGCACTCAAGGGAGATAAAGATAATAAGGAGAGGCTGTTCCTATAAGAACGGGTGAGAGAACATGGCCAAGGAGATCACCGCCTACTGCGTCAAGTGCAGGAAGATAGTTGTAATGCAGAACCCCAAGAAGGTCACGCTCAAAAACGGTAGGCTCGCCTACAAGGGCACCTGCCCCTACTGTGGCACCACCGTATACCGCTTCATCGGCAGGAAGAAGGAGTAACCGCGCAACCGCAAATATATATTCTTCTTTTACCTTTCTCCCATAGTATGTCTAAAGAGTTGAATATTATAGAAAAGCTCGAGCTCATGATACCCGGCTTCCAGGGCTACAAGCGCCGCGAGCTCATACGCGAGGACGACGCCCGCGTCAGGAGGCGCGTCGCATCCTTCCTCGACGACGCCCGGCTCCGCGTCGAGAGGCTCATAGGCCTCGTGAAGAGGAGGGACATTTCCCTCGCCCTCCGCCTAGACGACCTCCGCCTCGAACTCATGAAGGTGGCCCAGATGATAAGGCACGCCACCTACGGCTACGCGGGATTCTTCGACCGCGTGAAGATAGAGGAGGAGCAGCTGCAGAAGCTCCTGCTCTACGACTACAAGCTCGTGACGCAGGCCTCCGCGATTAGGGAGAAGGTCTACTCCCTGAGCCCCGGGATGTCCAGCCAGGAGATGCAGGAGATGATAGACGAGATCTACAACATGCTCTACAGCCTCGAGGACGCGATACGCGAGAGGGAACGCATGTTCAAGGCTGAAGAGGTGACCCAGTAGTGGCGGGCCCCAAGATGCCGAACTTCCACTGGGAGAAGCTCCCCGTTATACAGTGGGTCAACCCAGGCCCCGACGACATCGTCTGGCGCTACCCCAACGACGAGCTCCCATGGGGCGCCGTCGTGGTAGTGCAGGAGTGGCAGGTAGCGGTGTTCATGAGGGACGGCAAGGCCTACGACGTCCTAGGCCCAGGCCGCCACGTGATAACGACGCAGAACCTGCCCGTCATATCCCAGGCGTACAACCTGGTCTACGAGGAGACCCCCTTCAGGGCGACGATAATATTCCTGAGCATGAGGCAGCACAAGGGCCGCTTCGGCGGGCAGGGCCAGACCAGGGACCTGGCGCCCATAAAGTACCACGGAATGTTCCTCTTCAGGGTCGACAACCCCCAGCTATTCGTAACCGAGGTCGTGGGCGGCCAGCAGGCCTACGACACGCCCGCGGTGAACGACTTCCTACGCGGCTACTTCAACGAGCGCGCGATGGCGTCGATAGGCCGCTACACGCTCGTCGACCTCTACACCCAGCTGGACAAGATCTCGGCCGAGATAAAGATGGACATCCTGGACGACTTCCGCAGGATAGGGCTCGAGCTCGTAGACGTCCGCTTCGAAGGCGTCGACACCACGCCCGAGTACAGGGAGAAGCTCTTCTGGCTCCTCCACACGGGCGCCCCCACAGAGGTGCTCCGCATGGACACCGTCAAGGTGGCGGCGAAGGAGCTCGGCAAGTCCCCCGGCGCAGGCCTCGGCGCCGGCATGATGCTAATACCCCCAATGTTCTACCCGCCCTACGGCGGCTACCCGGCCCAGCCCGGCACGGCCCCGCCGGCAGCGGTTACACCCGGCGCCGCGCCGCCCGGCCAGCCCCCGCAGCC
>JALVKT010000101.1 GCA_027027675.1 Thermofilaceae archaeon | reverse complement strand
AACCTCGCTATGCCGGAGCCTATGCCTATCGAGGAGCCCATCGACCAGGTCAAGTCGGCCATCTGGAAGGGCGGGAAGAAGCCCAGCGTGTAGCAGCCTATATCGTTGGGGTACACCGGCTTCGCCTTGAGCTTCTTGGAGGCCAGCCAGACCCCATAGTAGGTTGACCTGTGGCCGCAGCCCGGGCACATGGTTGGGGGCCGCGGGGGCAGCTTAGCATCGGCCTCTAGGAGGGGCGGCGGCTCATACTCTACGCCGAGGGCCCGGGCGAGGCCCGAGGCGACGATCCTCGTGTTAAGCTCGCCGACACGCGGGAACAGCCTCTTACCCACGATGTCGACGCCTATCCCCTCTTCCTGCGCGAGAACCCTCAGCTGCCACTCGATCACAGGCTCTAGCTCCTCGACCACTACAACCTTCCCAAGCGAGAGGGCGTCGAGGGCCAGGCGGCGCGGCAGGGGAAACGTGGACGCGAACTTATAGATCCTCGCCTCGACGCCTAGCTCCTCGAGGGCCTCCACTACATAGTTGTATGCCACGCCGGCCGTGGCCACCGCTACCTCTCCGTCCCCCTCCACCCTGTTGTAGCGTAGGGTGTGCAGCTCTTCCCCGAGCTTCTCTATCCTCTCCACGGCGGCCTTGTGCTTTTCAAGGTTGTATGGCGGCAGCAGAGCCCACCTCGCAGGGTCTCTGTGGAAGCTCGGCTTCCTCCTCTCCGAGGGCAGGGGGCCCAGCGTTACCCCGCCCCTGGTGTGTGAAAGCCTCGTCGTGGAGCGGAGGAATACTGCTGTCTCGTACCTCTCGGAGAGGTCGAAGAGGTCCCGGGCCATGTCCTTTGCCTCCTGGGGGTTCGAGGGCTCAAATACGGGTATGTAGCTGTGAACGCCGTAGATCCTGTTGTCCTGCTCGTTCTGGCTGCTAAACGCGTTCGGGTCGTCAGCGGTTACAACGACTAGGCCGCCCACCGCGCCGGCATAGCCGAGGCTCATGAGAGGGTCAGAGGCGACGTTCACGCCGACGTGCTTCATAGCCACTAGGGCGCGTAGCCCCATCATAGAGGCGCCTATGCCGAACTCCAGCGCCACCTTCTCGTTGGCGCTCCACTCCACGTATACCCCGTACTTCTCCGCAACAGGGGCCAGCGACTCTATAATCTCCGTCGAGGGAGTGCCGGGGTACGCCGTCGCGGAGGAAATCCCCGCCTCCAGGGCGCCCCGCGCTATAGCCTCGTTTCCGAGGAGAAGGAGCTTCTCCCCAGGCTCCCCCTCTATGACGTGCTTCGCCATTACTTATCATAGGGGGCGGGCATTGATAACCCCTAGGGTCAAAGAATGTACTCCTCACCTCCTAGGGGCGCGGAAACCCTGGAGAAAATCTTCGCAGCAGCGGCCACATACTCCTCCCTAACACTCCAGCCGAGGCGCGCAGTAGGTATGTGGACTAGGGCAAGCCTATCCACCCCAGCCGCAAGCGCTGTACGCGCGGCCTGAACCGGTGTAGAGTGGCCGTCTGCCACAGCCTCCTCTTCCATGCCTGGAGGATACGTTGCCTCGTGCACGAGTAGGCCGCAGCCCCTGAATGCCTCGACATGCGTGGGTAGCGGCGACGTGTCCCCTGTGTAGCAGAGGCTCCTGCCTCCCCTACGTACAACGTAGCCCACGGCAGGCACGGGGTGGCTTGCCTCGACAACCTCTACCTCGCCGATCAAGTCTCCAGGCTCTACAGGCGTAACGTTGAAGGCTCCGAGGAGCTGGCCTGCCTTCTCCCTGTGCAGGGATGCGACGAGCTTTTCAAGTTCCCCCTCGGCTCCCCTGGGCACGTACACGTCGATGGGGCCCTTCTGGGATATCCAGAGGTGCCAGGCAAGGTCGAGGAGCCCCAGCGAGTGGTCCGCATGCAGGTGCGTCAGAAAGACGGTTAGCTTTTCAACGGGAACGTTTCTCCTGGACAGCTCGTAGGGGCAGGGGGCCGGGCAGTCGAAGAGCAGGTCTTGGTCTACAAGTATCGAGGGGGGCATGTTGCCCCTGTCAAACGTGCTCCCAGAAGTGCCCAGGAAAAGCACCCTCACCTGGAGCCCCCTATCCCCTCCATGGCCTTGGAGAGCGTGTTGTACGTCGTCCTAGCCGCGGCTTCAAGGTCGGGCTTGACGATTATCTCTGCTGAGAGGTAGCCGCGGTACCCGGCGTCCCACAGGGCATGGAGGATGCTCGCGAAGTCTAGGTGGCCCATGCCCGGCGCCAGCCTGTTGCTGTCAGCGACGTGGAAGTGCCCGATCTTCTCCCCGGCCATCCTGATGGAGTCCTCTATCACGGGCTCCTCTATGTTCATGTGGAAGGTGTCGAGGAGCAGGTAGAGGTTCTCCGAGCCTACGTCTTCGAGGAAGCGCAGCCCCTCCTCCACCGTGTTTATCAGCTGCGTCTCATACCTGTTTAGGGGCTCGAAGAACACCTTAACCCCCAGCTCCTCGCAGCCCTCTGCAACCCGCCTGGTGTTTTCGACGAGCAGCCTGTACGCCTCCTCCTTCCCGAGCCCCCCCTCTAGGCGCCCCCGCATAAGACCTATGATGACCCCGGCGCCGCCGAGCTTCTCGCCGAGCCTGCCAATCTCTATGAGCCTCTCAACCGCCTTCTCCCTCTTCACGGGGTCGGGGCTCGTCAGGCTGTAGCCGTAGTGTATATAGTTGAGTCCTGTGCTCAGCGCGGGGACTTCGAGCCCGTACTCGTCGACGACGCGCTTAAGCTCTCCAGCGTCGGGAGGGTCTAGGATGCTTATCTCGGCCCCGTCGAAGCCTATCTCCGAGAGTAGCGAGAGGGCCTCGCGGAGGCTTTTCCTCACCACGGCCTCGAACTTTGCCTGTGGGGGAGCGACAACCATGGAGACCTTGAAGGGCTTCACTTTTCCTCCCCACTAGCTACTACGCGGAGGCGGGGATAAATCTCTCCTCAAGAGGCTCCGGGATAAAGATATTTTCCGCGCAGCAAGCCATAAGCATGGACGCGTGCCCCCGACGCGCCCGTAGACGTCGAATGTAGGGGGTATTGTCACATTGAAAGCGTTTCTACAGCCTGAGGAATTTATACGTTACTCTCAACCCTTATAAGGGTAATACGGGCCGGTCTTCTCGGTGGAAAGATGCCTACAATGCGCGCGGCAATAGTTGACGCGGAGTTTGCGCCGCGCCCCGGCTACGAGATAACGCCCGAGGAGATGAAGACACGCAAGGTCAGGGAGGGTAACAAGGTATGGCGTAACCCGAAACTCATCTATAGGACGGACTACCCTGTCCCGGAGCCCAAGCCCGACGAGGTGCTAATAAGGGTCAAGGCTGTCGGCATCTGCGGGAGCGACATACACTTCCTGGAGACTGACGAGGACGGCTACATCATCTATCCCGGCCTGACAAAGTTCCCCGTGGTCATAGGCCACGAGTTCAGCGGAGTCGTAGAGAAGGTTGGAAGCGCTGTAAGGTGGGTGAAGCCTGGAGACATGGTTACAAGCGAGGAAATGTTCTGGTGCGGCGAGTGCGACGCCTGCCGCGCAGGATACTTCAACCACTGCCTCCTCCTCAACGACCCCGGCAACCTGGAGTTCGGCGAGCTAGGGTTCACCCACGACGGGGCAATGGCGGACTACGTCGTAGTAAAGGAGAAGTACGTATGGAAGATCGACAGCCTCCTCGACCGCTACGGGAGCGAGGAGAAGGCCTTTGAGGCTGGAAGCCTAGTCGAGCCTACCTCCGTCGCCTACCACGCGATGTTTAACAGGGCTGGCGGCTTCAAGCCTGGCAGCTACGTGGTCGTCTGGGGCGCAGGCCCCATAGGGCTGGGCGCCATATCGCTTGCAAAGGCCGCCGGCGCTGGGAAGATAATATCCTTCGAGGTAAGCCCTGTACGCCAGGAGCTTGCCAAGAAGGTTGGAGCGGACTACGTGTTCAACCCCGTCGAGCTCCTAAAGAACGACATACAGCCGTGGGAGAAGATAATGGAGATCACGGGCGGGAAGGGCGCCGACATGCACGTGGAGGCTGCCGGCGCGCCGCAGCACACGCTGCCGCAGATACAGAGGAGCCTGGCGATCGGCGGTAAGGTTGCGTGGATAGGAAGGGCGCCGAGGGAGGTGCCGATATACATCGAGATATTCCAGGTGAGGAGGGCACAGCTCTTCGGCAGCCAGGGCCACTCCGGCTGGAGGACCTTCGGGAACGTTATCAGGCTCATGGCGGCTGGGAGGATCGACATGACCAAGATAATTACTTCGAGGTTCAAGCTCGACGACGTATACAAGGCGTTTGAGCGTGCCCACAAGAGGATTGACGGTAAGATTACGCTCAAACCTTAATGGTAAGATGTGGTTGGGGGTGAGAGGGTATGGTGGAGTATGAGTCCAGGTTTGCGAGGCCCATATACAACAGGTTTGGGGAGAAGATCTACCTCGACCAGATGACCTTTGCGGAGCTGAAGGAGCGTGTAAAGAAGAACGACATCGTATTCGTGCCCTGCGGCTCAGTAGAGAACCACGGCCTCGCGCAGGCGACCGGCGAGGACACGATCATAGGCACGTACATCGCCGAGAGGGTAGCCTATGACACGGGCGTCACGGTGGCGCCGCCGATATACTATGGCAGCCACCCGAGCCACCACTATGGGATGCCCGGCACTATACCTGTGAAGAAGGAGGCCTACATAGACTATGTTACGAGTGTCGTTAAGTGGCTGAGCAACGCGGGCTTCAAGAAGATAATACTCTTCAACAGCCACGGCCAGGAGTACGTGCTCCCAATAGTGAAGGACAAGGCGATCATAGAGGAGGGAGTGCACGCCCTCATAATGGTCACCAGCTGGTGGGCCTGGGTTAGAGACATACTCAGGGCCGGCACGGAGCTCAAGCCCGGCGTCAAGATCGAGACCCCCTTCGTCCACGCGGACGAGGTGGAGGCGAGCGTCCTCTGGTACGTGGCGCCGAAGCTCGTTGACACTTCGAAGCTCAAGGAGGCGGACGCCGAGAAGCTTGTCGGCGTGATACCGGACAAGTGGGTTGACAAAGCCGGGAACGTATACAACAAGCCGTTCGCGTGGTACGACGTGAGCCACTACATGGAGATACACCACTACCCGAAGGGCAGCGTTGGCTTCCCCAGCAAGGCTAGCCGTGAAAAGGGCGAGGTAATAGTTGAGGAGGCTATCAAGAGGATAAAGGAGTTCGTCGAGTGGCTCCACGAGACGTACCCGCCGGGCAAGGTGCCCCAGGTCTGGCCCAACCCGGGCGACTTCAAATACTAAACCTGGTTTTTCTTTTTCCATTTCTTCTACGCGTGTCTAGCTGGGCATGTTTTTGTATTTATCTCCGAACATCTCATATAAATTTGTAAAAAGAAAAATTTATTAGTGGTTTAGGGCGCACCATACATGGTGCAAGCCATATGCCAAGGCCGAAAGTCTACATCACAAGGATAATCCCTGAGCCGGGCATATCCATGATCAAGGAGTGCTGCGACGTCGAGATCCACCAGTCAAAAGAGTGGCCCCCCTCACGCGAGGAGCTCATAGAGAAGGTTAGGGACAAGGACGGCCTCCTCTGCCTCCTCACGGACAAGATAGACGCCGAGGTCATGGACGCGGCCCCCAACCTCAAGGTCATAAGCACTTACAGTGTGGGCTACGACCACATAGACATCGAGGAGGCCACGAAGAGGGGCATATACGTCACCCACACGCCGGGCGTGCTCACCGACGCCGTGGCGGAGTTTACCGTGGGCCTGATATTCGCGATTACGAGGAGGATTCTCGAGGCAGACAAGATCATCAGGAGCGGAGAGTGGAACAAGCCCTGGAACCCCTTCTTCCTCGTGGGGCCGGAGCTTAAGGGCAAGACCGTGGGCATCATAGGCTTCGGCAGGATCGGGATAGGCGTGGCCAAGCGGCTGTCAAGCTTCGGCGTGAAAATGCTATACTATGACATCTCTAGGAGGTGGGACATCGAGGGCATACTCGACGTGCAGTACGCGGACATCGAGACCATCCTGAAGGAGTCCGACATTGTGACGCTCCACGTGCCGCTGACCAAGAGCACCTACCACCTCATAGGGGAGAAGGAGCTCAAGATGATGAAGGAGACAGCCTACCTCATAAACACTGCTAGGGGGCCAGTGGTCGACACAGAGGCCCTCGTGAAGGCTCTCAAGGAGAAGTGGATCGCAGGCGCCGCTCTCGACGTCTTCGAGCAGGAGCCTCTCCCAGCCGGCCACCCGTTGACGAAGCTCGACAACGTGGTGCTTACGCCGCACATCGCCAGCGCCACCATAGAGGCTAGGAGGAGGATGTCGGAGCTGGCTGCGAGGAACCTCATATCCGTGCTTAAGGGCGAGATGCCGCCGGCGCTCGTGAACAAGGAGGTTCTCAAGGTTAGGCCTCTCGAGCAGGTGAAAATGATTTAAAAAGTTTTTATCCACTCTTTCCCTCGGAAGTGTCGGAGGAGTGGAGGATTGTAAGGAGGGTTCTACGGGGCGCCGACGTAGTACTTGAGGTTCTCGATGTCCGGGATCCTCTGGGTACCCGTAGCCGTAGGCTTGAGGAAATGGCTCGGAGGATGGGTAAGCCTGTGATAATTGTTCTCAACAAGTCCGACTTGGTGCCGAGAAGCGTTGCTGAGGAGTGGGTCGAGTACTTTAGGGCTAGGGGCTACAGGGCGGTGTATATAAGCGCCGCGAAGAGGCTGGGGACAAGGATGCTTTGGCGCGTGATTAGGCGGGCGTCCAGCAAGGACGTGGTCGTGGTCGCCGTTACTGGGATGCCGAACGTGGGCAAGTCCACTATTATCAACGTGCTCCGGGGGCGCCACGGCGTGGGGACTTCGCCGATACCGGGGTTCACGAGGCATGCGACGAGGCTTCGGGCTGCCACGTGGCTTAGGGTGATAGATACTCCGGGCGTTGTGCCGCGCGGCGACAGGGATGAGTTGGCGCTCAGGGGGGCGCTTAGGCCTGAGGCACTCGACGACCCGGTTGTTGCTGCCTCCCGCCTGGTAGAGGTTGTGGAGGAGGAGATGCCGGGGCTTCTCGAGGGAATGTATGGGGTGCCTGAGGGTGACCCGTATGTGTTCTTGGAGGCCCTGGCGAGGAGAAGGGGCCTGTTGGGGCGGGGCGGCGTGCCGCGAGTAGACGAGGCGGCGAGGCTCGTGTTGAGGGATTGGCAGTCGGGGAGGATGAGGTTTTACCGACGCCCGCCTAGTGCTGACCAGAGCTCTGAGAGCGGGTCTAGGTAGTCTTTTGCCGGCGGGACTTCGCGTATTATGCAGTCCGGGATTTTCCAGGGTTGCTCGAGGTTTTCGTCTATGCATCGCCCCGTGAGCCACACTATGTTGTCTAGGAGTAGGGGGGCTATGCCGGATTTTTTGGAGACTATGTCCCACGCCCTTGCCACGTTGTCGCGGTGGCGTGAGCGGAGCTGGCGCGCGGCGGCGCGGGGGTGCGCGTCCGTGGATGCGATGCCGCTCGTAACTGTTACTAGGCATACCCTGTAGTCCACGGGTATGGGCGACCTTGGTGGGGGCGTTTCGATTCCGGCTGCTCTATAGAAGTAGTAGGCCATCTTGGCGGCGAAAACAATTGTTTTTGAGGAGGGCTTGGCGGAGAGGGCCTTGGCGAGCATCTGGGCGAGTAGGTCGGGGCTGGGGGTTTCTGCCTCGAGCTTCTCCTTTAGTCTCGGGGCATGTCTGAGGAACTTCTCTACCCTGGCGGCCTTGGCACGCCTGTAGAGTGCCATGCTGGGAGATGTGGAGACGAACTCCCTAAGTGCTTGGGGGAAGCCTTTCCGCGCGTACCTTGCAGCCTGGAGCCAGTGCTCCTCTCCACGGGTTGAGAGCATGTAGCTTATGAGTGCCACGCCAAGGGTGTATAGGAGGCCGTCTACCGGGCCGAGCGTGTCGAGTATCTTTTTTACTGCAATGAACTGGGGGTCGTGGCGCATGAAAACTTCTGGGAGCTGTGGCGTGGAGGCCAGTTTTTCGCCTAGGCGCTCTGCTCTACCGTAGTTGAAGGATATTTTCATGGGGGCCAACTCTTCCCCGGGCTCGGAGGGTTTAGACGAAGGACTGGGCTAGTTCCTCCAGCTCGTCGGCGATCTTCTTTACCGTCTCCCTGCCCTCCTTTGATGTGTCGTCGGTCTCTATCCTGAGTTTTTCTTTTTCCTCGTCGTATCGTAGTTTAATCCATGTTTCTCCGACCTTGTACTTCACGTGGACTGGTGTGAGGACGACGTCCTGGTAGTTTGAGTATACGTGGTCTATTATTGAGCTGTAGCGCTTCTTTTCAATGTCTATTTCCAGGTGGAACGTGGGTATCTTTGGTATTGAGTCGACGATTGTTGAGAGGCTTATGTCCTCGATGGTGAGGGTCTCTATCAGCTTGCCTATCGCCAGTATGCCGTCGGATGAGAAGGTGAACTGCGAGAAGATGAACTCGCCCGCGTCGGTGGCGCCTAGGGTGGCTTTTAGCCTGCGGACGGCCCTGGCGACGTCGCCGACCATCCCTTTTACTCGGAGGAGCGTTATCTTCTGTATCTCGGCTATCTTGTCCACAACTCGCGACGTGGACTCGCTGACGGCGAGCTTTGCTCCGCGGGGCAGGGTCATGGCGTAGACGCCTATTAAGGTGTCGGGGTCGAGTATGCGGCCCCTGTCGTCTATCATGAATACTTGGGAGGCGTCCGATGATAATGCGGCCGCGAATAGCGAGTCTGAGGCGTCCACTATGTTTGCGAGCATCTTCATGGACTCTAGGGATGGGAGTTGCCGCGGGGGGTTTCTGGGGGAGGGCTTGTGGGAGTTTAGGAGTATGAAGCGGACGCCTACCTCGCTGAACAGCATTGGGAGGACGTCGGTGGCGGGGCCGAAGTTTACGTCTACGGCTATTCGTGGCCTGGCCGCGTTTATGGGGGCTGTGTCGAGGAAGCTTGTGATGGAGGCCGTGTATATGTCGTGTATGTACTCGGCGTAGGAGACCCAGCCAATCCTGGGCGGTATCGTCCTTACGATGTGCTTTGTGTCGTAGAGCATTAGGAGGTCATTTAGCTTGTCAAAGCTTATCTCTATGCCGTTTGAGTCTAGGATTCTTATCTGGACGCTGTCGTTCCTGTGTGGGGCCACGGAGAAATGTATGCCCGCCTTTGCGCCGAACCTCTTTATGGCGAAGGCTATCTCGGGGAGCGTGGCGTCGTGGAAGTCTATAACAGATATGCCCGTAGACATGAGGCCTGCTGAGAATGAGCGTTTAAGCATCCTTGAGGGAGGGTAGAGGTCCCTGGCGGTGACTACGAGGGAGCCTTCCCCGAGCATTGTGCCTAGGGCGGCGCCGAGCTCCGCTGTGACTTCGGGCGTGAGCTGCGAGTTTGCCACGCCATATATCCTGTTATGATATATGGGGAGGACGCTGCTAGCCGCCACTCTTCCTCACCTTTTCCAGAACTCTAATTGCGGGTTCAATAACCGTGTTCGGCTGAACTGTATAGTTGCTTTTCACGACGACCCCCTCTCCTATTACAGAAAATCCTTTAATGACAGCTCCCTCCTCAACTAAAATATTTTTCGCCAAAACACTATAAGTAACGTTCACCTGAGCCCTCAGCCTGGTATTATTCATTACCACACTACGCTCAACAACTGCTCCCTCGCCCACCTCGACGTTGTCCCCTATAACCGCGAAGGGGCCTACCACCGCCCTAGCGGCTATTCTCGAGCCATCTCCGATAGCGACCGGGGGCCTCAGCTCTGCTTTAGGGTCTACGCCCGCGTTTTCTCCTATCCAGACGCCGGGCATTACTTCTCTGCCCTTCGGCTTTAGGGGCTTTACGAGCCCCTCGAGGAGGTCAAAGTTTGCTCTCAGGTAGTTGTGTGGTCTCCCCACGTCGGCCCAGTATATGTCGCCTGCGTCCCAGCCGTAGACCTCATAGTTGTTTTCAAGGAGCCAGGGGAAGACGTGGCGTCCCCAGTCCATGAGGTAGGGGTTCTCGTCTAGGATGTCTAGGATCTTATAGCTGAGCGCGTAGAAGCCCGTGTTTGCGAGGTTTGAGTAGAGCTTTGAGATGTTCTGGGGGAAGCGGGTGTATGCGAGGCTTACAAGGTATATTTCGGGGCTGCTGGGCTTTTCGATGAAGTGTATGATCCTGCCGTCATGGCCAAGTATTACTGCCCCGAAGTCGAGGAGGGACGGCACCTCTATGAGCGCTATTGAGGCGATACCTCCCTTTTCCTCGTGGAATTGGGCGAACTCGCGGAGGTTCATGTTTGTGAGCACGTCGCCCATGACTACGAGGAAGTCCCCGTCTATGAAGTCGCGGCATTTGCGTACGGCGTCTGCGGTGTCGAGTGGCTTTATGCGGGGAACAACTATTTCCATTCCGTAGCCGTCGTATTTTTCCAGTATGTGACGTCTAATCATTTCTCCGAGGTAGTTCACGGCTATTACTATTTTCTCGAACCCGTTTAGTTTGAGGAGTGTGAGTATATGGTCTAAGATGGGGACGTTTCCCACCGGCACGAGGGGTTTTGGCATTGTTAACGTGAGTGGCCTAAGCCTTGTGCCCCTGCCACCGGCTAGAACGACGGCGGTTGATAACATTATAGTCCCATGTTGTTATTTCTAGCATTAACGTGTAAATCTTTCTAGCCCGTAGCCGGGCTTATAAGGCTTTGTTAAAGGTGGAGCGGCTGAGAAGATGGCTAGGCGTAGAGGCGCGTTCAGCATTACGGCCGCACTGCTTACGATTGGCCTTGTGGCTGCTGCTGGGCTTGTTGTTTGGTTTTTGATGACTGCGACGCGTGGCGCGACGAGTAGCCCTATGCTCGTCGTCGTGGGCACGCCTACGTATGACTCTGGGAGCGGCACCCTATACTTCACGTTAAAGAATATCGGGACGGAGCCTGTAGATCCCGCGTCCATAGAGGTTGTCGGCGCAAGCAGCACGAGCTGCAACGCTACGGGCCAGCTTATACAGTGCACCGCAACATTCACAGCTGCGCCGACAAGCAGCCAGGCAATAGTGCGCACGCCGAGCGGCGAGATAACGCTTGCGTTCACAAGGGTTTAGCGGCGCACAGCCGTGCCGAAAAACAGGCCCACATTTTTTGGAAAGAAGGTTTTCCTTGGCCCCCTCGACCTGGCGCTCCTCCTATACACGAGCCCCCTGCCCCCCAGTGCCACGTTGAAGCGTCTCGGGGAGCTCTTCGAGGTTAGGGATTCTAGGGACGTGTTGGAGGTTGCTAGGCGTGACGAGGTTAGCGGTGGCAGGGAGGGGCTCCGCCGCTTCCTAGAGGAGGGCCTTGCAGCGCTGAAGGTGGAGGTGGAGACGAGCGAGGCAATGCTCCAGCAGCTAAGCGAGCTAATGATGCTATTCACCACAACCATGCCCCTAATAGTCGTCGGACTAATCTTTATGATAAGCCCCGGCCAGGGCGCCACGGCCCTCCTAGGCTTCAGCCTAGCCGGGATGGCGGTGGGAGTTGCAGCACAGCTAAAAGTGCCCCGAGAACTGCGTTTCCCCCCTCCAGATTGGAGGGCGTACGCCCTGCTCCCACTGGCGGCTGTGCCCTTCCTCCTCGACTCTCTGCGCGTGGCGATGCTGGGGGATAACGTGTTTCTCCTTGCAGCTATTGCTGCGGCGCCAGCGTCGATCCTCGTGTGGCTCGATGAAAAAAGGCTTCTTGGGGAGCTCGGAGAGAATGGCGCTATGCTTGTTGAGGCGCTGCGCTGCCCCTTCCACCTTTACCGCTGCGTCCCGCTCGAGAGGCTGGAGGCGCCCGTGAGGGTCCCGGTTAGCAGGGTTGTGAGGGCTGCGCTCAGGCTTATGGGCCGGTTTGGGGCCGAGAGGGAGGCGCTCCAGTGGCT